>JAZLML010000065.1:0-14962 GCA_045598625.1 Saccharofermentans sp.
GCAAGTAATCTTTATCTGTGTATTATTGAAGTCTAGGAGCATATTCTATATCCTTTCGAGTTTTTATTTTTGCAACTAAACCTTAGGATATATATGCTCCTTTTTCAACTACTTATTCCCACAAATTCTTAGAAGAACCAAATTCAAGGTTGTCTTTAGTTTATTTTAACTACTGATGATCGGATTACTTGTTATCAGTATCTCTGATGATGTTACGGCGAATCTTACCGCTTATGGTCTTAGGAAGTTCTTCAACAAACTCAACCACACGAGGGTATTTATAAGGAGCTGTGTTAATCTTAACATATTCCTGAACTTCCTTCTTAAGTTCATCGGAAGCTGTTGCCTTGCCGGGAACCAAAACGATTGTGGCTTTTACAACCTGACCTCTTATACCTTGCGGGTCCGGAGTAGCTGTTACTGCGCACTCGAGAACGTAAGGCAATTCCATAATGACACTCTCGATTTCGAAAGGTCCGATACGGTAACCGGAGGACTTGATAACATCGTCAACACGGCCTACATACCAGATATAGCCGTCTTCGTCCATCCAAGCGGTATCGCCGGTATGGTAGAAGTTGTCGTGCCAAGCTTCGGCAGTTTTCTCAGAATCAAGATAATAGCCCTTGAAAAGTCCGCAAGGAATTCTCTTGTCGGTCTTAATACAGATTTCACCTGTGATACCTGCTTTACATTCGTTGCCCTCATCGTCAAGGATGTGAACATCGAAAAGCGGATTCGGTTTACCCATTGAGCCCAAGCGGATAGCGGAGCCTACGAGGTTACCGATAACGAGAGTTGTTTCAGTCTGACCGAAACCTTCCATAAGACGAATACCTGTAGCACGCATAAACTGGTTAAATACTTCAGGGTTCAATGCTTCGCCTGCAACGGAAGCGTACTTAAGTGAAGTCAAATCGTAGCCGGACAAATCTTCCTTAACGAGGAAACGGTACATAGTAGGCGGAGCACAAAATGTCGTGATGTGGTACTTCGCGAACATAGGAAGAATCTCACTTGCCTTAAACTTATCAAAGTCGAAAACGAATGTAGGTGCTTCGCAAAGCCACTGGCCGTAAAGCTTACCCCAAAGGGATTTAGCCCAACCCGTATCGGAAATTGTAAGGTGAAGACCGTTAGGGTCAACGTTGTGCCAATATTTAGCAGTGATGCAGTGACCCAAAGGATACTTATGGGAATGGCAGGCAATCTTAGGATAACCTGTAGTACCTGATGTAAAGAACATACACATCGGATCGTCACCGCATGCGGAATCTTCTTTACGCTCGTAAACATCACTGAAGTTAACAAACTCTTCGTTAAAATCGTGCCAGCCGTTTCTTGAACCGTTTGCCGTGATGATTGTTACATCCATACCGGCTCTCTCGGCACCTGCCTGAGCCTGTTCTGCGATATCTCCGTCAGCAGAACATACAATGGCCTTAACGCCCGCAGCCTTGTAACGATATTCGAAATCGTGAGCCTTGAGAAGGTTGGTTGCAGGAATAGCAACCGCACCGATCTTATGAAGAGCAAGAATGCTGAACCAGAACTGGTAGTGACGCTTCAAAACGAGCATAACCTTATCGCCCTTCTTGATTCCGAGACTCTCGAAATAGTTGGCTGTCATGTTGGAGTACTTTTTCATCTCACCGAAAGTATAACGGTGATCGGTAACGCCGTCTTTGGCAACCCAAACCATAGCGGTTTTATCAGGGTTTCTGTCTGCAATTCCGTCTACCAAATCGAAAGCGAAGTTGAACTTATCTGCCTTCTCGGTAAAGTCAACACTTGTAAGAACACCCTTATCGTCAACCTTATCGATTACGAAATCCTTATAAATAGGATTAACAAGATTTGCCTTATCAACGTTTGTTACGGAATCCGTAACGAATTCTTTCTGAATTGTAGCTTCGTATGTAGCACCGCTGGTCCATGCATCCGGATTTAAGATGATTGCATAGAATTCGCAGTCCTCGCCGCCCAATGCATACTCATTATGCGGTGTGGTACTTGAGAAGAAAATACTGTCGCCAGGATATAAAATCTCGGAGTGATCGCCGAGCTGTACCTTGAGGGTTCCTTTGGTTACGATATTAAGTTCCTGACCGGAATGTGTAACGAGCTGGTAAGGCGGATTCAAGGCTTCCTCGGAATAAGGAATTACAACCTGGAAAGGTTCGCAAAGCTTATTTCTGAAACGATAGCCCAAACGCTGATAGGAAAATCCCGCACGACGAGCGATAGGAAGACCTTCGCCCTTTCTTGTTACGGCATACTCGGTGAGGGAAGGTGAAGATCCTTCCATTAATTCTGAAATTTCAACGCCTGCGAGATTGGCTACTTTATAAACGAAAGTAAAGCTGAAGTCTTCGCGGCCTTCTTCGTAGTTAAGGTATTCCTCTTCGGAGAGCTCAACCCTCTTTGCCATCTCGGCAGGTGTGAGATTCATATCGAGGCGAAGTCCCTTGATTCTGTCTGCAATCTCGTTGATTTTCTTCTCGAGATTCATTGTGTCTTCTTTGTAATTTTGTTCACTCATAGTTCTACTCCTTTCGAAGTCCTATAAGCGGTCGATTTTCGAAAAAAAGCGGTTTTTAAGGTAATAAAAAACGCCTCAAATCTTCACTAAAGGAAACATCAATTTCCTCGAAGATATTGAGACGGATAACTTACCCGCGGTACCACTCAATTTGCGCCTAAACGCCACTTTATAGGTTCAATCAAACCTCTTGCCTTAACGCGGCTGCCCTCGGGTACAGCCTACTCAAGAATAAATCTTATTCGGTGTACCGGCTCGGAAGCGATAGTTCTTGGAAATTCTCAACATCGGCTCTCAGCAAACACCGATTCTCTGTAATTGACAAAAACCGAACCTTCTTCGTCACTGCCTTTAATATATAAATAACGCAATTAGCATAAACTCGTATGCACGAAAAGTCAATAAAAAATCCGAAAAAGACCGGAATTCACAGAATGTTCACAAAAAATACCATAATTTAAGGCTTCTGTTTACATCCTATTGATTAAATTAACATTCAAAAAAGGCAAAATACAGACATATAGGTTTTGAATTTATAACCTATATGATCAAAATACTTCAGACACGGAGGATTGCGATTATGTGTAAAAAGTTTTTAGTTACCGGAGCAACTGGACTTCTCGGCAGATATATTGTTGGATTGTTGGTAGAAAAAGGCGAAGACGTAAGAGTCCTCGTGGATCCTGAAGCAGATAAGTCCGTTTTGGACGGAATGCCGATTGAGATTTGCGAAGGCGAGATTTTCCAGAAGGAGTCCATGAGAAAGTTTTTTAACTTTGATGATATCGATCCGAGATCTTGTGTACTTATTCATGCAGACGAGCGTATTTCCATCTCAAAGCAGAAAGACTTGAGTATGAGACGTACCAATGTATCGGGTACAATTAACATCACAGATTTATGTCTTAAGCATAAGATAGGTCGTTTGGTTTATATCAGTTCCGCTTATGCATTGGCATCTTCCAGTGAAGGTTATGTTTCAGGAACAAAGTTCCATTTCGACCGTAATAAGGTTGAAGGCGATTACGCGCAGACAAAGGCTGAAGCTTCCGCTTACATTATGGAGAAAGTTTCACTTAATAAGCTTAATGCAGTTCTCGTACTTCCTACTTTCATGATAGGCCCGGGCATCGATCAGAAATCCGATGTAGGCCGTGCACTTAACGGTTATCTCCACAATTCCGTAGTTCCTGTAAGAGGCGGCCACGTATTTGTTGATGTACGTGATGTAGCGGCAGGCGTTATTGCAGCAGCTGAAAGAGGCGAGACCGGTGCAGGTTATATTCTTACCGGTGAATACAGATCCACAATCGAGTTCTTCGATGATGTATGTGCAGCGGCAGGAATCGAAAACAATACAAAGCTTCTTCCAAACTGGGTTCTTAACAAGTCCGTAGCTAAGTTCGTAGACACATACTACAAGCTGGCTCATAAGGACAACCCTAAGGATGTTTATTCATTGTTCACCACATCTCCTGATACCCAGTATTCGATTGAAGATACTACAGGTATTTTTAATCCGAATCCTAAGGCTATCAAGGAAACCATTATTGAGACGGTTTCCTGGGTTGAGGGTAAGAGAATAATTGAGACTGAGCCTGTAGCTGAAGCAGAGGCCGAAGTTGAAGTAGAGGAAAACAGGGCATAAATATAGATTCTCCTTTCGTAATTGTAAAATGCAAACAGAAGCGGTTCGGTTGGTTGTCCGAACCGTTTCTGTTTGTCTGAAAGAAAAATCCATAGGGCAAAATAAATAAAAAATAAAAAACAAATTTTACATATTGATGATATTGATTTTATTATGCGGGGCCCATACAATGTAATATAGAGATGCTTTAGGGGAGGAAATGTATGGGACTTAACGCGACACCGACAACGGACAGACTTCATATCGGTTTTTTCGGAAAAAGAAATGCAGGCAAATCAAGCGTAGTTAATGCTTTTACAAATCAGAATCTCAGTATCGTCTCTGATATTAAGGGAACAACGACGGATCCTGTTTACAAAGCAATGGAACTTCTGCCATTGGGTCCTGTAATGATTATTGATACTCCGGGCTTGGACGATGTGGGACAACTCGGAGACTTACGTGTTAAAAAGTGCATGGAAGTTATGAGAAAGGTTGACGCAGCCCTTCTCGTAGTTGACAGTACCACGGGCTTTTCAAAAGAAGATTATGAGATTTACGACATGCTTTATAAGCGTGCCATCCCGACGCTTATCGTTATGAACAAATCTGATTTGTGTGAGGATTTCGGAAGAGTTAACGATCTTCCGTCCGCACAGATTGTTTTCGTAAGTGCCCTTGAGAACAAAGGTATCGATAAGCTTCGTCAAATGACGGCTGTTCTTGCCGGCGTAAGCGAGGACAAGGATATGCAGAAATGCATTCTTCCGAGTTTCATTAAAGAGAACAGCGTTGTTTTGCTGGTTGTACCTATTGATGAGGCAGCTCCTAAGGGCAGAATTATTCTGCCTCAGCAGCAGGTTTTAAGAGCTTGCCTTGATAAAGGAGCGCAGACTATCGTTTGTAAAGATACGGAACTTGAGAATACTCTTAAGAAATTCGAAGGTAAGATTGATGCCGTGATTACCGATTCGCAGGTTTTTAATCAGGTAAGTAAACTTGTTCCGGAGAATATTCCGATGACGGGATTTTCAATTGTGCTTTCAGCATACAAGGGTGATCTCGATTGGCAGGTAGAAGGTGCCGATACAATCAACAGGCTTGAAGACGGCGACAAGGTTTTGATTGCCGAAGCCTGCACCCACAGAAGACAGTGTAATGATATCGGAACCGTTAAGATTCCTAACATGATAATGGCGTATACCGGTAAGAATGTAAGTTTTGACTACTGTTCCGGTAACGATTTCATCTCGGATACGGATATTTTAAAGAAGTATAAGCTTGTTATTCACTGTGGCGGTTGCATGATTAACGAGCGAGAGATGCAGTTCAGAGTAGGACTTTGCCGTGATGCCGGAGTTCCGATGACCAATTACGGAATTGCCATTGCAAAGATGAACGGTATTCTTGAAAGAGCGACAAAGATTTTTACGCTCTGATAATTAATTTCACATATAAATAATCAGACTGCAGATTTACGGTTTTAGCCGACTGCAGTCTGTTTTTTCTTCCCATCCCGCCTTTAGGTGGTTCGCAATCCGGCCGAACCATAATTTTTATCGATTTCAGCGTTTTTTATGGATGTTTATTCCGAGTTTTACCGGTCGCCGGGCCGAAAAACCATAAAAATCCTCGAAAATGCTGTTTTTTATGGTTATTTTCGTGACTTTTGAAAGGCAATGCAAATTCCTTGCTCGCGAAGTATAAGTCATTTGTTGTCGTGCTTTGAAGTAACCATAAAAATTGCGATTTTTCACGAAAATTATGGTTTTTCGAGCTTGGGAGGGTGCTTGCGAGCCAAAAACGTCCATAAAAATCAGGCGAAAAGCGATTTTTTATGGTTTCTCGTTAAATAACAAAGTCGGCCTGTTAAGGCGCGGGAGTCAGGTATCAAGGAGAAGCGGAGCAAAAGTCCATTTAGTATAAATCAGAGGAAATCCGGATTTTTATACTAAATTTCCGCGGCCTAAACTACTCAAGGCAGGCCGATTTAGTATAGAAATGACTTTTAAGCGAGATTTATACTAAAAATCCTGCTCCATGAGAGCGCAGCACGCTAATAATGCGGCTTCAAGCGGGGGAAATTTAGTATAAATTCTTCGAAAAGAGGAATTTTATACTAAATCGCGTCAGCAAGGGACTCCGCACTTAAGAAAATTTAGTATAAAAACGAAGAAAAACAAGTTTTTATACTAAAAACCAGCACGCGAAGAGAAAATGACAATATTCAAAAACAGGGTTTCGTTAAGAAACTTTATGTTTGCCTAAAACATGAACCGATTCTGATAAGACCCCTAGAAAATCAGCCGTTTACTCTTGGGAGTGTGGATCCGCCGTAAGGCATTGCAAGAACGGTTGCATCCTCGCCGAGAATATTTAAAGCGGAAGTAAGCGCAGAGTTGATGTCCGAATAAGGCTCAAGGAATACGCTTTCAACGAAAGAAGGCTCGAGACCCGATACGAGGAAGATTCTTGCCTTCTCGAGAACCATTGCTATGGCAGCAGCTTTATGGCCGCCCAAAACGAAGTCTTTACGGATGTGGGAAATCATGTCGGATGCTTTATCGTGACCTGTCATCCAATCCTCAAAATGCTTCTCGCCCAAACCTTCGCTGCACTCGGCAATCCAGATAATGATACCGCCGTCTTTTACTGCGTGACGAGCGTTATCCAAGGCTTTTTGTGCCTGATACATGTTGATGTCTTTCGGGAATCCGCCGGCACTTACCATAACGATGTCGGCCTTTTTCTCGAGATTGATTGCATAGAAGGAATCAAGGAATTTACAGCCTTCGCGGTGAGCTTTGATTTTGTCGCCGGCGAATGCTTTGATGATTTCTTTTTTCTCGTTAAGAACAACGTTTACGATGAAGTCGATGCCTAAGATTTCACCTGATTCTTCGATGTCTTCACGTACAGGGTTTCCTTCGAGGAGACCTGCGTGAGCTTCAGGCATAACCATGGCGCTGTGGTTGTTTTGGATGGCATCACGGGTAGAAACGCCCGGCATTATTGCCTTGGCGCCTCCGGAATAGCCTGCAAAATAGTGGTACTCGATGTTGCCCATGCAGATTTTGAAGTCGGCCTCGGCTACAGGTGTAAAGATATCGACCGGAGTTCCGCGCTTGGTGGTTCCGAGGTGTTTTGTGTCGTTCATATCGGAGTCGATGCATCTTATACGCTCGAAAATCTCATCTCCGACGATGTGACGCATTTTCTCTTCGGTATGTGCACCGTGACTTCCCAAAGCGAAAACAATCACGATGTCTTCGTCCTTAACACCTGCTTCGTTAAGTTCATCCAAAACAGAAGGGATAACTTTGTAGCTCGGCATAGGACGTGTGATATCGGAGGTGATGATGGCAATCTTCTGACCTGCGGTTACCATATCCTTGAGGCGGGGTGTGCCGATAGGATTTTTAAGAGCACGTTCTACTTCTTCGACTCCCGTAAGATCAATCTCAACCTTGTTCGGAACGAGTGTTCCAATATAGTTCTTGTCAGGAATTGATATGTTGATTTTCTCTTTTGCATAACCGAATAGTACGTCCATAAAGTTTGTTGTCCTCCGAAGTTTTGATATAATTTTTCCGACAATGATTATATCACGATTACGGAGAATTCTATGAAAATAATACTGGCAAGCGCTTCCCCGCGCCGAAAGGAACTTTTGGGACTTATTACGAAGGATTTTGAGGTTATTACGGCCGAGGTCGATGAACGTAAAATTGAGGACGAGGTATTAAAGGCCGCAACCGATGTTAAGTTTAAGCTCAAGGCTTCGGATTTGGTTGAGTGCTTGGCTGAAGCGAAGGCGAAGGCTGTTTTCGAGATGCTTTCGAAGGAAGAAAAAGAGGATGTGCTCGTAATCGGTGCGGACACCTGTGTTGTTACGGACGATGAGATTTTGGGGAAACCTGCTGATGAGGAAGACGCAAGAAGAATGCTTTTAAATCTTTCGGGAATGACTCACAGTGTAATAACGGGAGTAAGCATCATCACAAAGGATAAGAAGATTTCTTTCGCGGAGGAAAGTCTGGTCACTTTTAATGACGATGATGCCTACCAAAGAGCCTTAATCGAGAAATATGTGCAAACAAAAGATCCGTACGACAAAGCGGGTGCGTACGGAATCCAAAGCGGCGGAGCCTTATTGGTGAAGAAAATTGAGGGAGATTACTTTAACATTGTGGGTCTTCCTGTGTGTTCTCTTGCGAGGAATCTCTGTGAAGTTTGGTAACGATGAAAGCATCAACTTCTGCTTCAACGATAGGTGAGCAGAGGTAAGAACCCTGATAAGTATCAAGTCCCAAACTCTTAAGTTGGGCGAACTGTTCGTCGCTTCCGATACCTGTTGCTGAGATGCTGATATCAATCTCGTGGAGAAGCTGTTCAAGAAGAGAAGAAAGAATTTTAACGGAATCGTCACCGGCGATGTTCCTGGTGAAATTATTATCCAACTTTATTATGGAAATAGGGAGAAGCGGAATGTTATTTAACGAAGAATAGCCGCGTCCGAAATTATCCAATGACAATGTAACGCCCAATGCTGAAAGGGAATCGAGCGTATTTTTAACCGTCTCGAAATATGTTGTAAGACTTTCCTCCGGAATATCGATTATGATGTTCGCAGGATTAAGTTTATATCTTGTAATGAGATCTGCAATGAGACCTGATATTCTGCCGGTCTTAAGTTCGCTGGAAGAAAGATTCAATGTCATCTTAAGTTCCGGATAAGTCTCGTTGATGTGAGAAAGTTCACGTAAAGCTTTTGAAACGGCATAAGTTCCGAGTTTAAAAATATTGTCGGTTTTCTCTGCCATGGTAAGAAAATCCAGAGCGTTAATAATACCGAATTCTTCACTCTTCCATCTTAAGAAAGCCTCGAAGCCCAAAAGCTTAAGATTGCTGTCGAACTGCGGCTGGTAAACGAGGAAAATCTCGTTCTGGGACATCGCCTGGTTAAACGAGCTCTTGAGTTTTGAGGTCTCCTCTTCGTTAAGAGAACTGAAAAGTGTTGTATTACCTGCACTGTTAAGCCCGAAGTTTGAAGCAACGGTTTTAATCTCGGAGAATACGGAAGTATTTCCTTCGGAATGGTTTGCTGCGATTTCGGCACTTCTTAAGAGTTCGCCGGAGAATCTTGCATCGTCAGGGTATGTAGAAATACCAGCCGAGGTTGTCATTACAAATACGGCGTCGTCGCACTTAAAGGACTCGAAAATCTTACGTCTGAACATATTGGCGTAATCGACAAGTTCCTCGTCGACCATATTTCGTTTTACGAGAACTACAAATTCACCCGGAGATACATGTGCCAGCATATCCTGTGCTGCGGCAAGTTCTCTCAAGCGGTGAGCGATTCCCTGAAGGAAAAGGTCTGTGGTACGATGGCCCAAACGTCTGGAGATATCTCCGAAACTGTCGATACAGATGTATATAACGGAGAAGCGAACATTTCTTCCGTCAGGACGCAAATCGTCGTCGATATATTTCTCAATCTGCTTAAGAATCTTGTTACGGTTAGGAAGAGTAGTAAGCGTATCGATTCCGGTATTTTTGGAGAACTCGATGGCTGAAGTAACCTTACTTTCCTCAAGCTCACGTGTATGCTTTGCGATAAGAGAGGTACGCTTCAAGGATTCATTGATGGCTTTGTTCTCTTCGGACAAAACGTAGTTACGGTTACGAATCTGATCGTAGCGCATCTTTATTTGATCGTATTCGTCCAAGGTATGTGACATATAGGCACTCAAAATCATATTGATTACGATTGAAGCTGCCGCGAAACCGATAATCATGAAATACTTATCGTCTCTGTAAGTTATGTAGGAATAAACCGAAAGACCGATTTGTATGAGGTCAAAAGCACAAACAACGCCGAAACCCAAAGTGTAAAGTTCCATCGTGATTATGATTCCGAAAACCATCTGAAGGAGCGACAAGACCATAATCATAAGAAGACGTTCATTCATGAATTGAACTACGGAAAGGATAATATGAAGGACTGCAAATCCCAAAAGAAAGAAGATGGCATATTTGCCGTTATTATTTTTTTTGGTACCAAATAATCCCATATAAATCTCCGAAATAAATTGAGGTCAAACTCCTACTGATGCTATTATCGCAGGAATTTATATATAATTAATCACATAATAATTAAGGTTTTGTTAACGTATTAAGATAATCGGCCCAATTCGATACAAAATGTGTCGACAAATCGCACATTTCATCCCATTCGGAGAAACTTAGTTCGTCGTAAACCGCGCAGGTTTCAAAGCCCGCGTTATGTGCTCCTTTGAGTGCCGCGAATATGTCCTCGAAAACGACACACCTGCCGTAGTCGGAAATTCCAAGTTTCTCGCAGGCGGTTTTGTAGATGAGCGGGTTGCCTTTGTTTACGTTTTCGCTCAAGTCGTCCAGGGTTATCACGAATTCAAAAAGGTCCAGGACGCGGTTGTTAATAAGAGCGTTTTCGGCGTTTTTGCGTGAAAGGGCAGTTGCGCAAACAAGCGGAACTCCAAAATCTTTGCATCGGCGAAGAAATAAGTCGGCGCCCTTCTTTATCGGAACCTCGTATTTGTACTTGGTTTCAATCATGCTTTCCCAGGCGGCGATAACCTCTTCCGGGGTCTCGTTTAGACCGTAGTACTCGATGGTAAAAACCGCCGATTGCATGAGCGTCGATCTTTTTACCGTCTCGGTGTATTCTTTCGTTAGTTTTTTGCCGCGCGCCTTAAGGAAGCGCTCGTCGACCTCGCTCCACATACTCATGGAGTCAAGAAGCGTGCCGTCCAAATCGAAAATAAGCGCTTTAATATCGCCGTTTGAGAGCCTTGCCAAAAATCCGTCAAAGTCCATAAGCGGCCGATCACTCCAAGAAGTCCAAATTCTCGGAAATTTCCTTTACGATTCTGTCCTTCTTCTCGTTGAAGATTTTCTTGTTGTTGTCGATGAGGTTTTGGCCCAACGTATCGATTGAAACGATAAGAGGTCCGAATTCTTCGGCTTCGAGAATCCACATAGCCTCAGGCATACCCAAATCAAGCCACTCGACACCGCGGGTTTTTGTTACTTTCTCGGCTGCGATTACGGCACAACCGCCCGGATAAATGGTGTGAACAGCTCCGAAATCCTGACACGCCTTGGTTGTGGAAGGACCCATTCCGCCCTTACCGATAATCATGCGGCAACCTGTCTTGGTGAGAAATTCGGCCTGAGCCTGCTCCATGCGCATGGAGGTGGTAGGACCTACGCTGACAACCTTATAAGTGCCGTCTTCATTCTGCTTCATAATAGGACCTGCATGGAAAATAGCCATACCGTTCAAATCAATATCAGGCATCTTGTTCTGGCGAACCACTCTGTGATGTACGTCGTCGCGGCCCGTAACGATGGTACCCGTGAGATAAACGACGTCACCGATTCTTAACTTACGGATGTCGCTCTCGCTTAAAGGAGTCTGAAGTTTATAAATCATAATGTTACCCCCTTATGTGAGATGAAATCGTATGAGAAATCGCTGCCGATTCTTATTACGGCTCTTCTGTGAGCCCAGCACGCGGTTGAAAGACCTACGGCCAATGTTGCAGGATGTCTTGATGCCTGCTCAATGTTTACGCCCATTACGGAAAGTTTTCCGGAAAGACCGCCCGGGCCTAAGCCTATCTCGTTTAAGCCCTTCTCAATTTCGGTTTCCATGAGAGCGGCACGCGGGTTAGAGTTATGCGAGCCGACAGGTCTTAAAAGTGCCTTTTTTGAAAGTTTAGCGGCAACTTCCGCCGATCCTGCGATACCTATTCCCACCAGGCAAGGAGGACAGGCATTTACACCGTATGTTACCATCTGATCGAAAACGGCCTTCACAACTCCGCCGTAGCCGTCCAGCGGCATCAAAACCTTTGCAAAGCCCGGGAGCGAACATCCGCCGCCTGCCATATAAAGGTAAACTTCCAAATCGTCTCTTCCCGGAACCAATTCCCAATCAATCCACGGAACTCTTGTACCGATATTGTTTCCTGTATTCTTCTCATCGAAAACCTCAACCGCATTGTGGCGGAGCGGTGCCTTCACGGTTGCATCCTTTACTGCTTCCACGAGAGCATTCTCGATGTCGTCGAGGTACGGATACTTCGTTCCGACCTTCACAAAAAACTGAATAATACCTGTATCCTGACATGACGGTCTTTTAAGCTCGCCCGCCAAATCCATATTCTCAAACATTGCGGAATAGATAGTCTTCGCAAAACCTTCGTTCTCAACTTCCTGCATCTGCTTCAATCTTGCATATACATCGTCCGGAAGGTGAGAAGAAGCATAACAAATAAACGACGAGATGAGCGTCTTAAGCTTCTCTGCGTTCACGTTTAACTCACTCATAGTAACCTCCGAAGGAAAAAACTGAACCTATTGTACTAGATTCTTCGCACCCTGTGTTAAATTTCTGTAAAAAAAGCCCTCGAGCGGTGTTTTACAAAGCTTCTCTGTGGCAATATATGTATTATATTTTTATTATCTCGGAGGAAACGGCTATGAATGTTCAGCATATGATTTTCGAGAAAATCCGCAAAAAATTCATTCAGATTTGTGTGGAAGCCGATTCTCCGCGACTTAATTCCGAAGTTTACCCCGATGAAGTTAAAATTATCGCCAACCTGCCGTACATCAATGACGGCAACAAAGAGCATTATTGCGATTTTTATTTGCCGGATAAGCTTCACGGCGACGATATCAGAAGCTATAACGACAAAACCTTGTTCGTCGACATTCACGGCGGCGGTTTTGTGTACGGTTCCAAAGAAATCAACAAGCTTTTCGGTACCAACCTCGCCTTAAAGACCGGATGTCCCGTTATGAACGTCAATTATTCGCTCGTTCCGAACATAAAGAACGGCTGTCTTGCACTTCAGGTGCGCGAGATTTTTGCGGCTATATGCTATGCCTGCGATATTTTCGGATTTAACAAGATTCATTTGATTGGTGATTCCGCAGGCGGTTTTACGGCGCTTTGTGCATGGGGCACTTTGGTTGACCGCGACATAAGACACGACTTTAACATTTTCGCGCTCCCGCCGAAAATTGAGATAAAAGGCATTACCCTTGCATATTCCATCACCCGTCTTCGCGACATGAAGCCGAACAATCACATCGAGGACGCTTATCTTCCGGCTCAAAGTTCCGACCGCGCGCCTATGTATGCCTACGATTTTGCCGACCTCATTACGAAGGCTAAGGTTCATCCGCCGCACATTATAGGAATAACGGGCGACCGCGATTCTTTGCGCGAAGATGTTTTGTATCTTGACGGTTTTCTTAGGGAGAACGATTATCCGTGTACGCTTTTTGATGAGGTTTCCTATGCAGGTGAGGGCCTTACAATGGATTCTCCTGAGATTAAGAATGCGAAAAAGCCGTCGGATCTTCCTTCCGGTGCTCGTATAATGTACCACGAGTTTATAACGGCCAATCCGAACTGGCCTGAGTGCGAGAAGATTTTCGCGAAAATGAAGGAACTTACGTAAGCCTTCCTGTCACAAGATTTGCCTTTTCGAAAAAAGTTGTTGACAAATGCACCAACCGTCAATATAATAACACTTGCTGATTAACCAAACGCGGGATTAACTCAGTGGTAGAGTGTCACCTTGCCAAGGTGAAAGTCGCGAGTTCAAGTCTCGTATCCCGCTCCACTTTTAAGACTCCGAGCAATCGGAGTTTTTTGTTGTCAATTTTCAGTTTTGCAAAAAAGTTGTAGCCATTTTACAGACCCTGTTCGTATAAACAGATATAAAGAAACGACGAGAGTTTCAAAGCAATATCAAGTTAAGAAACAGGAGGAAACAAGATGGTATTTGGCAGCATTCTGAGAAATTTCTTGATGTATATTATTTTCTGATAAACATACCCCTGAAGGTAGACTGAAAAACGGATGAGCGGTGTCGAAGAGTAAAGCGGCACCGTTTTTTTAATGTGTGTTTGCCCGGGTAAAAACAAAGTCTTTGCCGCATTTGTTTTTGGATTGTACGTGTGAAGTATGCTATTATCGCTTTGTGGGACAAAAAAATAAGGGAGGACAGAATATGTCAGATTTAAAAGATTCTTGGAAAGATACAGGATCACAGTTTAAGGAGTCCGGCAAGGATGTCGGCCACGCATTTAAAACCCTTGTAACAGGTTCGCCGAAGGAAACGGGCAGCGCTTTCAAGGAAACTGGTAAGGATGTAGGCCATGCGTTTAAGGGCTTCGGCAAAAGTGTTTTCAAGTCCGTTAAAGCAGGCGTAGCTAAGGCTGACGACTTGGTTAATAAGAACGAGAACGAAGCTGCTTCCGACGAGGCTAAAGCAGCTGACGCAAAGGACGTAACCGAGCTTGCTGAAATTCCTGATAATACTTCATCCGAGCAGTAATTAATCCGATTAATTTTAAAAAACCAAAGGCCGCTCTCACTTTATTTGTGGGGGCGGCTGTTTGTAACCATAAAAATGCGGATTTATCAGTGAAATTATGGTTTGTGGTCGGGTACAGAGTGTTTTCGAGACGAAAACAGCCATAGAATTCAGGCTAAATGCGATTTTTTATGGTTGACTTACGGACTCGGGATTACCAAACTGCGGATATTTCCTATTTAGTATAAATTCAAGGAAAAACCAATTTTTAGGCTCTTCACATTTTTTGTGGGATTACAATAAAGTTAGCAGGAAGTGATATGTAACGAACCAAGGTGAAAAAGTAATTGTCATCTCTGTAGCCGTAGCCAACTCTCTTAGCAACTTTAATCTTATTGTTCAGGCCTTCTA
>JAZLML010000066.1:0-43597 GCA_045598625.1 Saccharofermentans sp.
CGACACAAAGGGTCAGAACCTTGCAGTAAAGAAGGTTAAGGGTGCTTCAAACGCACGTCGCGAGATGGCCAAAGACATGGCTTCAATCGTCGAGAACCCTGAGGAGCAGACACTTTATATTTCCCACGCGGACTCCATCAAGGATGCCGAGGCTTTGCGTGATGAAATAATGGCTCTTTGCCCGTTCAAAGATTGCTACATTAACGGAATCGCTCCGATTGTCGGCGCTTCTGTAGGCCCGGGCACTGTAATCGCTTATTGCTTCGGTAAGGAAGTTACCGAGGTCGGCTGATTATAGCGAGATTTTTGTAAAAAGAGGCAGTATAGAAATGAATCACAAAAAATTAGACGTTGCTTTGTTGAAGGAAATGTTTGAGGGCGGCTATTCTGAGCTTCTCTTGCAGCGTGACTACGTCAACAATCTGAACGTTTTCCCTGTTCCTGACGGTGATACCGGACTTAATATGTGCAAGACTTTCCTGGGAGGTATCGATAACAGTAAAGATATTTCTTCCGTCTCCTCCTATTTGGACGGTTTTGCCAGAGGAACACTGCTTTCCGCCAGAGGAAACTCCGGTGTAATTCTTTCTCAGTTCATCAGAGGCTTCGCAAAAGGAGCAGCCAAATTATCGGGAACCGAGATAAGCATCACGGATTTCGGCAAAGTTCTTTCCGCAGGTGTTGAGAAGGCCTACGGTTCCGTAGTTAATCCTACTGAGGGAACAATGCTTACCGTAATGAAGGATACGGCATCTTTCGTAAACATGAAGGGCTCCGAATATGCTAATTTCGAAGGTCTTTTCACCGACTTGATTCCTGCAATCAAGAAGTCACTTCAAAACACACCTAACCTTCTTCCGGTATTAAAGGAAGCAGGCGTCGTAGACAGCGGCGGAGCCGGAATTCTTGCGTTGTTCCTCGGTATGAAGAAGGTCCTTTTCGGTGAAGAAATCGGTAAATTTGAGATTAACGACAGAACCGAAAGTTCGGAAGGTCCGTCCATGTCTTCGCTTCTCGATGAGAATGCGGAAACCGTTTACGGCTACTGCACGGAGTTCATCCTTCAGCTTTTCGAGAAGAAAATCAATATTGAGGAGTTCTCCATCGATGACATGATTGAGGGACTTCAAAAACTCGGCGATTCTATTGTTGCGGTGCAGGATGAGAAGCTTGTTAAAGTTCACATTCACGCGCACGAGCCTGAGAAAGTACTCTCTTTCGCACACGGCTACGGTGAGTTCCTTTCATTAAAGATAGAGAACATGACCTTGCAGCACAGCGAGGTTTTGGCCGAGAAAGGCGAAGTGTTCTTAAATTCCGCAGAGTACAAGAAATACGGTATCGTAGCGGTTGCTTCAGGCAAGGGTATCGCTGACTACTTTATGAGTCTCGGTGCAGATGTAATCGTTGACGGCGGACAGACTAACAATCCTTCCTCCGAAGACTTTATTAACGCATTTAAGAAGCTCAACTGCGATCACATCGTAGTTCTTCCGAATAACTCCAACATTATTCTTGCAGCAGAGCAGGCAGGAAAGCTTTATAAGGAGTGTGACGTTCGCGTGGTAGCTACCAAGTCCATAGCTGAAGGCTATTCCGCCCTCTCCCTTATGGACATCAACGCACCTACGATAGAGGCTTTGACCGACGGAATGACATACTATCTTCCTAACGTTACGACAGGCCTTGTAACCTTCTCGACCAGAGATACTTCAATCGACGGCATCGACGTTCAGGAAGGTGACTTCATAGGACTTGCCGATAAGCACCTCCTGGCAGCATCCAACAGTAAGGTTTCTGCCGCTTTGGGAATCCTAAACGCCATCGAGAACATCGAGGAGAAGGAAGTTTTGACCGTTTTCTACGGTAAAGACGTATCTTCCAGAGATTTGGATGAACTTGCATCACGAGTTTCCGAAGAATTCCCGCTCATCGAAATCGGTTTCATTAACGGCGAACAGGATATCTACTATTTCATAATGGCAATTGAGTAAGATTGTTTTCGCGGGCGGGGCATCAAACCTTGCCCGCTTACTATATTCACAAGGAGTAATCAGCATGAAACGAATTCTCATAGACACATTCGGTGCCGACAGGGGCACATCCGTAATCGTAAACGGCGCACTTCGCGCATTGAAGGAGCGCGATGACTTTAACATCGCTTTTTTCGGAGACGAAGATGAATTAAACAGCACGGTATCGTCCTTCGACGGTGATATGTCACGAATCGAAATGTATTACTCCACCGAAAGCGTTTCTAATCACGAGAATCCATCCTGCGTATTTAAGGGAAAGGACGGATCTTCCCTCGTAATGGCACTCAAGGATTTGAAGACTTCATCCGACGACACGGTAGGAATGTTAAGTGCAGGAAGCACAGGAGCATTAATGGTAGGCTCCATCGCACGTCTCGGACTTAAGAAGGGCGTATCACAGCCGCTTCTTTGCTCGCTTCTCCCTACTTTAACGGAACGCAGAATCTGCATCGCCGATTGCGGTGCCAATGTTAATCCGCGCCCCGAGGATTTGGTCCTCTATGCCGAACTTGCAAGCGAATACTACTCTAAACTTTATAATCTTCCATCACCTAAGGTTGCTTTGTTATCGGTAGGCCGAGAGAAAGGCAAGGGGTCGGAACTTACCAAGAAAACTTTCGAGCTTTTGGAAGAATCTTCCGTTAATTTCATCGGAAATGCAGAGGGCACCGACATTTATTCGGGCTATGCAGACATCATTATCTGTGACGGCTTTGCCGGGAACGTAGTAATCAAGGTGCTTGAATCCGCAGGAAAAGCGGCTCTTAAGCTCGTAACCTCCGCTTCCGCATGGGAATCCTTAAATGACGATGCCAAATTTGAAATCACGGAAAGAGTTCTTTCCAAATTCGATTTGAACGACAGAGGCGGCGCAACCTTCCTCGGCACCAAAAAACCGATAATCAAAATGCACGGTAACGCTTCGGAAGAAACCGTTATCGCCTGTATCGACCAATTGCTTGAGGGGAAATAATTCAGGCCGTTTTGTGCTCTTTATTAATATCCTTATAACTTGAGGCATGAATACCCTTGTGCATATAGTACTCAGGTAAAATTGCAATAAGAACGATAAGGTTAAATGAAACGATCAAAGGCATGCCCGGAACTGCCAAGTGAAAAATAAAAACACTCAAAGTGTAAATCGTATAACGAAGGATGCTATAGACGATGGTTCTTAAGCCGTCGTTATATTTAAAGCCTCGGAAAATACCGAATCTGTACACCGTCATACAAATAAAAGACGATGCGATACCAATTGACGGAACGTTAATATAAAAGAGATTATAATCAAACACGATGGACGTAAAAACCATGCTCGCCTCAATAAAAAGAAGCGTGGCAACTGAAGCCCATGCACTCGAAAACAATGTCTTATAGATAAGCGCAGTGTCCTTAAGCGGCGAGAAATGTGAAGATTTGTTTCCGTCAAAATAAATGGCGTCAATCGTTATGGTAGTAATCGGAATGGCCTGTTTATCCGCATAGAAAAGCATATTCATCTCATAGTCGTACTTATCGCCGCCTACTTTCAAAAGCCAGTCGATATTATCCACCGAGAAGCCGCGAAGGCCGGATTGATTGTCATGGAAATAGTGTCCGGTTAAAATTGTATAAACCAGCTTGGAAAGATCGTTTCCGAAACGTGAACGGAAAGGTACTTTCTGGCGTCTTCTGCGAACGGTAAGAACAAATTCGGCGCCCTTCTCAAGCTCGTATCTGACTCTTATGATATCGGATACCAAGTGCTGGCCGTCAGCATCTGCGGTAATGAAATTAGTGCAGTCAGGGAATAATTCGCGTACCCGGGAAAAACCGTGCTTCAAAGCACAGCCCTTGCCCATGTTTGTTTCGTTTGCAATTACCTTGGCTGTTTTGGAAACCTCTTCGAAAATGCCGTCAAACTCATTTCCGCTTCCGTCATTAACAACCAGTACATCAAATTTTGCGTCAACAAGCTCGTTGGTCAACTTAATCAAATCATTATCCGGTTTATAGGCCGGAATAACAACCACGCTGCTCATATAAATTACTTCCCCATACTTCTAACACTAAAAGTTATTATCACATATTTCTCAGAGATTTTCATCCAGAAATACAATAACAGTGTTCATTAATTCAATGTTTTCTTCGTCTTCGTACTCGAAAAGCATATCCGAGTGGCCGCTTCCGTTTTCCCCCTCCGAAAGCATGAACTCGGTCTCCTCATCATCCGCCAACTCATCGGCGTAGGAATATACCGAATACTCTGTAAGACTTATTTTCTCATCCTGCGCACCGTGAATAATAAGTGCCGGAGTATCAACCTCTTCCAATGTTTCGTGAGCCTCGACCATAACGTAATCAGGTCCGAACAAAACCAGCTGGTAAAGCGCAAGCATCGGATAATTGATATATGCGATGTCGCCTACGGAATCCGCAACCGGCTCCATAATGGCATCCATAGCGCTGTCGATGCCCGATACCGACACGATTGCGTCAACATCATAGCCGAAGTTCTCGATGTTGCAAACAGAATATCCGCCGCGGCTGTGTCCGAAAAGCGCAACCTTGTCAAATCCGAAGTTGTCATTCGCCCTGCAAAAATCCAAAGCATATCCCAAATCGATAAGCTCCTGCTCAAACCCCTTCTCGGACTTACCCTCGCTCAAATAAGAACCTGTCGGATCAAAAATAAAAACCCCGTAGCCGTTCTCGGTGAAAGTCTTAATCTGCGGCAAATAATCATCGCTCGTAGAGTGCATTCCCGGCGCGAAAACGATAAGCGCCTTATCCTCGTCCGTCGCCGAATCGTAAAAATATGAATTCAGTGTGTTTTTGCCGCTCTCAAAATTATAGTTTTGTCTGCCCGCCGTAAGGTCCGCAAACTCTTCTATATCAATCTGCGATGCGGAAACCGAAGTCTCCGGATCGTATCTTTTGAAAGACATGTTATAAATTATAGGCGTGATAATCATGTCGATGACGATGTTCGCCGCGATGAAAATCAGTATGCCCTTTACTATTTTTGATGCTGTGCCGGATTTTTTCTTTTCCATATTCTGTTATAATTACTTGGTATTATTCTTTACTCGGAGTTAACCTATGTATTTTACACCTTCCAGCGAATATCGAATTATGTCAGATAACGAATTTCCTACCTTTGTGTCGGATATCATACCAAAACTTGAAGTTTGCGCCGAGAAGGGATTTTTCGACGGTTTCGACGGAAAACAAATGTGGTACAACTTTTTCCTCACCGAGAATGCCAAAGCGTCCGTAATAATCGTGCACGGCTATACCGAATTCATTCAGAAATACTACGAGACAATCTACTACCTCTTAAGCGAGGGCTATAACGTTTTCATCTACGACCAGCGCGGCCACGGACTTTCCGCCCGCGAGACCGAAGACGAGACCGTATGTCACTGCGACAGTTTCAAAAGCTACGCCAAAGACCTTCACTGCTTCATCGAGAAAATCGTAAAGCCGAACTCCGAAGGCCTCAAAATCAACATTTTGTCCCACTCAATGGGCGGAATGGTATCCGCTTACTACTTAAACGAGCACCATGATGCGATAAACAAAGCGGTCCTCTCCTCCCCTATGATTAAGTCCTACACCCGCGGAGTGCCGATTTTCGTGATGAAAAAGGCTTTGGAGAAAAAGTTCATTCCTGCTACGGGCCTAAGCGGCAGGTTCCCGCCTTCACATCCGTTTGACCCGAATCCGGACTTCAAAAAGGCCTCCGACGTAAGCTACAACCGCTTCAAGTACAACATGGACATCCGTCTTTCCGACAAGCGCTACCAGCCGACCGGCTACTCAAACGCCTGGATGCGCGACTGCATCTATTCCCCGGAAGAGCTTTTGAAGAAAGACTTTGCCGCTAAGATTATTACCGAGTGCTTGGTTTTCACCGCCGGCAAAGACTCCATCGTAAGTCCTCGTGCCGAGAAGAAGTTCGCCAAGAACCTTCCGAACAGCAAGTGGATTTTGTTCCCGAATGCCAAGCACACCATCTATAACGGCTATGACGAAGACATCAAGCGCTTCTATAAGGAAGTCTTCGATTTCTATCGCGAGTAATTTGTTTCTGCGTGCTATCCCAAAACTCTTTGTTTGACGAATAACCATAATTTCTTGGCTTCAGGGCATTTTTTATGGATGCTTCTTCCGATTCTTACTGTCCTCAAAGCCAAAAAGCCATAAAAATCCTCGAAAATGCTGTTTTTATGGTTTTTCGAACGAGGAATAGCGTTTGCAAGACCAAAACAACCATAAAAATCAGGCAAAATACGTATTTTTATGGTTATTCATTAAATACCGAAGTCGGCCAGACATAACTGAAACAAAAGACCATTTAGTATAAATCCTAAGAAAACTCATATTTTATACTAAATTTCCACCTACAAAACTATTCCGAACGTGACTTTTTAGTATAAAAATGACATTTTGGCAAGTTTTATACTAAAAATTCGTTTGATGAGAGCGTAGAATTCTCTCTACAACAGCAACAAGAAATAAAATTTAGTATAAAAACCGCAGATTTCGAACTTTTATACTAAATCACGACACTTCAATGTCGGAAACCAAGCAATTTTTAGTATAAAAACGAAGAAAAACAGAAATTTATACTAAAACTACCTGCAATCCACCTACAAGACAAGATTATGACGGTTCCTTCATGTTTTCGAGAACAAAAAAGAGCTGTCTCTTAAGTGAAAAAACACATCGGGGACAACTCTTAAATTTGGAGGCACCATCCAGATTTGAACTGGAGCATAAAGGTTTTGCAGACCTCTGCCTTTCCACTTGGCTATGGTGCCATATGCATAACGCTTGAATATTATGCATAAGACTGGAGGTTTTGTCAAGTGCGAAACTTCAATTCGGCACTTATTCCAGACCTGAAAGCTTATCGGGAAGATCCTTCCACAAATCGGTAAGATTATCGTGCATAAGGAATTTTGCAACTACCGTTCTGTCGTGGGACGCGAAAATAAAAGGCAAATCAATTTCGCCCAAACCGGGGTCCGTAACAAAGGCCATTTTCTCCTTCTCCAAAGAAAACTCGGCGCGAATTTCCAAACCGCGGTTTCCTCTGGCATCAAGCCTTATCCAGCCGCCTGCCGATTCGAGGCAAACAAAGTTAAAGGCGTGCAAAATCAAAGGCGAGTTCTCATCGTTTTCGATGAGGCGCAAATACTGATAGCCGATTCCGGCAGGAATTCCGTTGGCACGAAGGAGTGCGCACAAAAGGTTTGCTTTGGCAAAACAAATGCCTTCTTTGGCGGAAAGAACGTCGGAAGCCTTGAAAGTTACCTTGTCGGAATTGATATCGTGCGAATGCTTAATCTCGTCGCGCACAAGAAGATAGCACTGACGGCAAACTTCTGCCTCGGCATCACCGTAGGCATCCTTGTCGCCTCTTTCCATGGCACTCTTGGCACGCTCCATACAGTAAGTCGCAATAATCTGCGTCTTAGGATGGGTTACATCAATGTACTTACTTTCCTTAAGATATTCTTCAAGTTCATGCTTCTGCTGAAACTTCATAAGCCGCCCTCCGCAAAATTCGTAACAACCTATTGTACTTGCAGCAGGCTTAAATATCAACCGATACGACCTTTACAAATCCGTCGTCGCCCTGCTCGAAAACGGCATCGAAGGCCGTTCCCAGGATATCCGTATCCGGCATGCCCGTACATAAAATCTCGCCGTTTTTCATGAGAATAATCTCGTCGCTTATCTGAAACGCCTTATTGACGTCGTGCAAAATCACAAAAACCGACTTTCCCTTTTCTTCCTTAAGTCTTCTCAGAATCCTAATAAGGATTTCCGTATGCCTTATATCAAGATGCGAACTCGGTTCATCGAGAAAAATCCATGTGCTGTCCTGCGCGATGGCTCGAGCCGTGAGGACACGCTGTTTCTCGCCGCCGGACAAGGTGTCATAGAGCCTGTCGGCAAGCGTCTTTATCTCCGTCATCTCCATTGCTTCTTCAATAAGTTTGTTATCCTTATCGTTTAAGGCACCGCCCATGACGCCCTTATAGCGGCCGAGAGCAACTATTTCCCTTACCTTTAGGGATAAGTCTCCGTGAGTCTCCTGAGGCACGTAAGCGATGTCGTACGATTTGCCGCAACGCCTGATGATTTCCTTCATCAAAGTGGTTTTGCCGCTGCCGTTTTGGCCGAGCACAGTGATGATTTTATGCTCCCTAAGACTTATATCTGTGCTCTTTAAAAATTCGCGTCCGAAGAAAGCCTTCTTAACATCCTTAAGAATGATATCCATCAGCTACCGCCCTCCCTTCTTTTCACATAAAGGGAACGCATCAGCAAAAACAAGAAATACGGTGCACCGATGATGCTCGTTACCGCACCGACTGCGATTTCCGACGGGGCGGCGATTGTTTTCGCGATGGTGTCGCAGATAACCGTAAACAGGGCTCCCGTGATAAAACTCAAGATAAGCTTCGGGCGCGATTTTGTGACGCCCATATAGCCCACGCAATGAGGAATAATAAGTCCCACAAACCCGATTACTCCGCTGTTGGCAACGCAAAATGCCAAAAGCACCGAGCAAATTCCGAAGAGCATTCCCACAGTACTTCTAACTTTTACTCCCAAAGTGGTTGCAACTTCGGTTCCAAGTTTTAATATGTCGATTCGAGGCGCGAAAACAATCAGCAAACCTAAGCAAACGGTACTTACGATTCCCATCACGACCGTTTTCGGGACCGTGGAATTCGAGAAAGTTCCGAGCATCCACATATAAACCTGCTCCATGCTTTCGCGATGAAGCGTCATGAGAAGCGTAATAAGAGCACTCATCACGGAACTTATGGCAAGTCCCGCAAGCAGCACCGAAGTCAAATCGTACTCGCCGCTCATCCTGGAAATGAAGTAGACCAATGCCCAAGTAACGGCGGCACCCAAAAGTGCTCCGATATAGTTGCCGGAAAGTCCCCAACAGGCAAAATCCAGATTCAAGACAATTACCAAAGCCGCGCCCAGCGCGCTTCCGGAAGAAACTCCTAAGATTGAAGGATCTGCCATCGGATTTTTGAAAAGGCCCTGCATAACGCTTCCGATTCCCGCGAGCGAACCTCCGATAAGGCACGCCATTATAACTCTCGGAAATCTGACTTTACCGAGAATTGTTGCCGCCGAAGAATCGATATCGTCACGCATGCCGATTAAGTACTTAACAACCGTTCCTAACTTTATATCCGCGCTTCCCATGCAACAGGAAACGGCGGCTGCCAAAATAAGCAGGCAGACCGCAACAATAATTTTGATTCCCGTCTTTTTGTCATCCGTTATAAGCTTCATATATTTCAAAAACAGCATCGACATTACGCGGGCCCTGTCTTTCGAACTCGTTGCTGTCGATTATAATCACATTGCCGTTCTTCACCGCATCAAGCGTGTTATAGGGCTCCGAATTAATAAAATCCTCGTATCCCCATTCAGGTATCAGAACATAATCCGGGTTTGCCTCCAAAAGCGCCTCCGTCGAGAAAGTCCAGCCGCTTATATCGCCTGCCGCATTTCTTGCACCTGCACACTCAATCAAGTCGTTAATAAAAGTATCTCCGCCCGCAGTATATTCGCCGTACTCGCCGAAACCTACGCAATAGTAAACAGACGGACGATTCTCATCCGAATCCGATACGTCAATCTCATTCAATCTTCCCTGAAGTTCTTCTACCAACTCTGCACCCTTCTGAGGTTCACCCACAATGGTTGCAACATCGGTAATGTTGTCAAACATGCCGCTGACAGAAGACTCGTCACGTACAATTACAACCGTCACATCAAGCGCGGTCAGCGTATTGTAAGCTTCCTCCGAGAAAATCGAAGATGCAAGAACGATATCCGGATTAATCTCCAGAATTGCTTCCGTATCAGGCATATCAATAGCACCTACGGATCTTATCCCGCTTACTTCGGAAGGATAGTCGCAATAATCCGATCTTCCCACCAATCTTTCTTCCAGACCCAAAGCATAGATAATCTCCGTCATGGCAGGAGACACACTTACAATGGTTTCAGGCTTTTCTTCGATGGTTACCGTATCGCCGTACGCATCCGTATAGGTCAGCGGATAGGATACTTCCGAAGTACTGAAACCCTTCTTCTCATTATCGACTTGGGTCTTGGGATTTGCGCATCCGGCTAAACATGCGAACGCGAAAACGAATGCCGCTAAGGCACTTAAAAACTTTTTGCTCATTTTATGAGCCTTTCCTTATGACTTACCGCCCTCCGCAGTAACCACAATCAACAAAACTTATCGGCAGGTTTCCTGGCTTGGTTTCCTTTAATTCCCGCCGCCTTCTCAAAACTCACGGTTTCAATGGCAAATGGCGGAACATAGAAAACTCACAGTAGCGGGGGCTGTTCAGGATTCTCACACTGATTCCCTTTTACCTTCTTTTACGAAGCACCGACAGTGCAGAGATTATACATTAAAATATCAGTTGTTACAAACTGACTGCGTACTAATATAAAAACAGAAAACAAAATCAAAGCTTAAGTGCTTCTTCGTAAGCTTTTACGGTATTCTCGGCACAAGCCTTCCAGTTAAAGCTTTCCGCGCGTTTAATCCCGCGTGCAATTTTTGCCGTGCGTTCGGCTTCGTCCGCAGAAATGGCTTTTACCATTGCATCTTTTATGGATTCTTCAGATTTCGGATCGCTTAAGTAACAGCAGTCTCCTGCAACCTCCTCGAGCGAAGAACCGTAAGATGTAACCGTAGGAACTCCCGCTGCCATGCCCTCTATGACAGGAATTCCGAAGCCCTCGTAGAAAGACGGATAAACGAAGCACGACGCTCCTTTTAGGATTCGAACCATCTTGTCATCCGGCACATATCCCGTGAAATAAACATTTCCCTTTAGCGTTTCATCCGTCTGGCATCTCTCGAAAATCTCATCGTAAAGCCAGCCCTTTTTACCAATAAGAACAAGCTTATATTCATCTCTGATGTTCTCCGGTAAAAGCGCATAGGCTCCGAGAAGACCCGGCACGTTTTTGCGCGGCTCCAAGGTTCCGACGTAAGCTATATACTTGGTATCAGGAATACCAAACTCGGAAAGCAGCGCCGAATCAGGATTTGGGGCCTTAAAGAACGCATCCTTTACACCCATATAGGTTACCGTGATATCAGGATTTTTAAGTTTACAGTAGTTCGGAATATCCTTCTTGGAGTTCTCCGAGATAGTAATTATTTTGTCAGCTTTCTTGGCGGTTCTCTTTATGTAATGCTTAAAAAACTCGCGTTTCCAACCGACGTGGCAATCCTCCAGGATAAAGTAAGTCATATCGTGGAAGGTTCCCACTACCTTAAGATGCGGATAAATAAACTTAACCGGATACGGCATCGTATAGTTCGGGCACTGCAAAACGTCAATCTTGTTTTTCTTAAGTCTCCACGGAAATACGATTTGCTCCCAGACGATTCTTACAGACTGATGTCTTAAGATTTTGGAGTGCACGGGAACCATGTGAAAGTTTGAAGCCTTCACATTAAACCCGTCAACATCATCGTCCTGAACAAACAGAAAATACTCGTTCTCGCTGTCGATTTGCTGCAAGCCTTCAAGGAGTCCGAGCATATAACGCCCGATACCCGTCTTAGCTTTAGGTGTTGCGGTCAAATCAATAGCAATTCGCATCAAAGTAAGCTGTCTCTGCCCTCGGCCTTAAGCTTATCTACCATAAGCTTAACGTCCTGAGCCTTATCCTTAGGAACTACCAAAATAGAATCTTTTGTCTGAACAATAACCAAATCGCTTATTCCGATAGTGGTTACAACTTTCTCATTGGACTCGTTAAATACTACGCAGTTTTTGGTATTTACGCCTACGTGGTCGCCCTTAATAACATTGCCGTCCTCATCCTTACGGAATACGGAATCCAAAGCGTCCCATGAACCTACATCGTTCCAACCGAACTCGGCCGGAATGCAGTAAACGTCGTCTGCCTTTTCCATGATGCCGTAGTCAACGGAAACCTTCTCAAGTGTAGGGTAAACTTCTGCGATAGCCGCTGCCTCGTCTTCCGTGCGAAGCTTATCAAAGATTTTCTCCATAGCATCGTACATGTCAGGAAGGTACTTCTTAAACGCATCCAAAATAACGGAAGCCTTCCAAATGAACATACCGGAATTCCATACGTACTTACCGGACTTAATATATTCTTTTGCAACGCTCTCATTAGGCTTTTCTACGAATCTTCTCAAATAGTGAACTCTGCCGCCTTCCTCAATAGGATTGGTGGAAAGTCTTATATAGCCGTAACCCGTTGAAGGGAATGTCGGCCAGATACCGATTGTAACGATTTTATCCGTCTCTTCGGCCGTCTTAAATGCAAGGTTTAAAACATTCTCATATTCCTTAATGTCCGAAATATGATGATCTGCAGGAAGCACTGCCATCAAAGCGTCGCCGTAGAGCTTTTTCATTGTCATAGCCGCATAAATGATGCATGGTGCCGTATTTCTCTGCACAGGCTCAATCAAGATATGATTTCTGTCAATCTCATCGAAAAGAACCTTATTCATAAGTTCTGCCTGCTTCTCGTTCGTTACGATAAAAGTATTCTCACGACCGATTACACCCTCGTAGTGCTTGATGGTCTCATTTATCATTACATCGTCGCCCGTAAGTTTTGCGAGCTGCTTAGGAGTTGTCATTCTCGAAATCGGCCAGAATCTTGTTCCGCCGCCGCCTGCCATGATTACAGCAATCTTCTGCATAAGGTTACCTCACCCTTTTATTTTTTCACTTTGATTATTATACTACTGACTTTCCAAAAAGCGTAAACAAAAAGACTTCCCGATTTCTCGGAAAGTCTTGTATAACTTGGTGACCCCTACGGGAATCGAACCCGTGTCTCCACCGTGAAAGGGTGATGTCTTAGCCGTTTGACCAAGGGGCCAATGTGGTAGCGGCAGTGGGATTTGAACCTCCGACCTGCCGGGTATGAACGGCACGCTCTGCCCAGCTGAGCTATGCCGCCACATCAGCACGTCTTCCGACAATGCCTAATGATTATAGCAACCGCGCCCCATTCCGTCAAGGAATTTTTTGGTCAAACGACATAAGATATATCGAAAAAGCATTAAAGCTTGTTTCTCATAATTTTTCCGCTTGTTGTTTTAGGAAGTTCCTTCTTGAAATCAACGATTCTAGGGTATTTGTACGGAGCCGTCTTGGACTTAACATAGTCCTGAATTTCCTTCTTCAATTCATCGGTTCCTTCCTTACCCGGAATAAGAACTATACTTGCCTTTACAACCTGTCCTCTTACAGGATCCGGTGCTGCGGAAACACCGCACTCCAATACGTAAGGGAGCTCCATGATAACGCTTTCGATCTCGAAAGGTCCGATACGGTAACCCGATGACTTAATAACGTCATCTACACGACCTACGTACCAGTAGAAACCGTCCTCGTCACGCCATGCCGTATCACCTGTATGATACCAGCCGTCATGCCAAACTTCCATCGTTCTTGCAGGGTCGTTATAGTAGCCCATGAAAAGACCGCAAGGGGCGCCGTTTTTAACATTGATAACAATCTCGCCAGTCTCGCCTACAGGAACGGAGTTTCCGTCTGCATCAACCAAATCTACGTCGTAGATAGGTGCAGGCTTACCCATGGAACCGATTTTGTGGTCGGCACCGCGCATGTTACCGATAATCATCGTGCTCTCGGACTGACCGAAGCCTTCAAGAATCTGAAGTCCGGTTGCCTTCTCGAACTGCTTATAAACCTCAGGATTAAGAGCCTCACCTGCAGTTGTCATGTGACGCACCGATGAGAAATCATATTGAGAAATATCCTGCTTTATCATCATACGAAGCATCGTAGGCGGAGCGCAGAATGTGGTGATATGATATTTCGCGAACATAGGAAGAATATCTGCCGCATCAAAACGATCGAAATCGTAAACGAATGTAGCAGCCTCGCAAAGCCACTGTCCGTATAGCTTACCCCACATAGCCTTAGCCCATCCTGTATCGGAAATCGTAAGGTGCAAACCCTCAGGATCAACGTTATGCCAAAATTTTGCCGTGTGGAAATGTCCCAAAGGATACTTGTAGTTATGTACTGCAATCTTAGGATATCCGGAAGTACCTGACGTAAAGTACATGAGCATCATATCGTCACCGCAAGGTGAATCTTCGGTTCTCTTAAATTTCGTGCTGTACAAAACATACTCTTCATCGAAATGTCTCCAACCCTCACGTGTACCGTTTACGATAATCTTATGCAAAAGCTCAGGGTGATTATATGCAGCGCGGTCAACCTGCTCCGCAGTATTTCCGTCCGCGGTACAAACAATGGCCGTAACGCCTGCTGCCTTAAAACGATAATCGAAATCGTGCTCCTGAAGCTGACATACGGCAGGAATTGCAATGGCACCGAGTTTATTTAATCCGAGCATCGCAAACCAGAACTGGTAATGTCTCTTAAGAACGAGCATTACACGGTCACCCTTCTTAATACCCAAAGACTTAAAGTAGTTGGCGCACTGATTGGATGCCTTGCGCATGTCTTCAAACGTAAATCTTCTCTCTGTTTTATCCTTGGAAATATGAAGCATTGCAAGCTTATCAGGGTCTTTTGCAGCCAAAGCATCAACCAAATCGAAGGCGAAATTGAACTTCTCGGTATTCTTGAAAGCTATCTTTTGAGGAGTACCGTTCTCATCCTGCTCTACGTCGATATAGTTCTTATAAATTCTCTGCTTCTTCTCAGGAACGAATGCCTTACCGTCGATTTTCGCTGCCGGAGTAAGCTCAGGTGTAGGCTCGCCCTTGGCATTTAACACGAGAGCATAGAAAACACAGTCTTTACCGTTTACGGCAATCATACCGTGAGGCGTGTCACTGTTAAAATAAATCGTATCGCCCGGGCCTAAGATTTCTCTGTGCTCACCAACCTGAACCATGAGGTTTCCTTCGATAACGAGGTCGCACTCCTGGCCTTCGTGAGTCGTAAGTTCAATATCTTTAAACTCAGCACCCTCAACGTATTCGCTCTTCACATAAAGCGGCTCGCAGATTCTGTTCTTAAAAGCATACGCCATGTTGTAGTAAACCATGCCGTGAGCTTTACCGATTTCCTGACCCTTGCCCGCACGTGTCACGGAGTAAGAATCCAACGTCGGTGAAGAACCTTCGATAATGTCCGTTACGTTCACATTCAAAACGTTTGCACAACGATAGATGAAGGCGAAGTTTAAGTCCTTCTTTCCTTCTTCGCAAAGCTGGTACTCTTCAACGGAAACGCCTGTTTTTTCTGCCATTTCCTCAATCGAAAACCCCATGATCTCGCGCAAATCGCGGATACGTCCCGCCATTTCACGGATTTTGTAATCCAATCCTGTAATCTTTTCCATAGTCCATACCTCAATAACTTTCGGGGACAAAAAAACTCGCCCCAAAGATTTATTCTTTGAGACGAGTGTTAATATCTTATACACCCGCGGTACCACTCAAATTGCGTTAACCGCCACTTATCGGAATCCAACAATTCCTATGCACTTACGCAGCAGACTCGGGAAGGTTCTACTCGATAAACAATCTTTCTTCCTTCCGGCTCGGAAGCTACAAACATCATATGGTCAATCCCGACTCTCACCAACCGTCGGTTCTCTGTAGAATGCCTGATATGACGAACTCTTCGTCAAAGCCTTTACTCGATTAATATAACACATAAATTTCGTTTTTCAACCTTTTTTTGAACGAAAAGCGTTTGTTTGAGCGCCTTTTGCAATATTTTATTGCGTGCGCGCATATTATTATTATAAAATATTCGTAATTTTCAAAAACAGAAAGGATGGTTGCATTATGATAATCGGAACCACTAAGGAACTTAAGAACCACGAATATCGTGTAGGACTTACTCCGGACGGCGCAGCATCCCTCGTAAAAAAGGGCCACACCGTATTAGTTGAGAAATCTGCCGGCCAGGGCGCAGGCTTTGAGGACAGCGAATACGCGGCCGCGGGCGCAACCATCATCGATAACGCTAAGGAAATTTTCGATAAGGCTGATATGATCGTAAAGGTTAAAGAGCCTGAAGAGTGCGAGTACGATTTACTCCGCGAAGGTCAGATTCTTTACACATATCTCCACCTTGCACCAAACCCGGCACTTACAAACGTTTTGCTCGAGAGAGGCGTTAAAGCTGTTGCTTTCGAGACAATCACGGATCCGGACGGAAGCCTTCCTTGCCTTCGTCCTATGAGCCAGATTGCAGGTAAGTTAAGTATCCAGTGCGGTGCTAAATACATTGAGAAGAAGTTCGGCGGCCGAGGCATTCTCTTGGGCGGAGTTCCGGGTGTAAGCCGCGGTAAGATCGTTATCATCGGCGGCGGCATCGCAGGTATGAACGCTGCACGTGCTGCTGTAGGTATCGGTGCTCACGTAACACTTCTCGACGTAAATCTTTCCAGACTTGCTTATATCGAGGATGTTTTCGGTTCAAGTGTAGATACTCTTTACAGTAACGAAGCTAATATTTGCTCTGCTTTGAAGGATGCAGATCTTGTTATCGGTTCTGTTCTTATTCCGGGCGGATCTACACCTAAGCTTGTTCGCCGTGAGCACTTGAAACTCATGAAGAAGGGCGCAGTTATCGTTGATATCGCTATCGATCAGGGCGGTTGCTGCGAGAGCTCACATGTTACAACTCATGACGATCCTGTTTTCATCGAAGAAGGCGTTGTTCACTACTGTGTAGGTAATATGCCGGGTGCAGTTCCTTACACATCGACTGTTGCTCTTGCTAACGCTACATACCGTTACGCTGAGATGATTGCCGATAAGGGTCTTGAAGAAGCAGTTAAGTCCTGCAAGGGACTTCAAACAGGTCTTAACATCTATAATCACAAGTGCACTAACAAGAATGTTGCAAAAGCACTTGATTTGGAGTTTATTGACCCGCTCACAGCTATCGGCTAATCGTTTTAAAAAAGAAATATTTTAAGACCGATCGGAAAATTCCGGTCGGTCTTTTGTTTCATGTATAAATCCAAATAATCCTGATAGTCCTGATTCTGCAGACGAAAGGCTATCACACAATCATTTATCAAACGGATAGCATGAAACCTTCCATCGTTATTGTAAATCAAACGAAAACCTTTTTCAGGATGGTTATCTACTAAAGTAGTTTCCGGATAACAATCAATCGGTAGGTTCAGTAATAATGGTAATCTGAATCTTATATGTATTGACATCAATCTCCCACTCAGCCAGCTGTATTTTCATTTCCGTGCCGTTGTTCTGATAGTAGTAGGAATAGCCGTCATTGATATAGGCATCGTCCTCTTCAAAAGTGATTCCGGAGTTGTTTAATATTTCCATCAACTCATCCAAATGACGCGTCGTGACATGCACTTCAAACATAATACCATCAGAGCCGTTGAGCGGATAAATATAATCCTTATCACTGATATGCACGGTGCCTGATACATCTTCGTCAAATACCAGATTAGGAAGACCGTAGGACGTCCAGCAATCCTCGCCCGGCCAGTCGGCAGTCTCTGTATAGCCCCTGAAATTATATCCTTCTGTTTCTTCTAAAACGTTCGCCTCGGAAGGACTGTATGGTTCGGTAGTTACCGTGCAACCGCTGGAAAAAGATTGCTCCGGATTATCTCCTACCCAATCGGATGTCATCTTATAAGTCTCATCACCATTGACAATATCATTTCCCAAAAGATGCCAGCCATCCCAATTGAGCGGGGTATCAATCCATGTCTGCATTGTGCCCTCATCAAGTCCTGAAACACGGTAATAGCTGTACTCCACGCCGTCAATCTCTATATAGAACGGACAGATGTTTTCACCGGGATATTTTTCAGCCCAATAATCCATTGAATATTCAGCAGGATCGCCTTGTTCTTCGGTTTCAGTAGTGTTATCTTTTGAATTTTGCGTGTTCTCTGTACGGCTTTCTGTTTGTTCTTCGGTTTGACTTTCGGTTTTTTCAGTTTCTCTCGTTTTCTTACTGCAAGCGCCCAGCGAAAACAGCATGGTCAAAGCAAGTACCAAGGCTAAAATTTTTTTCATATAAATATACCTCTCATTTTGTTATTAATATAATTTCATTTTGCAACTCTGTTTCAATTATTTGAAAAGGTCGCCGAAGCTAAACCCCTTTTTAGGCTCAGACTTTACATAATCAAATCCGCCGTATGGCTCCTCAATATTGAACCAGATATTCGGTCTGTTCATAGAACCCTCAAAGCAATGCTCGGTGTCCACGTGATAGCATACTCCGCCTGATTTCTTATAAAGATGAGCCTTATCCGGATACTGTCCGGCTTCTCTGAATCCGTTTGCTTTCAAAAGCTCGCGGTATGCGGGAATTGAACTTTCTCCTTCGGCCTCTGTTTCAAAGCAAACCGAGAACTTAATCCAATTGTCGCCTTCTTCCAGTTCGTAGTATTTGCCGCCGCAGTTCCATACGGGATATTCAGGCAGCTTTTCAGTCCACCTTGCAAGCACGTTGGCGTTCTCTTCTGCATCTGCCTTCTCCTCAGCAAGGGCAAACGGAAGTTTTGCGCCGCAGCCGGAACAGAACTTCGTTCCGATAGTATTTTGTTTTCCGCATTTCGTACATATCGCCCCACCTGCCAGCGTTTGTTCGGGCAACTTTGTTCCGCAGTTCGGACAAAAGTCCTTATCGGCAGGTGAAGGTGTCTGACACTTAGGACAGACCTTCGTATTCTTTGCAGCTTGTGTCGCATAGTTTTCCATCGACTGCTGCAAATTAGCAAAAGCACCTTCAAGTCCGCCTGTGTCCTTAGTCGCCTGCTGCGTCTCCTGCGTTTGCTGTGAAACATTCTGCGCAGCCCGGTCAAGTTCACCTGCTACCTTGTTAGCATAAGCGGTCGCCTTAGGCTCGACGGCTTTTTCTACTGCATTTCCAACGGCATCGCTGATTCCCTTACTGATTCCGTTTTTGATTGCTCTTTCTAATAAACCCATGTTTTTCTCCGTTCAATTATTTATTTTAAGTCTTCTTATGTTATTCACCCTGCCACATTTTTTTGCCGTGATAGTGTTTGTTTTCAAGACAAGCAGTGCAACAGACGCCACCGTTAAGCTCGTCGCAGATTACGGCACAATCACCGCAGATATGTGACCCGCAGATTTCGCAGGTGTGAATGTGATCTGTCTGCATCAAGATATTCGCGCGTTCGTAAGCGGCACTATGGTCTCGAAGCCAGATAAGGTCACGCGCTTTCCTTTCCGCTTCACTCATCAACAGTTTCGGCTTAAAGCCACTGTTAAACGGATACTCGGGAGACGGAATGGCTTTCCTGCAGCAATCACAGAAGAAGACAAATTTGAAGACCTTTATTGTCGATTGATCTTCCCACCGTTTAGTTACGGCGTTCAGCATTTTACGAAAACTCCTTTCATAATATTGCTGTCGTTAGCAGCATTGGCTTGTACCTTACTTTTGTTTCGCGCAAAAAAACACCTCCCACAGGTAGGGTAAGTGGTAGGGTGTGCAGAATTTACGACCCAAAAATAAGGAGCAGCCGTTTTGGGCTGCCCCCTTTTTGAACGTTTTAATAATCAGAGACGAGTTCGGAGCACTGCTTCAGCAGGTCATCCTTATTGGATAAATCCAGTTTACCGTAAATTTTACGGTAAAAATCCTTGACCGTTGTTATTTCGATTCCGAGATCGTAAGCAATTTCTTTTTGCTTTTTGCCCTCCAGTATTTCGATAAACACTTCCTTCTCACGTGCTGTCAGCGTTTGTATCTTTGGGAAAAATTTGACGATTACTTCAATTTCTTCTTTGGTAAACCATGCTTTGACAATCGATGGTGCGTTTTCTGCGGAATTTGTTATTCCCGAAACAGGAACTTCGTTTTCGTGATTATCTTCGAGTTTTCTTCCGCGTTTATAAAGTATCAATCCGAGAACACAAATTGCCGCAACGGCAACAGCCATAGGAATAATCCAATATAGGCAGCTCGCATCAACGGTATGGTTTGAAGACGGATACAGCGAAGTTTTATAATTATCCCCGACACTGACATTTTTCAGTTTTCCGTTATACCAATCAGTGCTCAGTTTTTGCGAAATTTCTGCCGGTATTGCGAAATCCAAGCCCTTCGGAATGTCAAAAGACAAATGTGTCGGTTTTTCCGGACATGTGATATTGAGACCTTCCTCCATCGCGTCTTCAGGGGAAGCAATGTAGTTGTATACACTATCCGCAGACGGCAAAACATGATGAGGGAAGTCCTTGGCAAAACTTTCATCAATTACGATACATCCGGTCATTTTGATGTACGGTATTTCAAGGAAATCACCGGGATGCGTACACCACGGAAGAATATCGGATGTGCCGTAATCATACACTGAATCACAGGTGTTTCCGGCATATGTACACAGCTGAAGTTCAAGCTGTCCCGCAGTAATCTCATCGATTGTGACTCCCGCATAATAGGAATATATTCCGCCGTATGCATTCTGGGCCGAGTTACCGTAAATGCTCGAATTGATGATGGTAACTTTTGAGCCCGTATCGCCCATATGATATATAGCACCTCCCTGTGCCATATTGTTCCACGGCCCGGTATCACCCGTCCAATTGGTTGAATATTCTTCCGCACGGTTGCCGGTAAAAACACATCCGTCTGCCACACCGTGCGCATTACGAAATCCGACTCCGCCGCCCATCGAGGCAGTGTTCCCAACAATCACACTGTCTGACATGGTAAACTCGGTATCACAGAGAAACATACCTCCGCCCGAAGTGGTATCCGAATCCGGTAGTTCCGAATCCGGGAAGAGATGGTTCGCCGTGTTATTCTCAAAACGGCATCGTTCCAGCATAAGCTTCGCGCCCTTTGCATAAATTGCACCGCCGCCGACGCTGAACTGGGTGTCACCGCTGTAATTGTTTTCGAAAACACAGTCCCTCGCTGTGAAAGTGACATTCCTGTTTCCTTCAATAAAGATTGCACCGCCGTCATAGGCTGCGGCGTTTCCTGTAAAATTGCAATCGGAAAACGACAGATTTAATGTGCACACGGAATAATCACCGAACATTTCCAAAAGAGAAGGAACTGAAGTGTAATCACCGTAACGTACGTTCATTACGGGACCATACTCGTGCGTGTAGTTTTCAAAATCGCAGCCGACAAATTCCGCATCTACATTCCCTTTGAATGAAAGTGTATACTGTGCTATTCTCGGTTCATCCAAAAGATATCTCTGTTCTTCTTCGCTCCACTGACAGTCAAAATCAGAGAACATCAGCGAAGAGGTATCGACACCTCCATCAAAAATGATGTTTTCAAAGTAAAAATGGGTTCTGCTGTCGCCTATTTTCGAACCGGAAAGGATAAAGCTTCCGTTTGTAAAGACTGCCTTAGCGTTTCTTTTTCCGCTTTTGATGGTAAGACTCTTATCCGCCTCAATCCGCATAATAAGATTAAATATATCGCCGGATGGTGTAAAATCAATATCTCCGACATATAAGGTATCACCGTCTTCGGCCGCGCGGATTGCTGTTTTCAAGTCGGTAAAAGAGGTAATTATTTCCTTGTTTTCTCCGTCACACGCCGAGCAGAGCATAACAGAAATCAATATCACGGCAATAAGAATCAGCGACATAATTCTCGCCGTTTTCTTGGTGTTCAGTATTTTCCCAAGCATTTCAGATTTCTCCTTAAAACTATTCTGTTTTTCTCACAAAAAATGTAAATTGACTTGGTTCAAATCAATCCTACCCGTCAACTATAATCGTTTGGTGCTTTACATTTAAGTATTCTATCATATGCCATTACTGATTTAATAAACTATTAAACCGATTGGACAATAACCGGTCGGTCTTTTCTTTTTAATAAACTTAAAGGGGCTATCTCAAGATAGCCCCTCATTTATTTCAAAAAGGTCGCTTCCGAACCGGAAACGACCTTTGTGTTTGTTACTTAATCAATCAGACTAAATTACTTGAGCTCAATCTCAGCGCCAGCCTCTTCGAGTTTCTTCTGGAGAGCCTCAGCCTCATCCTTAGAGATGTTCTCTTTGATAGCCTTAGGTGCTGCCTCAACGAGCTCCTTAGCTTCCTTAAGACCTAAGCCGCAAGCATCCTTAACAGCCTTGATAACACCCATCTTGGATGCACCGAAGCTCTTCATGAATACTGTGAACTCTGTCTTCTCAGCCTCAGCTCCGCCAGCTGCTGCTCCGCCTGCAGGTGCTGCTACTGCAACTGCTGCTGCAGATACACCGAATTCCTCTTCAATTGCCTTTTCGAGATCGAAAAGTTCCATAACTGACAATGTCTTGATTTCTTCAAGAATATTAGTAACTTTCTCACTAGCCATGATTTTTTTTCCTCCATTAATATTTTAAATAGTTAGTAATACTTTGTTTTGATTAAGCCTCTGCAGGTGCTTCTGCAGGTGCCTCTTCAGCAGCAGGAGCAGCATCTTCAACAGCAGCTGTCTCAGCAACAGCAGCAGGAGCTGCACCGCCCTCGGACTCAGCCTTCTCAGCAACAGCCTTAACGAGCATAGCAAGCTTTGTAAATGGGAAAAGCAAGCCATAAACAACCTGGCTGTAGAGAACCTCCTTGTCCGGTACCTTTGCAAGAGCAATAATCTCGTCCTTGGAAGCAACTTTGCCTTCAATAACGCCGCCCTTAATCTCAAGAACCTCAATAGACTCTGAATACTTGTTCATAATCTTTGCAGGTGCGATGAGATTGTCGGAATATGCTACTGCAGTAGGTCCTTTAAATACGCCGTCAAGTCCCTCGATACCGAGCTCCTTGAATACAAGACGCAAAGTTGTGTTCTTAACTACCTGATACTTAACACCGGCATTACGAAGTTCATTACGCATTTCTGTGTCCTGAGCTACTGTAAGTCCACGTGCAGCTACAAATACGAATGTAGCGGAATCTTTCATGGCAGCAACGAGATCTGCAACAACCTGCTTCTTAGCAGCTAAAATCTTCTCACTTGGCATTTGTGGTTTTCCTCCTTATTCAGAATATTTAAAAACCCCTCATGCCTAAGACAAGAGGGGTAGTAACTTCTATGTTAAACCATAAAGTTTCATAACCTCGGCAAGCGTCTCCTTACGGATTTTTAATCTTACGAACTTGCTGTCTTTGGCAACGAACGGATATTTAGTTAATTTACAGGTCTTTTATAACCTGTGAAAGCATACACGATTTTTACAAATTATGCAAGCTTGGATGTGTTAATCTTAACACCAGGGCCCATTGTAGCAGAAACTGATACGGACTTTAAGTACTGTCCTTTAGCTGCTGCAGGCTTAGCCTTGATGATAGCATCCATGATTGTCTTGAAGTTCTCTTCGAGCTTCTCCTGACCGAAAGAAACCTTTCCGATCGGGCAGTGGATGATGTTTGTCTTGTCAAGACGGTACTCAATCTTACCTGCCTTAACATCGTTAATTGCCTTTGTTACATCCATTGTAACTGTGCCTGACTTAGGGTTTGGCATCAATCCCTTAGGACCCAAAACCTTACCGATACGTCCGACAATACCCATCATATCAGGTGTTGCGATAACAACGTCAAAGTCGAACCAGTTCTCTTTCTGGATTTTCTCGAGCATATCTTCAGCGCCTACGAAATCTGCACCTGCTGCCAAAGCCTCATCAGCCTTAGGACCCTTAGCGAAAACAAGAACCTTCTTTGTACGGCCTGTTCCGTGAGGAAGTACTACAGCGCCTCTAACCTGCTGGTCTGCGTGACGGGAGTCAACGCCCAAACGAACGTGGAGCTCAACTGTCTCGTCAAATTTTGCCTTACCTGTCTCCTGTACAAGACGAATAGCCTCGGAAGGATCGTAAGCATTGGATTTTTCTACGAGCTTTGAAAGCTCTGTATATCTCTTACCGCTTTTCATTATTTATTCCCTCCGATTATCTTTCTACAACGATACCCATGCTGCGTGCTGTACCTGCAACCATCTCTGCACATGCATCGATGTCTGCTGCATTTGTATCAGGCATCTTGATAGCTGCAATCTTCTTGCACTCTTCAAAGGATATCTTTGCAACCTTCTGTGAATTCGGCTTTCCTGAACCGCTCTCGATATTGCAAGCTTTCTTGAGCAATACAGGTACCGGTGGAGTCTTAGTGATGAATGAGAAAGAACGATCTGCAAATACTGTAATTACTACAGGAATGATGAGACCTGCGTCCTTTGCTGTTCTCTCGTTAAACTCTTTAACGAACTGCTGGATGTTTACACCATGCTGTCCGAGAGCTGGTCCAACCGGTGGTGCTGGTGTTGCCTTGCCTGCAGGTATCTGTAACTTAATGTAACCTGTGACTTTCTTAGCCATAACGGCCACCTCCCAAAAATTATTTGAACGCTCTTATCCCGCGTTCTTGATATTTATTTGCCCCCGAAAGGGCGGATAAGCAATTTATCAGAGTCTTACAACCTGTGTAAAATCTACGCTTACAGGTGTCTCTCTGCCGAACATTGTAATTCTTACCGTTACCTGCTGCTTCTCCAAATCAATGTTCTCAACCTTGCAAACACTGTCTTGGAAAGGACCGGATACGATACGAACCGTATCACCGATCTCATAGTCAACGGTAGGTACATAGCTCGGATCTGCAAGTCCCATAGCTACCTGCTCGTCTTCCGTCAAAGGAAGCGGTCTGTTTGCATTAGGACCTACGAAGCCCGTAACACCCGTTGTGTTACGAACGATGTACCAGATTTCTTCGTTATATACCATCTTAACGAATACATAACCCGGGAATCTCTTACGCTTGATAATCTTCTTCTTGCCGTCTTTAATCTCAATTGATTCTTCGGTAGGTACGAATACTTCCTGAATCATCTCCTGAATTCCGCGGTTTTCAACAAGTTTGTCGAGCGTATTCTTAACTTTGTTTTCATAGCCTGAATATGTATGAATTACATACCACTTGGCTTCCATTTGTTCAGACATCGTAAATATGCTCCTATCAAATAGACACAGAAGTCACTTAGCCTTCTGTTCCAGCTGTCTCTGCTGCAGTGGTTTCTGCTGCTGTCTCTTCAACAGTAGTCTCGGTTGCTGCCGTAGTAGCCGCAGTCGTAGCTGCAGTCGTTACTGTGGTAGTCTCCTCTACCTGCTCATAGAAACCGCACTTCTCGAAAATCCAGTTGGTTCCTCTGCCGACAACAGTAAGGAAAATAGCAAAGAACAAGATTAAAACCAATACGATTGCAGAAGTAGACTTAAGCTTATCCTTCGAAGGCCAAATAACCTTCTTAAGCTCAAGGCGAACTTCCTTAAATCTCTGTCCTATACGCTTAAAGATATTTTTCTTCTCAGCCATTAACTTAACCTCTTAAACGCGGTAAGGATTACTTTGTTTCCTTATGAACTGTGTGCTTACGGCAGAAAGGACAATACTTCTTGATCTCAAGTCTCTCGGAATTGTTCTTCTTGTTCTTATATGTTTGATAATTTCTCTGCTTACACTCTTCACATGCTAATGTAAGCTTGTCTCTTGCGCTGGCCTTTGCCATACTCAAACACCTCCAATTTATCTCGTCTTTTTTCCTGTCTGCAGAACGCTTTGAAAGCATTTTACGCGCAATAAAAAAAGACCTCTACGGGTTTAGCGGATTGATTTTATCACAGACCGTAAAAACAGTCAACGATAAAATCTTCCAAAGCCCAAGAAATCTTTTGTTTTCGGATTGTTTGTTTACGAGCGATTTAAGAACTTATCTTCTGTTCTTAAGCTCGCCGTTTACATCCTCGAGAGTAATTCCCAAATCAGCCATCAAAACGAGAATGTGATACTGAAGATCCGCAATTTCACAGATAACTTCATTCTTATCGCGCTTGGCAGCCGCAATAGCAACCTCTACTGCTTCTTCGCCGACCTTTTTCGCGATTTTCTCGGTACCTTTGCCCATAAGGTAGTTGGTATAAGAGCCCTCAACCGGGTTTTCTTTACGATCCATAATTACTGCATAAAGTTCCTGAGTAATATCCATACTTAAATCTCCTTGTTCCTCGTTGGTAGTTACAATTTACATTCCCACATCAAACTTCGTCAAGAGTTCTGTAGAAACAACTCTTATTTCCGGTGTGACAGGCAGCTCCGGTTTGCTCAACTTCGAAAAGCAGTGTGTCCAAATCGCAATCGATTCTTGAGGATACCACCTTCTGAACATGACCTGATGTCTCGCCCTTCTTCCAAAGCTCGTTTCTGGAACGGGAATAGTAGTGCATATAGCCTGTTTTCAATGTGAGTTCGAAAGACTCATAATTCATGTAGGCCAGCATAAGAACTTCCTTTGTGGTCGAATCGACGGTTATGGCGGGAACCATATCATCGCTGTTCTTTTTCATCTGCTGCCAAAGTCTTAAGCCCTTGGAAAGCATTCTCACAGGGATTCCTCTGCCGTCAAGGTAGTCTTTCAGGTCGTTAATCTTTATCTCGCCGAAGTGGAAAAGGCTTGCAGCCAATACCGCATCTGCGTGACCGTCAACGATGCCGTCGTAGAAATCTTCCATGGAACCTGCTCCGCCCGATGCGATTACCGGAATGGAAACGTTATCTGCAATCAAAGAAGTAATTACATTATCGTAACCTGATTTGGTGCCGTCCTTATCCATACAGGTGATAAGAAGTTCGCCCGCACCCAGACGGTTAACTTCCTGAGCCCACCACAATGCATCGATACCCGTAGGTTTTGTACCTGCCGCAATAACAACTTCGTAGCCTGAAGGAAATTTATCCTCCTGACCTTCACGACGCTTAACGTCGATTGCAACAACTATGCACTGGGAACCGAATTTCTCGGCTGCCTCCTTAACAAAAGCAGGATTCTTAACGGCTGCGGAATTAAGTGATACCTTATCGGCACCCGCATTTAATATATCTCTTATATCTTCGATGGTTCTGATACCGCCGCCTACCGTAAACGGAATAAAAACCTCGTCGGCAACACGGTTAACCATGTCGATTACCGTGCCTCTTGCTTCCAGGGTAGCGGAAATATCGAGGAAAACCAACTCATCGGCGCCGGAACGGTTATATTCTTTGGCGCACTCAACCGGATCGCCCGCATCTCTTAAGGAAACGAAATTAACACCTTTAACAACACGGCCGTCCTTTATGTCGAGGCAGGGAATTATACGTTTTGTAAGCATTTAACCAAATCCACCTTTCCTTCATAAATGGCTTTGCCGATAATTACTCCGGAGCAACCGCTTTCTTTAATGTGGTAAACGTCTTCGTCTGAACCGATTCCGCCCGAGGCAATAACCGAAAGACCGGTCTTATCAACGAGCTCTTTTGTCAGATCAAAAGCAGGACCCGTAAGCATTCCGTCTCTTGCGATATCGGTAAAAATAACGGTTTTTGCACCGATTTCTTTCATCTGGAGAGCAAAATCAAGGCTCTTTATACCGCCGCCTTCGGTCCAACCGTCTACGGCAACCTCACCGTCATGTGCATCGATTCCGATGGCAATCTTGTCGGAAAAAAGCTTCAAAGCTTCCTCGGTAAACTTTCTGTCCTTAACGGCAGAAGTTCCCATTACGCATCTGGTAACGCCGTAATCGTAAATCCAGCGCTTCAAAGTATCCATATTACGAATACCGCCGCCGGTTTCTACATTAAGACCTGTCTGAAGTGCGATTTTGCTTATTATCTCGTGGTTTGTCGGGATGCCTGATCTAGCGGCATCCAAATCAACAATGTGAATCCACTCGGCTCCGGCCTTTTTATACATAAAAGCCTGCTCCAAAGGATCCGTTGAGTAATTGGTTACATCGTCATAACTGCCCTGCTTTAAGCGGACAACCGAACCGTTAAGAAGGTCTACGGCAGGTAAAATAATCATTTGCGCGTTCTCCCTGCGAATTTCTTTAAAATATTAAGTCCAACTTCACCGCTCTTTTCCGGGTGAAACTGTGTCGCGAAAATATTATCGTGCATTACGGCGCAACAATACTTAATTCCGTACTCGGTTTGAGCTGCCACATCGGCTTTGTCTTCCGGGTCGCAATAGAAAGAGTGCACGAAATAAACGTAAGAGTCCTCGCTTAAGTACGGACAGTTAACATTTGTTAAGCTGTTCCATCCGATTTGAGGAACCTTAAGGCCCTTCTCGACGGTCTCCTCAGAAGGAAATTTACGAACCGTACCCTTAATAAGTCCGAGACCCTTAACGTTTTCGCCGGTGGAAGATTCCTCCGACTCTTCGAAAAGCATCTGCATTCCGAGGCAGATTCCCATGAAAGGCTTGCCGCTTTTAACATATTCTTTTACGGCCTCGTCAAGTTTGTTCTCTTTCAAAGCCTCCATAGCGAAGGATATTGCGCCTACGCCCGGTAAAATCACACCGTCGGCGCCGAGCACAACCTTTGGATCGGAAGTGATAACGGCGTCGTAACCGATATAATCCACAGCTTTTTTAACGGAGGAAAGATTTCCCATTCCGTAATCGATAATAGCGATCATAAAATAATTCCTTACTCGAGTTCCTTACCTGTAAGTCTTGAGTAGCACTCACGATACTTCTCGGCTGTCTTGGCGATAACCTCGTCAGGAAGTGTCGGAGCAGGATATGTCTTATCCCAATCAAGTGTCTCAAGCCACTCTCTTAAGTACTGCTTATCAAAGCTCTTCTGTGCGTGGCCCGGCTCATACTCTGCCAAATCCCAGAAACGGGAAGAGTCAGGTGTAAACATCTCGTCTGCAACAACGAGCTTGCCGTCAATCTTACCGAACTCGAACTTTGTATCTGCAAGAATAAGTCCCTTTGTAAGAGCGAACTCGGAAACTTTCTTATAAAGTGCCAAAGTTGCATCCTTCAAAGCCTTAGCATCCTCTTCGCCCAAAAGGTCGATGAGCTGCTCATAAGTAATGTTGATGTCGTGACCCTCGTCAGCCTTTGTGGAAGGTGTAAAAAGCGGCTCAGGGAGCTTATCGCCCTGGCGCATTCCCTCAGGCATTTTGATTCCGCCGACAGTACCGTTAGCCTTGTACTCCTTAAGAGCGGAACCCTCGAGGTAACCTCTTACGATGCACTCTGCAGGAAGCATGTTTACTTTCTTAACAAGCATTGATCTTCCCTTAAGTTCTTCCTCGTACTTATCAAGACCCATAGGATATTCCTTAGGATTTGTTGTAATTACGTGGTTAGGAATTACATCCTTTGTGAAGTCGAACCAGAATGCGGAAATGGAGGACAAAACCTTGCCCTTATCCGGAATAAGCTCGTCGAAAACTACGTCGAAAGCAGAAATTCTGTCCGTTACGACCATAAGAAGGCTGTCGCCCAAATCGTAAACGTTACGAACCTTACCCTTAACGAATACCGGCAAATCGATAAAATCAGTGTCTTTGATTAACATATATATGTCCTCCGATAAAAAATAATAAACTGCTTAACAGGCTTTAAATTATACACGTTTCCGAGCTCGAAAACAAAACGCCAAAATCAACAGATTGTGCCCTTCGTGGAAGGTATTACGTCGGCAAAACGTGCATCAACGGAACAAGCTTCTCTCATAGCTCTCGCGAAAGCCTTGAAAAGCGCCTCCATCTTGTGGTGGTCGTTAGTTCCGTACGGGCATCCGATGTGGAGAGTAACGCCTGCATTGAAGGCGAATGCTCTGAAAAATTCTTCCGCCATCTGCGTATCCATCTCGCCGCACTTGTCGAATGCAAAATCGCAATCGAACACAAGGAAAGGTCTTCCCGAAATATCCACCGAGCACTGTCCCAAGGATTCGTCCATCGGAATCGAAGCAAAACCGTAACGCGTAATTCCCTTGCGGTCGCCCAAAGCCTTCTTGAAAGCTTCGCCCATCGCAATTCCCACGTCCTCAATCGAGTGATGTGTATCAACTTCCAAATCGCCCTTGCAGGTCAATTCCAAATCAAAACCGCCGTGCTTGGCAAAACTGTTGAGCATGTGATCAAAAAAACCCACTCCGCTTTCGATTTTGCCTGTGCCTTTTCCGTCAAGATTTACCTTAACGACGATATCCGTCTCTTTCGTCTTACGGCTTTCGGAACCGATTCTTTCCATCATATTAGATTACCTCCTTAATGGCTTCTACCAGGGCATCCATCTCTTCGTCGGTGCCGATGGTTATTCTTAAGTACTCATTGATAACAGGCTTATTGAAAAATCTCACCAAAATGCCCATTTCCTTAAGCTTGGCATAAAGGTCCGCGGCGGTTGTTTTCGAAGGCTTAGCGAAAACAAAGTTCGCCGAAGAATCGCAAACCTCAAAGCCCATGGCCTTAATCGCCTCAACAAAACGCGCTCTCGTCTTTATAATCTTAATTCTGTTCATCTCGTAATAAGCATCATCGTCAACGGCAGCCGCAGCGAGCTTTTGCGCAAGACGATCCACCGGATAGGAGTTAAAGGAATCTCTGTTACGAAGAAGTCCCTCGATAAGCTCCTCGTCCGCGATGGCCCAGCCGACACGTAAGCCTGCCAAACCGTACGCTTTCGATGTCGTCTGAACAACAACCAAGTTCTTATACTTACCGATAAGACTTACGGCAGATTCGTAATCCTCCTTAAATGCGGCATATGCCTCGTCGATTATTACGACGCTTTCGGGATTTGCCATAATAATTTTCTCAATCTCTGAAAGCGGCAGATAAATACTTGTCGGCGCATTAGGATTTGCAATCGCAATACCGCAGTTTGGTGTCGTCGTAAAAGGCTCAACATTAATCGTGAAATCATTGTTGAGCGGAATTCTGTCAATCTTTACGCTGTAGTTCTGCGAATAAACCGGATAGAAGCTGTACGAAATCTCAGGTGCCAAAACCTTAAGATCCGTGTTGTTCTCGGTCTCAAAAAAAGCCTGCCAGCAAATGGCCAAAACCTCGTCAGAACCGTTTCCCACGAAAACGTTCTCCGGCTTGACGTTGTTCTTCTTCGCAACCGCTTCCTTAACAATCTGCGCATCGGTATTCGGATAAAGTCTCAATTCCGATATATCGAAATTCTTCAAAATCTCTTCGCACTTCGGTGACGGCGGATAAGGATTCTCATTGGTATTGAGCTTTATTACCTTCTGCCCGTCTTTCGGCTGTTCGCCTGCCACATACGGCTCCAAAGCGTTGGTTTTCTGATTCCAAAATGTACTCATTTTAAGTTTCGACCTTCTTTAAATATCCTCAAAACGTACTCTTACGGCGGAAGCGTGACACTCAAGTCCCTCGCTGTCCGCGAACTTCGCAACATCCTGATACATGTCTCTCAAAGACTCCTCGTTAAACCTTAATACGCTCATCTTCTTGTAGAAGTCACCCGTATTAAGCGGCGAGAAAAATCTTGCCGTTCCCGAAGTCGGGAGAGTGTGGTTAGGACCTGCAAAATAATCTCCGAGCGGCTCCGGTGTCCAATTTCCGATAAATACCGCACCTGCGTTATTAATCTTAGGAAGAACCTCATCAGGATTACTTACGCAAAGCTCCATGTGCTCCGGAGCAATCTCCTCACTGAACTTGATTGCCGTATCGATGCTGTCGCAGTTAATGATTGCACAATATCCCGAAAGCGACTTCTCGAGAATCTCCTTACGAAGACTTTTCTCGGATCTTCTGTCGCATGCTTCGTAAACCTTATCCGCCAATTCCTTGGAAGTTGTAAGGACAATAGCAGAAGCAATCTTATCGTGTTCTGCCTGCGAAAGCATATCGGCTGCCACAAACTCAGGGTTGGCCGACTCATCGGCGATAATCAAGATCTCGGAAGGACCTGCAAACATATCAATGTCAACCTGACCGTAGACGAGTCTTTTCGCCGTATTTACATAGATGTTTCCCGGACCGCAGATTTTATCCACTCTCGGAATCGTATCCGTACCGTATGCCATAGCTGCGATTGCCTGAGCACCGCCGACCTTATAGATTTCGCTTGCGCCCGCGATTTTCGCTGCCGCCAAAATTACCGGAGCAATCTTGCCGTTCTTTTGCGGAGGTGTGCAGAAAACAATTCGTTCAACACCTGCAACCGCTGCCGGGATTACGTCCATAAGAACCGTTGAAGGAAGCGGAGCCGTGCCGCCCGGTACATAAATACCTGCGATTTTGAGAGGACGAACGATCATACCGATTTCGGAGCCCTTGGCGGTATCCATCATAAAGCCCGTCTCTTTTTGCTTCTCGTGAAATACTCTTATATTGTTTGCGGCCTTCTTGATTATTTCCAACAATTCCTTATCAACCGAAGCGAAAGCCTCATCGATTTCTTCATCGGTAACCTTCATCTCGGATGCACTTAAAGTAACGCCGTCAAACTTGGCAGTATACTTCAAAACCGCCTCGTCGCCGTTTGCTTTGATATCATCTATTACGGCACTTACGGTATCGATTACCGAGCTCATGTCCATCTTGCTTCTCATACCGAGGAGCTCAACCGTGCTCTTTAAATTCTCCGCCGTGCCTTCCAAATATTTACATTTCATTATTCTTTTACCTCATTCATGATTTCAACCTGCTTCTTGATTGCTTTAATCATCGGGTTGATTTCGTCTGCTTTCATATTCATCGAAACTCTGTTTACGACAACTCTGGCGGAGATGTCCGCAACAGTCTCATAAATGTCCAGTCCGTTCTCAAATAACGTCCTGCCCGTTTCAACGATATCCACAATAACGTCTGACAGGTTAATAAGCGGAGCAAGCTCGATGGAACCATGAAGCTTAATTATTTCCACGCTTTCTCTCCTGCAATTCTCAAAATAAGATCTTGTGATATTAGGATATTTCGTGCTGACTCTCTTATTAGGAATATTATTAAAACTCTCCTTAAGCTCCTTAGGTCCGCAAACGCACATTCTGCATCTTCCGAAGCCCAAATCGCAAACCTCATAGAGCTGTCTTCCTTCCTCGAGAAGTGTATCTTTTCCTACAACACCGATATCTGCGGCGCCGTATTCAACATACGTCGGCACATCCGCAGGCTTAGCCATAATAAAACGCAATCCCTGGCTTTCGTCTTCCAAAATCAGTTTTCTGGACTTCTCTTTGGCAGCGGTACAGTCATAGCCCGCTTTTTCGAGCAGTTCAATGGCCTGCTCGGCAAGTCTTCCCTTAGATAAAGCAATAGTAAGCATCAGTCGTTTCCTCCCTCAGGTTCTTCATTCACATAGAAGCAAGCGCAAATTCCGTTTGCCTCGGCATAAGAATCAAGCTCCTCCTCGGACATTCCCATGGAGTCCATAATTACGCTCGAGCCCTTGCCCATAAGTTCCTCTGCAAGCGCGAAAGCACCAGCTCTTGCGCCCTTGATGTTTTTGTCGTATCCGATTATTGCGTCGATTTTCTTTTCCGGAACGGTTTTGCCCTGACGTCTTAAAGCAGTCATGGCAAGCGAAAGTCCGAGTGAGAATCCTACCGATTCCATCTCCCTTCCGAAAACCTTCACCGTGTTGTCGTATCTTCCGCCCGAGATAATTGGGAAACCTACCTCGTACGTAAAACCCTTAAATATCATTCCGGTGTAGTAGTCCAAACCTGAAAGAAGTCCCAAATCGATTGTCACATACTTAGAAAGTCCGTAATCGCTTAATATATCCAAAATCTCTCTCAAATTCTCAATTGCATTGATGGCGCTCTCATCCGTCAGCTTGGACTTCATCTCGTCGAGCAAATCATAGGTGCCTCTGCCCTCGGATATAAGCATTATTGCCTCGATGTCGTTCTCGGTAAGGTTATTCTCCTTGCAAATCCTCTCGATTGTTACCATGTCCTTGCAATAGATGGAGTCCGAGATTTTTTTTGCCAATTCTTCGCCGATTCCGAGTTGTCTCATAAGACCCTCGAAAAGCTTAATCTGGCCTATTGAAATCTGGAAATCTTCAATACCGATAACCAAAGCGGACTTAATTGCGAGTGCGATAACTTCAGCATCCGAAGCTGAGCCCTTCACGCCCATGAGCTCAACGCCTGCCTGCGTGAACTCACTTTGCTTACCGCCGCCGACCTGGTTATAGCGGTACATGTTTTCGATATAGCAAAGACGAAGGGGCGGATTTACATCCTTAAGCATGGTAGCCGCAAATCTTGCTGCCGGTACGGTGCCGTCATATCTCAAGCAAATAAGTCTGCCCTTCTGATCGCAGAGCTTATACAAATCCTGCTCCTCAACAAACTCGTTATCCGTATATACATCGCAATACTCGATGCCCGGTGTCTCAATTTCCTTATAGCCGTGCAATCTGAAAAGTTCTCTCAAATTGCTCTCAAGTTCTCTCTTAACTTCAACGGAATCCGACATCACATCGCAAAAACCGTCCGGTGTGTAAAATCTGTTACTTCCCATGTTAGTTACCTTTCCGCGCAAATATGCATGCGTTTCATTATATATAATTTACCGAATTTAGTGTAACCCGTGCGGTAAGTTAATACCATTTCCGTACTGTTACGTTTGAATTTCGTTATCGGTTTACTTTATCGCTCTATTGCTTTAACGCACTAAAGTGGTAAAGAATCAACGTTAGGAGTATACCCGCAACTTTTGATTATGTCAACCGGATTTCTTTGTTCCTTTGCCACACATCTTCGCGTAAAACTTGTAAACAGTTTCAATTCTTCGCGCCAATCGTGTTTTTAGTATAAATAGTTGGTTTTCTTCGTTTTTATACTAAATTTTCTTAAGTGCAGTGTCCGATTCGGCCACGATTTAGTATAAAAATCCGCAAACAGCAGTATTTATACTAAATTTCACCGCCCGCAGCCTCAGTAACAGCGACAGGTTGCCCTCACCAAGCAGGATTTTTAGTATAAATCTCGCTCAAAAGACATTTTTATACTAAATCAGCTCGTCTTGAGCAGTTTTGGCCGCGAAAATTTAGTATAAAAAACCGAATTTCCTTGAATTTATACTAAATAGTCTTCCAATCATTGGCCGCCCGGTTTCGACAACAACAACACATTTAACGACGAACCATAAATTAGACGTTCTTTCTTGTTTTTTTATGGTTACTATCGGCTCGCAAACCCTATCTCTGCGGCAAAAACCATAATTTTCATGAAAAATCACGATTTTTATGGTTGTTTCAAAGCACTACGACAAATATTTACTACTGCGTGAACAAGATGCTTGCATTGCCTTCCTTAAGACCTCGAAAACAACCATAAAACTCCTCATTTTCGAGATTATTTATGGTTTTCGGGAGGAAATCCTCAAAAATATTTGAAAAACGACCATAAAACAAGCCAAAATCTTCAAAAATTATGGTTTTCCACCATTTGTGTGCGAACGCGGGGTGCGGGTACGCGAACGCGGGTACGCGAACGCGGGGATGCGAACGCGGGGACGCGGCGATGCGCGAACGCTGCGATATAAGCATAGCGGCTGTTGCTCTTCAAATGCCCGAGAAACGAAGTCTTTTACAACTTTATCCCAAACATTTCGTTAAGAGTCAAAAAACACTTTACTTGTGATACTTCTCGTTATTGGAAATCTTAAAACCGCGATAGATCTGCTCGAGAAGGATCAGACGAGTCATCTGATGCGTTAATGTGATGTTTCCGAAGCATACGCGGCGGTCGGCACGCTTAACGAGGTCGGAACTTAAGCCGTTACTGCCTCCGATTACGACGGTCAAACCGGAACCGCCCTTCTCAAATCCGCTTATCATCTCGGATGAGATTTCTTCGGAAGTCATAAGCTTTCCGTGCAAATCCAGAACCCAAACATAGTCGTCGGGTTTGATTTTGGAGAGCATCAGATTTCCTTCTTCCTCGAGAGCTTTGTTTACGGGAAGTGAATCAGGGCTGTCGTTTACTTCGACGAACTCTACGTTGCAGTACTTGGAAAGGCGCTTCACATACTCGGCGATTCCTTCCTTGAGCCATTTTTCTTTGATTTTTCCTGCGCAGATAACTTTAAGCTTCATATGGTAAAAACTCAGACCTTAAGGTAATCGCTAACTTCGTAGCGCTTTGCGACCTTAAGATGGTAGTGGGTGTCATTCTCATATTTATATTTCTTAAGAACTCCTACGATGGTCTCGTATGCCAAATCCGGAATGTTGTTGTTCTCGCTCAAGTGACCCAACATAAATTCGGTTGTTCCGTGATCTATGAGGTATTTGATGATTTCGGCGGAGTCGTAGTTGCTTAAGTGACCGCGCGGACCTGCTACACGGCGGCGCAAAACATAGTCGTACGGGCCGTTTTCGAGCATGTCGGGATCGTAATTTGCCTCAACGAGAATGCCGCTTACTCCTGTTGCCATTGCGCGAATGTCCTCCGTCACATAGCCCAAGTCGGTCATTACCATCAGGGATTTATTCTGGTTTTCGGAGCTGAATTTATAGCATACGGAGCCGTAAGCGTCGTGCGGTGTGTCGCAGACGTCGATTCTTACCGCTTCGTTATCGAAAACAGGCGATTCTATGTTTATCACCCTGGAATCGATTACTTTATCGAGCATTTCATCGTGAGGTTTGCTGCAAATTTTGCGTATTGCGTTGATTGTAGGAGCGGTCGCATATATCGGAAGCGGATGCTTGCGCACGAAAACATCCACGCCTTTAATGTGGTCCGAATGTGAGTGCGTAATAAATAGTGCATCGATATCGTCGGCCGTCGTTCCTACCTTTTTAAGTGCCTCTTCGACACGCTTACAGGACTGGCCGATATCCACCAAAAACTGAAGTCCGCACACGCGAACCAGAACGGAATTACCGCTGGAACCGCTGAATAAAGGAATTAACTCGGTATCGGAAATAAACATTATGCCTCAACGTCATCCTGGTAGAACACGCCGTCGACACGTTCGATGTCGGCGCCTACCGCTGAAAGTTTTTCTACTATGTTCTCATATCCGCGATCGATTTTGCTGGCACCGCTTATGAAAGAAATTCCGTCTGCTGCCAAAGCTGCACAAACCATAGCTGCACCTGCACGAAGATCCGTAGCCGTAACATAAGCAGGCTTAAAGGAATCAACTCCGCTTACCAAAGCAACTTTCTCGATGCAGTTAATGTTGGCACCCATTCTCAAAAGTTCCGGTACGTATTGGAAGCGGTTCTGCCAAACGTTCTCGTGCATTTTCGAGATGCCGGAAGCAAGACAGAGAAGAACAACCGCCTGCGGCTGCAAATCCGTAGGGAATCCCGGATAAGGGGACGTCTTAAAGTTGGTGCCTTCAATTACGGCATCGTCCTCTCTATAAATGCGGATAGTATCGTCGCCTTCTTCAATGGTATAGCCCATTTCACGCATCTTTGCGGACAATGGCTCCATATGAGTCGGGATGAGATTATGTAAAGTAACATCGCCGCCCGTAACTGCTGCGGCAATCATATAAGTTCCGGCCTCAATCTGGTCCGGAATTATGGAATAGGAGAAGTTACCCGGCAATACCGGTACACCCGTAATTCTTATTGTATCGGTACCTGCACCCTTAATTCTGGCGCCCATGGCGTTAAGGAAGTTTGCTACGTCAACAATGTGCGGCTCTTTGGCTGCGTTAATGATTGTTGTCACACCCTCGGCCTTAACTGCCGCAAGCATTACATTTATCGTAGCACCTACGCTTACAATATCGAAAAACACCTTCGCACCGACCAACGGCTGGGCATTTAATGTGATGATACCGCCCTCTGCCTCACGTGCGTCTCCGCCCTTGGCGCCCATAGCTTTAAAAGCCTTAAGATGCAAGTCGATAGGTCTTTGACCGAAGTTACAGCCGCCCGGCATACGAAGTGAAGCCTTGCCGCCTCTTGCAAGCAATGCACCGAGCAGATAATAGGATGCACGAATCTTGGATACTTCAGGTCCTGTAGCCTTGAAAGTGTTAATTGTACGCGGATCGATTTCAAGTGTGTAAGGAGCAATCTCCTTAATTTGTGCTCCGATGGAACGGCAGAGATCAACCATTACCGTAACATCTGATATATCCGGAACGTTCTCAAGAACGCATGGTCCGTCCAAAATCATAGCTGCTGCCAGAATGCCCAGAACAGCATTCTTGCTTCCGCCGATATTTATATCGCCCTTAAGCGGATTACCGCCCTTAATCTTATATGAATACACGAATGTTATTTCCCTTCGGCTTCGTCCAAGGCCTGTCTGACCGCGGACTTTATAGGATACTCACTATCCTCGCTTTGGCTCTTCTTTTGAGAATTCGAATTAGTTTTCGTCTTTCCCAGAGAACCGAACAAATTTCTACCAGTACCATTATACATTTTTTTATTCGTTTTTGGGTGAATTTGTACCTTCTCTTTTTTTGCCGAACTGACTAAATCTGTGCCTTTTTCGCTCGAAAATTCGCTATTATCACTTTCTTTTTGAGGCTCGTCAACGTGATTTGTCATTTTAACGCTCTGCTGAACGACCGGCTGAAGCAAAAATTCCTGCATCTCACGTTTGCGCTGACGTTCTTCCTCATCCGCATACGCCTGCTGATTTCTCTCGTCTGCTTCCGCATCACTATCCAAAACAGCCTCGGCCTCAGTCACAAATTCCATGAGTTCCTGTTCATTATATATATCGTCCGCATTCGGTTCGGAAACATTCGGTTTGGAAGCATTTGGTTCGGAAGCATTCGGTTTGGGAATAATATGTTCGGTAACAATCGGGATTACTTCCGTAGATTCCTCCGATTCCAAAATTTCTTCGATTACTTCAACTTCTTCGTTAAATTCCTCATCATATTCGTCATCGAATTCTTCGTCGTCGAAATCCTCGTCATCAAAGAACTCAACATAAGTAAGCTCGTCCTTTAAAGATTCGTAGCGCTCGTTACCGAGAGTCGCAATGCATGAAATCTCCGAAGTTGTAATTGCGTCCTCGTCTCCATCGGCAGTAAGATTTTTGTATTCGGAATATTTATCAAGAACATCCTTAAAGCCCTTAGACTCCGAAAACTCCGGAATTTCGGTCATAAGATAGTCAGCTACGGCCCTGTAATACGGGATTTCGCTCATTACGCCCGCAGTCGCGTCCTCGTAAACGCGATCAAAGCACGATGCTGCCGTCGGGAAAATAAACGTAAAAGTAGAACCCTGCTTAAGTTCCGATACCACGCTTATATTACCGTCGTGAAGCTCGGCGATTTCCTTGGCAATCGCAAGGCCCAAACCGGAACCTCCTACGTCACGGGAACCCGAATTATCTACTCTGAAAAATCTTTCTGTAAGATGATCGATGTCGTCTTTTGGAATTCCGCGGCCGTTATCCGCCACCTGCACGCCGATTCTGTCTCCGATGGTCACGATGTTGATTTTAATCTCGTGCGGAACAGTCTTTCCTTCGTAATCTATATACTTTGCGGCATTGGTCAAGAGGTTCGTTATAACTCTCACGATAAGATTCTTGTTACCGAAGCAAAGCGGATATGCGTCTTTCTTAGGCGGATAAATTCTTACGTTCTCCGCACTCGGATAGTCCGAAATGTTGGATATTGCCCTTTCGACCTCGTCGCCTATGTTAAACGGCACCATTTTCTTTGTCTGTGCGCTCATGGAAAGAACCAGGAAGTCCTCAACGATGTCCTGCATTCTTATGGCATTACTTAAAATTCGGTTGCCCCACTTGGTGATTTCTTCATAAGTCGGCATCTTGTCAGGCTTAAGGTTTTTAATAAAGAACTCCGAGGCTCTGATTACCGTAAGAGGAGTTTTAAGTTCGTGCGAAACGTTTGCCGCGAGATCTTTTTGCCTTCTCTCGTCGTCTTTAATCTGGGTGATGTCTTCTACGAGAACAATGTCCAAATATCCGTCGGAATCGCCGATTTCAAGCGAAGATATGGATTGGCCCTCAATGTTTTCGATGTACTCAGGTTTGCATCTTACGATTTTTATCTCGAAAACCTTCTTGTCGGCTTTGTAATTGACTCTGATAAATCCGTCCGTTTCTTTGCTCAGCAGGTAATCCGATTTGAGATGGTTATCCTTATCGTACGTATCAAGGAACCGCTCGAAAGTATTCGGCACGCCGCCCGTAGTCAGGAAAGACTTCATCTCGTTAAGCGCACGATTGGCGTATATCGGCTTATTGTCAGCATAGGCAACAATGCCGATTCCCACGTTTTCGATGATGGAACGTTGAACGCTTCCGGCCTTTGCCTGGGTCTCAATCTCCGTGAAAGCAGTCTTCTTAAGAGAGAAATATCCGATAAAAAGACCGATAAAAATGCCGACGGATATAATCACACAGCCGGCAATAACAACCAACCACAGATACTGCTTTATAATATCTGCGGTCGGTAACTTAATTTCCAATATTATGAGATTTAATGCATTAAGCGGAAGCATTTTAAGATTCGAGATCCTTAGGGAATGAGTAACCCGAACCTCTTCTTGTTAAGATGTACTTGAACTCGTGCTGATCAGGTTCAATCTTCTCTCTGGTTCTTCTTACTGTAACGTCAACGGTTCTCTCGTCGCCCAAATAATCGTATTCCCAAACCTTGTTAAGAAGTTCGCTTCTCTTACATACTCTTCCTGCATTGCTTTCGAGATACTTGAGTAACTGGAACTCGCGGTTTGTAAGTTCGCAGGACTCTTCGTACTTAAACGCCTGCATGGCATCAAAATCGATAATCAACTCGCCGCCGCAGTAAACATGACGGTTTCCTTCGGAAGCATCCTTGCTCTTGCCGCTGTCGGCATTGTACTCGGATCTTCTCAAAAGTGCCTTAACACGAGCTACCAAAACACCAGGCTCAAAAGGTTTTGCAAGATAATCATCTGCACCTGTTCTCAAAGCCTCAACCTGATAGTCGCTTGCCTCACCTCTTGCGGTAAGGAACATAATCGGTGTCTTATACTTAGCGCTTCTGAAATCATCCGTAAACTGAAGACCGTTATAGTCACGCATCATCCAGTCAAGAATAATGAGGTCCGGATTCTGCTCTGTTGCCATCTTGAAACCCTCACGACCGTCCGTTGCATAAATGGTCTCAAAACCAAAGCTTTCCAATACATCAACTATTGAATCAACAATTGCTTTCTCGTCATCGACAATCAATATCTTAGACATAAAATTTTCCCTCCGAAACCACACTTTATAACCTTACTATTTTATGTTACCAAAACGTTAATTTTTGGCAAGATAAAAGTTACAAGAATAATAGACAGGTATCGATACTTTGTTTTCGAGAATCAGAAACGACCTCCGCCGCCTCTGCCGCCGTGACTTCCGTGACTCGAATGATGACTTCCTCCGCCCGAGTAATGTCCGCCGCTCGAACGGTGACTTCCGCCTGAGTAATGGCCTCCGCTCGAACGATAGCTTCCGGCGGAAGACGCAGCAGCTGCCGCAAGTGCTTGAGCAGCTACTCCCTGCGGAGACAACTCCTCACGGGTCTTAGTACTGATAAGTTCTTTTCTGTAATCCACAAGTTCGTCTCTGACACGATTGGTTCTGACGGAAGGCTTCTTATCGATTACAGCCTTGCCTGTTTTCTTATATATCAATATTGCAAAAAAGAGCGGGATGGCTGCGGCAAAAATCGTTCCGATAACTTGAGCTTCTTTGTTCCACGCATGAGAACCTACTTCATCGAGAATAAAATTTATGGCTTTCTCATATTCAAGATCCTCAAGTCCGTTCGTTCTTGCCTTGTTAAAAATACGGTTAATCTCTTCGTCACTGATTGCCAGGTAAGTACTTCCGTACGTATACATCCAGAAAAATCTCTGACCCGGCTCATCATATGTCAAATCCAGAAATACTATCAATCCCGAATTATCTTTGATGGAGCTTTTACGAGCGATTTCATCATATTGATCCAAACAATATTCTGCACAGTCTTCGTCCGAATCGCTATAGCCCGCACCCTTGTCCCTTGTCGTAATAACAATTACGTTCATGTCACGACGTTTTGACAAATTTTTGGCTTTAGTTTTCAAATTATCCTCTTCTTCCGAAGAAAAAACATTGGCGTCGTCCACAATTTTGACCGTTTTCGGTGTCGGGATAAGAAGATATATGTATCCTGCTATGCAAGCAAGCATCAACAGGAATATTAAGATTCCTGCCGTTATGGATAACGAGTTAAGTTCAGCGAAAACGCTCTTCTTATACTTAATTTTCTGTTCCTGATTCGTCATCCCGCAATTCCTCCCAAATAGATTCCCAACAAGAGTTTGGCAATGAGCGCAAATATCAGAAACCACATTGCTGCCTTAATGATTTTCTTGAGTTTACTGATCGGATAGTGTCCGGTTGTTTCTCCGGTCTGACCGTTCATGAGGAAAGTATATGTATTTCCCAAATACTTATAGTTCAGTATCCAAACAGGAAGCAAAGCGTATTTGGCATCAAATCTTCTGATGCTGCTCTTATCGTTTTTCAGCCTGTAACTTTTGTAACCCGTAAAGTTTTTCGGAGTTTCTGAAGCATATGTATTAAGCATATCCGTATGAACATCGTTCTTAATCTTCTCTCTGAAGGACTCGCTCGGCACATCGTACATATCTGAACAAAAACCCAAAAGATACTTCTCGTCAAAAGGAACCATTTCTTTGAAATCGTACGGCTCTATTGCATCCATTAAGTCATTTGCCATCTTCTGTGATGCATCATAAGAGATGTTGTTCCAGCTCATATTGCGCAACATTTCAGCCTTGAAAGTGCTAGTTGTTACTGTTTGCGTATTCCCGTGCACCTTAATATCTTCACAATAAACTTCTGCTTCCAAATCCATACTGCAGTCCATATCGTAAAGCCAATACGGTACATAAAGCCCCGTTATCTTCTCGACATTTTTCTTGGAACAAAATCCGAACGGTGTATACTTACCGCCCCCGCACCAAGCGAAAAATTTCTCAATCGCAGCTTCTTTACCGTACTTAAAAGGAATCACCGCCGTAGGTCTTAACGCATTATCAATTCTCTCCGTTATGAAGTTTTGCGAGCCGCAGTAAATGCAAAACGGTGTGGAAGTAACCTCATCAGTTAATATCTCTGCTCCGCAGGAAGCACATATGTGCTTTATTGCACTGAAGCCGTTATCAGGATCAGAATATTCGGTATTCTCCTCATTAAGTTTAGTGTCAACGGTTACATCTTCCGGTTCCTGTGAAATATTATGAGATTGATCCTTGGTCTCATACAGTTCTTTGCCGTCTTCTTTGATTTCATTAATCGTCTCCATCGAAATCTCGGACATATTAAAAGAAGCACCGCAATAATCGCAGACACACATACCTGAATCTGCATCAAATCTCATATCTGCTACACAATTCGGACATTTAACGGTTCTTTGCATTTATAACCTCCCATAAATTTTTCACATAAGTTTACTATATAACATCTTGTTGAAGTTAATAATAACAACAAACAGTAAATAGACAAAGAAATTCCGGTATGTATGCGTAATATAAAAATTTAGGCAATAGAAAAGCCCCTTAACGTTACTCCGTTAAGAGGCTTATATAATCCGGCAGCAACCTATCTTCCCGAGCCGTCACCAGCTAAGTATTGTCGGCACCATTGAGCTTAACTTCTGTGTTCGGAATGGGAACAGGTGTGACCTCAAGGTAATAACCACCGGAATGGTTGAAGGTTTTGTACCT
>JAZLML010000067.1:0-19190 GCA_045598625.1 Saccharofermentans sp.
AGAATAATCTATACGCTTATTGGACAAATACAAGGATTTACAAAGAGTCGATTATTCAAAAAGGCGTATAGATGAGATACTTTCGCGCCTTTCTATACGCTTTTCTTAAATGTAGTATAGAAAATGAAATTCTGTCAAATCCATACTATAAGCAGACTTCGCGGAATTTGAGACAGCAGGTTTTTTGTTTCTGAAAATAAAATCCGATTAAACCATCTTCTCGACTGCTTCAATCGACGAATCTACAAGACTTACAAAAGTTCTTCCGTCTTCCGGCGTTCCGACGATATCACCATAATGAGTAGGAACAGCTATGGAAGGCTTCAGAATATTTACAAACTTCGCTGCTTCCTTGGCAGTCATTGTATATGTACCGCCGCAAGGAACAAATGCATAATCGCACTTAACGTCCTTATTGTCCTCATTCATATCAGTATCTCCTGCCACATAAACGGATACGTCGTCTATAGTTACATTAAATCCAAGATAACAATCGGACTTCGGATGAAAATCCTTGCCGACATTATAAGCAGGGACTGCAGTAATCTTTAATCCGTCAACCAAAGTTTCCTCCTTAGGAAGAAGACCGATAACCTTATCGGGAGTAAATCCCATCCCGTAAGCATTCGATACAAAGGCTTTTGGAAGAATAATCTTAGTATTGTCGTTTTTTACCTTGGCTATATCTTCCGGAGACAAGTGATCAAAATGATCATGTGTCACGAAAACAAAATCCGCGTCACCGTAGTTTTCCGAAAGATGAAAAGGATCAAAATATATAACCAATCCGTTAGTGTATTTAATCCTAACAGCGCTATGGGCTAAAACTTGATAATCGGCAATAACAAACTTCATATTCTACTCCTTTACTTTATGATTTTCCTGTTTTGCTGTCCGCAACTACCATAACCAGAGTTTCCTCGGTATCGATAGGAACAATCTTGAATTCACCGTCTGCAAAATCAATCTTCAGGCTCTTAATATTATTAAGTTTGCCCTCGAAGAACATATCCGAAAGCGTATCTTCAATTGAAGATCTGATTACCTTTCTTAAAGGTCTTGCACCGTATTTCGGATCATATCCCCTCTTGGCAAGTTCGTCACCGGCACTCTCGGAAAGCGAAGCGCTGATACCCTTTTCTTTAAGAGAATCAAATACTTCCTTAACCATAATGTCTACTATCTTTCTGATTTCTTCATGACTCAACTCGTTAAAGATGATGGTCTCATCCACACGGTTTAAGAACTCAGGACGGAAAGTCTCCTTCAAAGCCGAATTAACACGTGCCTCCAAAGACTCACGGCTCTGATTCTCAAAGCCAATGGTATTAGCCTTAATGGAGTTACCGGCATTTGAAGTCATTATGATAATTGTATTCTCAAAATTAACATGCAAACCGTGGCTGTCCGTAAGACGTCCTTCGTCAAGGAGCTGCAAAAGCAAGTTATAAACATCAGGATGAGCTTTCTCAATCTCATCGAAAAGTACAACCGAATAAGGCTTACGTCTTACCTGTTCCGTAAGTTGACCTGCGTCATCATGTCCTACATAGCCCGGAGGAGAACCAATCATCTTACTTACGGAATGAGCCTCCATATATTCGGACATATCAATTCTTATAAGAGCATCTTCCGTATCGAACATCGTCTGAGCCAAAGCTTTAACAAGCTCCGTCTTACCTACACCGGTAGGGCCGACGAATATAAAGGAAGCAGGCTTATGTTTCTTTGTAAATCCTGAACGATTACGTCTTATGGCACGTGCAACGGCACTTACCGCTTCTTCCTGACCGATTACACGCTCGTGAAGTCTTGCTTCCAGATTAAGAAGCTTAACGGACTCGTCTTCGGAAACGGACTTCAAAGGAATTCCTGTCCACATTTCGACAACTCGGGCAATATCCTCTTTAGTAATAGGATCAGGCTGCAAATCATCTGTCAAAGCAGCGTATTCCTTCTCAAGCTTATCTATCTGAGACTTAAGCTCGGCAATCTGAGCAAAAGTATTGTCAAGTTCTTCACTTGGCTTCTCGCTTACCGATTCGCTTAACTTATCATACTTACTCTTAGCTTCCGCCAAAGCCTTCTTATTCTCTTCAATCTTAACAAGCTTCGTATTCTCAAGGTTAGCTCTGGAACCTGCCTCATCTATAAGGTCGATTGCCTTATCAGGCAGATATCTTTCAGTAATATAACGCTTGGATGCGTTAACGGCAAAAGCAATAACGTCATCGGAATAAGTAACTCCGTGATGTTCCTCGTAATAGTCCTTTATACCCTTAACAATCTCAATTGCATCCTCAATCGAAGGCTCCTCAACAAGAATCTTCTGGAATCTTCTTTCAAGAGCTGTATCTTTCTCGATTTTTCTGTATTCGGCAACGGTAGTAGAACCTATAATACGAAGCTCGCCTCTTGCAAGAGCAGGCTTTAAAATATTAGCTGCGTTTGTAGAACCTTCGGCATCGCCGGCACCCATAATGGAATGAAGTTCATCGATTACGAGAATAATATTCTCTTCCTTAATGGCCTCATTAATTACGCCCTTCATTCTGGCCTCGAACTGACCTCTGAACTGGGTTCCCGCAACCATTGCAGGCAAATCAAGCTGCCATACTTTCATATTAAGAAGTTTGGCAGGTACCTGACCTTCAACAATTTTCAAAGCCAAACCCTGTGCCACAGCCGTTTTACCGACACCCGGTGCACCGATAAGTACAGGATTATTCTTGGATCTTCTGTTCAAAATCTGAACCATTCGATCGATTTCTTTGTCACGACACAAAATTCTGTCGATTTTGCCTTCTGCCGCACGCTTGGTCAAATCCGTACCGAACTCATTCAAATACTTAAGTTTCTTATCCTTGGACTTTGACTGTCTTGATGATTTCTTACCGCCGAAAAGCATATCAAACGGGCCTCTTTCCTTCCCGTTTTCCTGTTCTTCGTTATCGGACTCTTCATCGGAATCTGTCGCATCGCAAACGCCCATTGAAGGCGTATCATCGAAAATATCAAACGGCTCATCATCACCGTCGCCCATACCCATACTGTCAAAATCACCGCTCATCAAAGCTTTGAAAAAATCGGTAGGGTCTTGAGACGCTGCCGTGCCGCCGAGCATTTGCTCGACTTTATCGCTCATCTCATCGATATTGTCATCATTGATTCCCGCAGACGAAAACATCTCGGTTATACCGGACAAACCGGACTCATAGGCGCACTTTATGCAGTACCCCTCGTCAATTCTTTGCCCGTCTTCGTAATGGCTAGTGTAAACAATAGCCACTCTCTGCTTACATTTTGTACATATAGACATTATTAATCTACTCCGTTTTCTTTAACTTTTCTTCGCACCTTCGGACCGGTAGCTATCTCAAGTGCTTCTTCTTTCAATCTATCCAAATCCAAAAAACTTTCGAGATCGGCATATTCTCCGAACTCTTCGGCCTTCTTAAGCAAAGGCTTCAAAAACTGTCCTGTATAAGATTTCTTCACATTACATATTTCTTCAGGTGTGCCCGTCGCTATAACAGTACCGCCTCTGTCGCCGCTTTCGGGACCCAAATCGATAATGTGATCGCAGACCTTTACCACATCAAGGTTGTGTTCAATTACCAAAACAGTATTACCATTTTCTGTGAGACGCTCCAAAATGTCAACCAACTTATTAACATCATCAATATGAAGACCCGTTGTAGGCTCATCAAGAACATACATGGTTTTTCCGGTAGATCTTCTTGATAACTCCGAAGAAAGCTTAATTCTTTGTGCCTCACCGCCGGACAGCTGTGTGGACGGCTGACCTAATTTAATATACCCCAAACCAACATCCTGAAGGGTCCTGACTTTACGGTAAATATTCGGTATTCCTTTGAAAAACTCACAAGCTTCGTCAACAGACATCTCCAAAACATCGGAAATATTCTTGCCTTTATACTTAACTTCCAAGGTTTCTCTGTTATATCTCTTACCTTTACAAACATCACATTTAACGTAAATATCAGGCAGGAAATGCATCTCAATCTTATTTACGCCGTCACCTTTACAAGCTTCGCAGCGACCGCCCTTAACATTAAAACTGAATCGTCCGTTCTTATAACCGCGCATCTTGCTGTCAGGGGTATTTGCATAAAGACTTCTTATCAAATCGAAAACACCGATATACGTTGCAGGGTTACTTCTCGGAGTCTTTCCGATAGGAGACTGATCGATACAGATAATCTTATCAAGTTTACTGTAGCCTGTTATCTCTTTACAGGACACTTTACGTTTACGTGCACCGTTAAGCTTATGCTCCAGGAAAGGAACCAACGTCGCATTTACAAGAGAACTCTTACCTGAACCCGATACACCCGTTACACAGGTAAATAGTCCTATAGGAATATCGACATCGATATTCTTAAGGTTATTTGCAGTTGCGCCTTTAATACTTACGAAGTTATTACCGAGTTTACGTCTGTTATTTGGAACAGGAATAAACTTCTTTCTGCTTAAGTACTGACCTGTAATCGAATTCTCAACCTTGGATACTTCCTCCGGAGTGCCTGCGGCCACTATCTCACCGCCGTTAATTCCTGCTCTCGGTCCTACATCGATTACATAGTCCGCAGAACGAATGGTATCCTCGTCATGCTCAACAACCAAAACGGAATTACCGAGATTCTTAAGCTTAAACAAAGTATCCAAAAGTTTGCTGTTATCTCTCTGATGAAGACCTATTGAAGGCTCGTCAAGGATATATAAGACACCCTTAAGTCCCGAACCTATCTGAGTTGCAAGTCTGATTCTTTGAGCCTCACCGCCGGAAAGAGTCGAAGCAGGTCTGCTTAATGTCATATAATCAAGGCCTACATCCTTAAGAAAATCAAGACGAGCACTTATTTCCTTAACGATAGGCTCGGCAATCTGAGACTTACGCTTATTAAATTCCAATTTATTAAGATAATCCCTGATTTTTACGACAGACATATCTGTTAAGCTGCTGATATTAAGATCTCCCAAGCGAATGGCAAGGCTTTCCTTCTTAAGTCTTGTACCGTTACAGCAAGGACAAATATTAATATTCATATATTGCTCATAATTGGCACGTACTTCCTCACTTCCCGATTCTCTATATCTTCTCATTACGCTCGGAACAATACCTTCCCATGAAGCATAGTAATCCTTGTCGCGTGAATAGATGCTGTTTGAAGTATCTATCTTCATCTTTACGCCGTCGTTACCGAACATAATCAAGTCCTGTATATCCTTTGGCAAATCCTTATATGGCGTATCAAGAGAAAATTTATACTTCTCCGAAAGAGCAACTATAAAGCCTCTTCCCCAACTCTTAGGATCGTCAAAATTCCATCCTGCGGTTCTTACGGCACCTTCGTTAAGTGAAAGATTCGGGTCTGTTACGCAAAGTTCCGGATCTACATTAATAAGTGTTCCGATACCGAAACACTCAGGACATGCACCGAACGGATTATTAAACGAGAACAAACGCGGTGAAACTTCACCATATGAAATACCGCAATCAGGACAGGCAAGAGACTGCGAGAATAATTCTTCACTTACGTCATATGTACGTTCGCCGTCAGCCGACTCATTTACAATTTGAGTTTCAACAGTCAAAAGGCCGTCGGCAAGCTTTAAAGCCTGCTCACAGGAATCCGTCAAACGTGAAATAAAGCCTTCCTTTACCACCAAACGGTCAACTACTACATCTATAGTGTGTTTTACGTTCTTATCAAGACTTATTTCTTCATCAAGTTCATAAACGGAACCGTCAATACGAACTCTCATATAACCGGATTTACGGAAGCCTTCAAGTTGTTTTACAAATTCACCCTTCTTTCCTCTTACCACAGGCGCCATGATTATCATTCTGGTGCCCGAAGGAAGGCTCGAAAGCTTAGATGTTATCTGGTCGATACTTTGTGATTTGATAGGCTTACCGCACTTATGGCAGTACGGATCTCCTACTCTAGCATAAAGAAGTCTTAAGTAGTCATAAATCTCGGTAACCGTGCCTACGGTAGATCTCGGGTTCTTACTGGTTGTTTTCTGGTCAATCGAAATAGCCGGAGACAAACCGTCGATACGGTCAACCTCAGGTTTTTCCATCTGTCCCAGGAACATTCTTGCATATGAAGACAAAGACTCTACATATCGTCTTTGACCTTCTGCATATATCGTATCGAAAGCCAAAGAACTTTTGCCGGATCCCGAAAGACCCGTTAAAACAACAAGTTTGTCACGCGGAATATCAACGTTGATATTCTTAAGATTATGTTCTCTGGCGCCTCTTATCTTTATATAGTTCTCCATAAATACCTGCTTATATCAAAATAGAAATTATGTTCGTTTTTATAGTTAATTTTAGCACACACAGAGAGTTTTTCCATCCCGCAAAAAGCAGAAATTAGACGTTACGCACTATATTTTTATGAGCACATTTATATCCTTATTTGAATGCATGCGAATAAGCGTCAAAAAAATCTTTTTAAATAACTTGCTTTAATACAATTCGTATGTTAATATACTCAAGCAAAAGTTATGGCCCCATGGTCAAGCGGTTTAAGACGGCGCCCTCTCAAGGCGCAATCAGGAGTTCGATTCTCCTTGGGGTCACCAAAGCATAACAGTCTCGAGAGTTTCTCGGGACTGTTTTTTATAGCATCTTGTTTTCGAAAACAAGCAAAAACAAAAACGGCACTTCAGTTTAAAAGTACCGTTTGTTTCTTATCAGATGTTCGGTTCCCTGTCTTCCATCGGAGTATAAGGACGACGTTTCTTTACGCACTTATACGCAGGACGCATTATACGACCGCCGGATACGAGTTCCTCAACCCTATGGGCACTCCAACCTGCGATACGAGCACAAGCAAAAAGCGGAGTAAAAAGAACCGGCGGAATATCAAGCATCGAATAAACGAAGCCTGCAAAATAATCTACGTTGGCGCAGACAATCTTATCTGAATTCTTAACCTCGTGGAACACTTCAGGAGCGATACGCTCAACCATAAGGTAAAGATTATACATATCTTCTCTTCCCTTAATCTCGGCAAGTTCCTTAGCGTATTTTGTAAGAAGCTTTGTACGAGGATCGGAAAGTGTATATACGGCATGACCGATACCATAGATAAGTCCTGACTTATCGAAAGCTTCCTTACGCAAAATCTTGGTAAGATACTCGCGAACCTGAGCCTCATCTTTGATGTCATCAACATTGGCAACCAAATCCTGCATCATAGCATAAGCCTTGTTGCTTGCGCCGCCGTGCTGTGGGCCTTTTAATGAACCGATTGCCGCAGCGATTACCGCATAAGTATCTGCACCCGTGGAAGATACGGCATGAGTTACGAAAGAAGAGTTATTACCGCCGCCGTGCTCAGCATGCAAAACAAGACACAAGTCAAGAATTCTGGCTTCAAGATCTGTGAACTTTCCGTCCTTACGAATAAGGTGCAAAATGTTCTGAGCAGTTGTATATTCAGGATTCGGCTTACGTAAGTAGAGGCTCTTTCCTTCAACATAGTGACGTCTTGCCATATAGCCGTAGGAAATAAGAACAGGAAATCTCGCAATAAGCTCGATGCACTGGCGAACGACATTCTCGATAGCCAAAGAATCCGGATTATCATCATAGGTATAAAGAGCAAGAACGCTTCTTGCAAGCTTATTCATGATATCCGGGCTTGGTGCCTTGAGAATCATATCCTCGGTGAAATTACTAGGCAAATCGCGGCAGCTCTGGAGAAGCTTCGTAAACTCGCTGTACTCGCCTTCAGTCGGGAGATCGCCTGTCAAAAGGAGATAAACAATTTCCTCATAACCGAATCTGTCTGTGCCGTAGAAGCCGTTAACGAGGTCGTTAACTTCGTATCCCTGGTAGAAAAGCTTACCCTCTACCGGAACACGCTCCGCATCATCTACGAAATAACTCATTACTTCACCAACATCCGTAAGGCCTACGAGAACGCCTGTACCGTCGTTATTGCGAAGTCCGCGCTTAACATTGTACTTTGTGTAAAGCTCCGGATTAATTTTTGCTTTAAGAGTCGCCGTATTTGAAAGGCTCTTGATCTGATTATTAATGTTTTCCTGCGTCAGCATAGATGCTTACGCCTCCTTTTCGAAAAGTTAAAAGCTAAAGGTAAATTACTTACCCTGCTCTCTTGTATAGTCAAGAAGACCGCCTGCCAAAAGGATTCCTGCCTGTCTTTCGGAAACCTTAAGGTCAGCCATGAAGGTCTTACCCTTGGTTACGTTTGTAATTTCAACCTGCGCACCGCCTACAGCAGCCAAAACCTGCTCGCGGGCATCCTTAATTACGATTTCGTCCATCATATCGATTGTGTCGTAATCGTCAGGATTTGCGAATGTCAAAGGAAGAATTCCGGCATTAATGAGGTTTGCCATATGAATTCTTGCGAAGGACTTAACGATAACAGCCTTAACGCCGAGGTAAAGCGGAGCCAAAGCAGCGTGCTCACGGGATGAACCCTGGCCGTAGTTGCTGCCGCCTACGATAACGGACTTGCCCATTTCCTTTGCTCTTGCAGGGAATTCTTCGTCGCAAACAGTGAAGCAATGCTGCGAGATTGCAGGGATATTGGAACGAAGCGGCAAAATCTTAGCGCCTGCAGGCATAATGTGGTCTGTAGTGATGTTATCGCCAACCTTAAGAGAACACTTTGCATCGATTGTCTCAAGAAGAGGAGCTGTCTCAGGGAACGGCTTGATGTTTGGTCCTCTCAGGATTTCAACGTTTGGTGCTTCTTCCTCACTTGCAGGAAGAACAACCATGTTATCGTTAATAAGGAATGTGTCAGGCAATGTAAACTCAGGCATATCGCCGATTGTTCTAGGATCTGTATAAACACCTGTGATGGCACTTATTGCAGCTGTTTCAGGTGATACAAGATAAATCTGACCGTCCTTTGTTCCGCTTCTGCCGAGGAAGTTTCTGTTGAATGTTCTCAAAGAAATACCCTTGGAGTTCGGAGACTGACCCATACCGATGCAAGGACCGCAAGCAGACTCAAGAATTCTTGCACCTGCTGCGATAAAGATTGAAAGTGCACCGTTCTCTGCAAGCATATTCAATACCTGCTTAGAACCCGGAGCGATTGAAAGAGATACATCAGGATGAACCGTCTTACCCTTAAGGATATGAGCAACCTTGAGCATATCGAGAAGAGAAGAGTTTGTGCATGAACCGATACAAACCTGATCAATCTTCATACCGGAAAGCTCAGTAGCTGTCTTAATGTTATCAGGAGAATGAGGACAAGCTGCCAAAGGCTCAAGCATATCCAAATCGATAACGATTTCCTCATCGTAAACTGCATCCTCGTCAGCTGAAAGCGGTACATAAACGTCCTCTCTCTTCTGTGCCTTAAGGAATGAAAGAGTAATTTCATCTGATGGGAAAATGGATGTTGTTGCACCAAGCTCTGCACCCATGTTTGTGATTGTGGCACGCTCAGGAACAGACAAAGACTTAACGCCCTCGCCGCAGTACTCGATAACCTTTCCTACACCGCCCTTAACGGACATTCTTCTCAATACTTCGAGGATTACATCCTTAGCAGCAACCCATGGAGAAAGCTTACCCTTAAGTTCAACCTTAACAATCTTAGGGTATGTGATGTAGTAAGCCCCGCCGCCCATGGCAACTGCTACGTCCATTCCGCCTGCACCGATTGCAAGCATTCCGATACCGCCGCCTGTAGGAGTATGGCTGTCTGAACCGATCAATGTCTTACCCGGAGCACCGAATCTTTCGAGGTGAACCTGATGGCAGATTCCGTTACCCGGACGTGAGAAATAGATACCGTGTTTCTTAGCTACGGAACCGATGAAACGATGGTCGTCTGCGTTCTCAAAACCGTTCTGGAGAGTGTTATGGTCAATATATGCAACAGAACGCTCTGTCTTTACTCTCGGAACACCCATAGCCTCGAACTCGAGGTATGCCATTGTTCCTGTAGCATCCTGTGTTAATGTCTGGTCAATACGAAGTCCTATCTCGCTTCCCTTTTCTGCTTTTCCGTCAACGATGTGTGCGTTGATGATTTTCTCGGTAAGTGTAAGTCCCATTTAATAACCCCCAAAGTCTATAAAATATCTAAAAAATTATAATATAGGGAGTGTGTTTTTTCAATTTGAAAAATAAGTAATGACGGGCTTTTCGGCTATTTGACCAAAAACGTTAACTTTTGAATGCGATAAGTCAATAAAATGATAACCGAAGCCCTCATATTATTTATTAATCAGTCCTGCTCGAAAAGCACCAGGCCGCCGTTTTTTACACCGCTCGTTTTTGACATCGACATTTCATGGGACAGTTCAGACGAGAAATGCGATATATGACAGCCGTGAAATTAGAATAGGCCAAAATCGCGAAAAATCGATTCTTTGGCCTATTTTTGAAGGATATTTTGTCTGCATTGGAGCCCGATGGAGACAAAAATAGGCCAAATTCGTATAATTTCAATTTTTTGGCCTATCTTTATCAACGATACTTTATATATGTTAGTATTGTTTTATTTGTTCAAGTAAAACAATAGGCCAAAATCGTAAAAAAATAAACTTTTGGCCTATTTAGAATGTCACAACATCTGTTTCGAAGTTTTTGAAGAAAAAAAATAGGCCAAAATCGCGAAAAATCGATTCTCTGGCCTATTTCCCGTTTTTCATTTTTCGAAATCACCGTAACGAAGACAAAATGTAGCCGATTACGGAAGCTGCGGATGCGGCATTTAAAGATTCGGCTTTACCCGGCATCGGAATCTTAACTTTAAGGTCGCAGGAAGCGGTTAATTCGTCGCTTAATCCTTTGCCCTCGTTTCCGATGAAATAACAGCACGGAAGGCTTATAGGAGCTGATTTAAGGTCATCACCTTTAAGGTGCATTGCCATGGTTTTGATGCCGTTTGAGCGGCAGAAATTAAATACGTCGGAAGAGTTTTGAAGTTTTCTTATCGGTACGTGCCAAACCGAACCCATGGAAGATCGCAAAACCTTCTCGTTATAAGGGTCACAACAGTTTCCGCACAAAATAACCGACGTAAAATCGAAAGCGTCTGCGAGCCTTATTACGGTACCCATATTTCCAGGGTCCTGAAGATTCTCCAGACAAACGTAAATATCTTTATCGCCCCTGAACGGAATATCCGAAGATAAGTCAGGCTCTCTTACCACCATGGCAACACCCTGCGGGTTTACCGTGGAGCAGATTTTGGCGAAAAGTTCATCACTGAAACATAAAAGTTCGGTGACGTTTAAATCCAAGCAAAAGAGCCCGATCCAGTTACGGACGAGCTCCTCTTTACCGCTTACATATGCAAGTACGGTCGGAACCGCACCTGTTTTCAATGCGTCCTCACAAAGTCTGGTTCCTTCAATGAAAACAAGACCTTCCGAGGAAGCTTTTTTTCTGTCATGCAAAGAACGAAGATATTTTGCCTTAGGATTATCCTTACCGTAAATAACTTCGCTCATAAAAAATCCTTAAATCAGATTTTTGCCTTTGCCTGCTCGCAAAGGTTAGCAAAACCCTTAGGATCTGTTACTGCGATATCAGCCAAAACCTTACGGTCAAGTGCGATACCGGCCTGCTTCAAACCGAACATGAACTTGCTGTAAGAAAGTCCGTTGATTCTGGCTGCAGCGTTGATTCTGGAGATCCAGAGCTTTCTGAAATCTCTCTTCTTATTCTTACGATCTCTGTATGCATAGGAACCGGACTTCAATACAGCCTGGTTAGCTACCTTGAAAAGCTTGCTCTTGTGACCGAAATAGCCCTTAGCCTGCTTCAATACCTTACGATGACGTGCTCTTGTGCGAATGCCTCTCTTAACTCTTGACATTTTATTTTCCTCCTAAATAGTCGAATAATCTGAATCAATCAAACGGATGATTACATGTAAGGAATCATCTTCTTGATAATCTTTGCATTTGCATCAGAGCAAACTGCGCTGTGACGAAGATGTCTCATTCTCTTTGTAGGTCTGTTGGAAAGGATGTGACGGCGGAAAGCCTGTGCACGAAGAACCTTACCTGTTCCCGTTACCTTAAATCTCTTCTTAGATGAGCTGTGTGTCTTTTGCTTAGGCATTTTAAATGTCCTCCTTGAACTAATAATTTGCTTAATTCTTCTTAGGAACCAAAAACATTACCATGTTTCGTCCCTCGATCTTAGGCTGTTTATCAACCTGACCGTATTCCTCGATACCTTCAGCAAATTTCTTCATAACTTCAAAACCCTGCTGCTGGTATGCCATCTCACGACCTCTGAATCGGATGTTAATCTTTACGCGGTCGCCGGCCTTAAGGAATTTGATAACGGCCTTCTGCTTAACTTCGATATCGTGAACATCGGTTGTAAGCTTAATGCCGATTTCCTTTGTCTCCGTTTCTTTCTGCTTCTTACGGGCTTCCTTCTCACGCTTCCCCTGCTCGAAAAGATACTTTCCGTAGTCCATTACTCTGCACACAGGATTATCAGGATTAGTGGATATACAAACCAAATCCAAATCTGCTTCCTGAGCCTCGGCCAAAGCCTTCTCTATCGGGACAACTCCCACCATTTCACCGTCTGCATTAATCAAACGTACGTTAGGAAACTTAATCTCTTCATTAACCATCTGCTGGTTGTTTGTTGGTTTAGCGATGTGAACACACCCCCCTCTTAAGCATAAAAAAAGAACGGACCCAAAGAAATCCATTCCCAATAAACAAATACAAATCATACAAAATGTAAAAGTTAAACCTCTTTACCTAAAAGCTTGAGGTGAGAAACGAATTTCTTCTTGTAACTCCGATATAATACTCATTTACAAGGTTCTTGTCAACAAGTAATACGGTGAATTCCCGCTTTTTCGGGATTTCTTATCAAGATTATCCGAAAAATCGTCAGAAAGTCAACAGTTTTCTTAGTGTTTTCGACCGTGGCGGCAAGATACAGACATAAGGAAATGTGCTAATATAGCAATAATTATTTAAAGATATGTACTTAAACGGAGGTACAAATATGATTTCTCAAAAGATTAAAGGAAAACTTTCTTCCGGTTCTCAAATCAGAAAGATGTTCGAAGAAGGAAACAGACTTAAGGCTCTTTACGGTGCCGATAACGTCTATGATTTCTCCCTCGGAAATCCGGACTTGGAACCTCCTAAGGAAGTTAAGGATGCTTTAAAGGAAGCTTGTGAAGCTGATATTCCGGGCATCCACGGATATATGAGCAACTGCGGTTTTGATTCTACGCGTGCTGCCGTTGCAAAGAAAAGAAGCGAAGAATCAGGCGTTAACGTTGATGCATCCGCTGTTTGTATGACAGTAGGTGCCGCAGCCGCAATGAACGATGTTTTCCACTCTATTCTTGATGAAGACGACGAAGTAATTCTCCTTGCGCCTTTCTTCATGGAGTACATCGGTTATATCGAGAACCACAACGGTAAACCTGTTATCGTTCAGACAGACGATAAGTTCATGCCTGATCTTAATTCCATCGAGAAAGCCATCACACCTAAGACAAAGGCTATCGTAATTAACTCTCCTAACAATCCTTCAGGTGTAGTTTACGGCAAAGACCTTCTTAATGCTCTTAACGATATGCTCCTTAAGCAGGATCACTTGATTCACGTAATTTCCGATGAACCGTATATCGACCTTGCTTACGACGGACAGACTGTTCCTGCTGCACTTTCCTGCTTCAAGAACCTCATCATCTGCTTCTCATGGAGTAAGTCCTTGTCTCTTGCAGGTGAACGTATCGGTTATACTCTCGTAAGTCCTAACCATGAGGACTATGATGATTTAACAGCAGCAATCGTTCTTTCCAACAGAACGTTAGGTTCCGTAAATGCTCCTGCTATATGGCAGAGAGTTGTTGAGAAAGCGCTCTACGCTAAAGTTGACGTAGCAAACTACGAGCACAGAAGAAACCTTCTTTACGAGAACATCATTAATGCCGGATTTGAAGCAGTTAAGCCAAACGGTGCTTTATATATCTTTATGAAGACTCCTGAAAAGCTCACCGACGAAGAGTTCTCCAAGGCTTGTGCCAAGCATAATCTTCTTATCGTTCAGGGCTCAAGCTTCATGAGACCGGGATACTGCAGACTTGCTTTCTGTGTATCCGAGAAAACAATCGTTAACTCCGCCAAGGCTTTTAACGCCGTTTCTGAGGATTTAAGAAGCGAAGGTATTCTCTGAGTTTAAAATAACAAGTTAAAATCAAGGTGAGATTGTCTCAAAAGTAAAATAGGCCAAATCCGTGAGAAAATCGGATTTTGGCCTATTTTTTATAGTGCAATAGTCTTGTCTGAAGTACAAACGGGATAGAATTAGGCCAAATCCGCGAGAAAACCGGAATTTGGCCTATTTTTAATAAATGAACTTTTATAAAACTAAATTTGCTTTGATATACTTGTATTAAAAATAGGCCAGATTCGTTAAAAAATGAAAATTTGGCCTATTTTGATTTCAGTGGCACTTCATTTTGAAGTGTTTTGAAGGAACAAATTAGGCCAAATCCGTGAAAAAATCGGATTTTGGCCTATTTTGGGGGTGGCGAACTGATGACGCAGCCTTATCTGACTATTGCGATTCCTCTCCTTGAGTGAACATATCCAATTATTGTGTTTCATCAGTTTTTATAATGTTATTCATCAGTGCCGTGCTTTACACATTTCCATAAATTTCTTATCAACGAAAAAGCCGTGTTTTTTGGCCATACGATCGAAATTATCAAAAAGCCTCGGATAGAATTCCATTATGTATTTTACTGCTTCTCTTGCGTGGTCAACGGCAGTCATACTTTCCTCAGTCCGGAAGTTAGCATCAAATTCGTTGAATGCCTCATTAATCTTATTACAAAGTTCTTCCTCTCTTTCTTCAACGGAAGTCAAATCTCTTCCGAAGATAATCTCATGGTTAATACTGTCATAGGCATACACACTATCGGAAAGCTTATCTTCCTTCTTTACCTCAGTTGAGTTAACCTCACGGACCATATCTTCCAATTCTTCGACCGGCCTATTTCCTACCGGTATTGCAAACACCTCATGGATACTGGATGGAATGATATAAAAGTCACCGCCGAATTTGATTGACACCTGCTCCATCAAATTATCGTTTAGAATCTGGGCAGAACCGTTAACCCTGTCGCCGTTAGTGATTACATATATCTGCTCAGCTTTTGATTTCGGTATATCCAATCCGATATCTTCAGAGATTAACTCACTCACACCTTTAAAACACGGCACCGAGAATGTATTCAGATTTTTAACCGCAATATCGTAAAGTTCATCTTCATTGATACCGTACATTTCCATAAGATCGTTTGTAATACATACCTTCAATACGCCGTCACTGCTGCGGTTGGTTTCAATATAAAAGACGGCAGCGAGGTCGTTTACTGTTTTATATGGAATTTCCAAAAGTTTTTCCGCATTTTCCTCAAGGTTTACAAGATGCGGAACAATGCGCGACTTCACCTGATCAAAATCCAGAACCATATCTGCATCAATATCCGTTCTGCTATCTGCTTCAACATACGATTGTGCGATACGAATCATCACACGTTCGATTGACTCACCGTTTACGTAATCATTAAAAAGGCCGTCCAAATATATCGTAGGCACAATGTTCGAAAACCCGGTAATAATCATGAGCCCGTGCAAAACCAGTCCGTTATTCTTCGTAACATCCTGAATACGTACGTCAGCATACTCATAAGCGCGCGGCATGAAATCCAAAATATTTTTTCCTACACAATCAAGAAACTCTTCAAAATTCATAGTTTTTCTCCTTTTTAAGAAATAGCCGCCTAAGCTTTTAAGGACTTAAGCGGCAGATATTTAAAATGTTCCAAATTTATAACAAGAAAGTATTCTCTCGTTATTTACTCATCGTCGTCTTTTTTCTTTACAACATAAAGCTGATATAAACAAACACCGACTCCGATAATCGATGCGCCCTCACCTATTCTTACGAGGTTCATATTCTCACCCGTTGCAGGAATCTGAGGTGCAGATTGAGGTTTAACTGCTTTAAACTCAACGGTTTGCTTTAAATTATTAATGTCCTTATGCTCCAAAACCACACTTCGTATGTTGCCTTTAACCTTATACAAAGTCTCATACACAACCAATTTACTGTTCTCGCAGTCTGATAATTTTGCGGTATCAAACTCAAATACAACATCGCAGGAATTGGTTTCGCCGTCATAAGTAAATGTGGTTTCCGCAGAAACCTTCTCGCCGTCTATAACCAGAACTTCACCGTTTGAGCCGTCGTAAAGCATTACCGTTCCTTCCATGACGAAGGTCTCGCCTTCTTCCAAGTTATCAAACATGCAACTGTCCGTGAGCGTTATGCTGTCACCAATCTCGAAAACCTTCTCCCCGCCAACCGTCGCTTCGGTCAAAAGATACGGTATATACAAAGTCTGATTCTCGTCTTCAATATCCTTATGAACAGCTATGGTAACGTCGTCAAAAAGAAGCTCCTCATAAATTACTACTGTTTTACCTGAAAGGAACGCCCCGTCAACATCGAAAACCACCTCATAAGAACCATCCTTATTTCCCGGAACAAAAATCTCCATTTTCTCATACAGATTTCCGTCAGAATCCTTCAAAGGTTCACCCGTAGATTTATCTATCAGTGTTGAAACAAGCCGGCATTCGTATCCCGCAGGCAAATTAGTATAAGTAACCACATCCTTAAACTCAGTAGTTTCACCTACGGTAACAAAGTGTGAACCCGTAACCGAATCTTCTGCCGACGTAGATATCAAAGCCACATATACCGTTTGCCCTGCATCCTCAAAATCTTTATGCTCTGCTATAACCGTCCCATTAAGATAAATAGTTTCGAAAGCTACTATCGTTTTTCCCTTAAGTGCAGCGGCATTCACATTAAACTCAACATGAATTTTCCCCGAAGGTTCAGCCGGTACGAAAGATGCCTCCGAATAAATCTCCAATGAAGTTTTTGTATCCTTATCCCACAAGACGCCTTTAACGGTATACAAAGTTCCGGGGATTAATCCGGTATAAGAAATCTCATCCGTTAAAGTAACATCCTCACCGTAGGTAACCTGATGCGTCCCCGAAACCTTATCCGTCAAAACCGTACCAATGGAAGGAACCACAACTGTCTGGCTCAAATCTTCTATATCCGCATGAATGCAAAGTTCATTTCCTTCATAGTACAAAGTCTCGAAAGCTACTATTTCGTCACCTGCAGAAAAAACAGTAGTATCAATACTGAAAAGAACGTCAACGCTTCCGGAGCTTTCTTCAGCAACAAACTCCGCCTCCGATGTAACCACATTGCCGTCTATATCCGTAAGTTCGGTTCCCGTGCTCTTATCCATGAGGACGCCCCTTACGAGATAAGTTTCACCCGGTATCAAGTCATCATAGTAAACCGTATCTTTAAGTGTGATATCGCTTCCGAGTCTGACCTGATGCGACATGGTAACCAGATCGGTTAACTCGGTACCAATCTGTGGTTTATAGTTGTCGCAGATAAAAAAGTACATATCTCCGTCTTCTAAGCGGCAGATAGTATTACTTTCCCAGAAAACTTCATATCCTTCATCTGATACCTCTTCTATTTCGTACCAACCAATCGGCAAATCGTAAATTGTAACCGTCTGCGATTTATCGTTCGGACCAAGAGTTACTTCAACCGGAAGCATTAGGTCGGAATTTCGAGCCTCAGGGTTTTCGCCGTTGCCAAGGTAGTAAATGTTGAAATTAAAGTTTCTCTCGAAAAGCAAATACGAATCAAACAGTTTCTTGGTAACACTTAAAGATGCTCTGCCGATAATATTCTGAGTAGTATAAAGGTTTGTAGTCAAAGCAGCTTCAAGAGTATTGGCTGTTGTAAGTGTAATAACTCTCTCATAAGAACCGGTTGGACCTAAAGTCCATGGGCTTGTCATACTATATGTATAAGGAATTGTTGTGGCTGTTCCGTTATACGAATAGTAGTTATTCGTCGGAGTAATCTCACGATATGTATAAGTTCCGAACGGAAGGTTAGTAATTACTCGTCTGTCCGTCGAAATAGTATAGACGCTACTCGTCCAGATTACATTACCGTTAGCATCCGTAACACCGGTTGCAACTACCGTATTACCTGACAACAATTCAAATGCAAATCCGCTGAGATTGTTATTTGTGTTATCAGTAGTATTAATAACTATCTTGTTACCCGCCATAGAAGCAACGGAAACGATATTGGTAAAGTTATACTTACAACGCTGTGAATCAATACCGGAAATATCATAAGAAGTAATTACCTTATCATTTACGAGCATTGCTCTTGTGGTTAAGTTCTGAATGGAATAATGCAAAGTATTTGAAGACGGATAATAAACCAAATATACGCAATATGTACTTGTATCTCTTGCAAAATCTGCATTAATCCAGTTGCCGTTTACAAGATGCTGTGTAGCAGCAGTAGTCTCTTTGAAATAATAATTTACGGCAACAGATGGCGTTGAAGCTGTAAAGCCTGTACCGATTGTAAGTTTTGGACTTACATAAACACCGTTATTAGATACATCCGTAAATGTTCCAACAGGAGTTGTACAAGCCTCGTTCGAATAAATGGTAAATGTAGCACCTCTTGATGCAAGACCGTTCTGATCTACCTTAGTTAATTCCAAAGAACCATAGCAATCAAGTGATTCCACGTTAATGATAGACTTAGAATTCGTCGTATATCCGAAGAAGCCTACGCCCTGCTCGCTTACAAGCCAATCTTTCCAAGAAGAAGGAATTTTGTCCAATGCATCACCCTTTGTAACGCCGAGTACTCTCCAATGCGAACCGTCTGTAGTAAGTGTGCCGTTTCTTAAAACGCTTAATCTTCCGCTTACAACTTTACCTGAAGTGTATTTAAGTGACGGACCGCCGTCTGCACCATATACCCAAGTATATTCGATAAAATAAACAGTTGAATCTTGTTTACAGGTGACATCCTGCCAAGAACCGTTAATATATGCTTTTGTTGCAGGGCTTGTTTCTTTAAAATATAAGGTAACTGTATGTTCCGACTTATCTACGTTAGGCGATGTTTCAGCCATACCAAAACCTGTTACAAAGGTCGAATAGTAAACGTCGTGGTCGCTCAGTTCATTTTCGGTCATGGTACCTATTGAATTTGTACAAGC
>JAZLML010000068.1:0-77841 GCA_045598625.1 Saccharofermentans sp.
GTTGGCTCGTTAACGATACGGAGAACGTTAAGACCAGCGATAGCACCTGCCTCCTTAGTTGCCTGGCGCTGAGAGTCAGAGAAGTAAGCAGGAACCGTGATAACTGCCTGTGTTACCGGCTGTCCGAGGTATGCCTCTGCATCGCTCTTAAGCTTGGAGAGGATCATTGCAGAAACCTCTTGTGGAGAATACTGCTTGTCATCGATTGATACCTTATAGTTGGAACCCATCTCTCTCTTGATGGACTGAATTGTCTTATCAGGATTTGATACAGCCTGACGCTTTGCAACCTGACCTACGATTCTCTCGCCTGTCTTTGTGAAACCTACAACGGAAGGGGTTGTTCTGTTTCCTTCCGGATTAGGGATTACTACTGCTTCGGAACCTTCCATAACTGCTACGCAGGAATTGGTGGTACCCAAATCAATACCTATTACTTTTGCCATTTTTATGTCTCCTTATAGTTAAATAATTATTTCTTATCCAAAATCTTATCTACGATACCGTATGCGAGAGCTTCCTCTGCTGTCATCCAGTTATCTCTGTCGGTATCCTGCTCAATCTGCTCCAAAGACTTGCCTGTTCTCTCACTCAAAATTGTGTTCAAACGCTTCTTTGTCTGCTCGATGTGCTTAGCGGCAATCAAGATTTCTGTTGCCTGGCCCTGAGCACCGCCCAAAGGCTGGTGAATCATAACCTCTGCGTTAGGAAGGATGCAACGCTTGCCCTTGGTACCTGCTGCCAAAAGGAAGGAACCCATGGAAGCTGCCATACCCATACAGATTGTCTGTACATCAGGCTTAATGAGCTGCATTGTATCGTAAATCATGAGGCCGTCCGTAACGGATCCTCCCGGGCTGTTAATGTAGAACTGAATATCCTTATCAGGGTCCTCAGCCTCGAGGAAAAGAAGCTGAGCTGTAATTAAACTTGCAGTTACCGAATTTACTTCCTCGGAAAGAATAACGATTCTCTCTTTAAGCAAACGAGAGTAAATATCGTAAGCACGCTCACCGCGGCTTGAGGATTCGATGACTGTAGGTACAAGACTTGATTTGATGTAATCCATACTTTTTTCTCCTTTAAATTCCATATTTATAATTAACCTTAATTAATTAACCTGTTATCAGTTGGCTACCTGAACCACGGTGTGGCGAATAACTTTGTCTTTGTAGATGTAGCCTTTCTTAAAGACCTGTGAAACCTGCTGTTCACCGAGTTCTTCGTCCTCGATGTGCATAACGGCTTCGTGAAGATTCGGATCAAAATCGGTTCCGCGCTCGCACTCGATTTCCGTAATTCCGATTTTGGTGAGGATGTCACCTGCGCCTTTACCGATTAATTCGATTCCCTGTGCGATTTGCTCGTAGTTGCTCTCGTTTATATCCTTGCTTGAATCGATTGCTCTGTCGATGTTATCGATGATATCAAGCCATTTGGAGGATACATCGGCTACTGCATCTGCGTAGAGAGCTTCCTTTTCTTTGGCTGTACGTTTTCGAAAATTGTCATACTCGGCACTCAACATTAAGTAACGATTCTCAAGCTCGGCGAGCTTATCTTCCGCCGTCGGCTCCGAAGGTGCAGCCTCTTCCGCAACCTCGGCCTCTTCGACCTCGACTTCCTCAGAAATCTCTTCTTCCTCGGATATTATCTCCTCGGTATCCTTGATTTCTTCGTTATCGTTTTTCTTCTCTTTAGACATTTTAAACATGTTCCCTTTCCTTATAATCAACCGTTTATTTTACGAATCTCTTCGTTAAGAGTCTTGCGAACGAAATTTATCTGAGAGATTACTTTCGAATAATCCATTCGCTTAGGACCAATAACACCGATGTTGCCTGAAACCTGATCGCCGAGTTTATAAGTAGTAGTTATAAAACTGCAATCCTCAAGACCCTCAAGAGCTATTTCCTGACCGATTCTGATCATATAAGAACCATCAGCATCTTCGGCACCCAACTCATTTACGTAACCTGCCACCATTCCGTCGTTCGAAAGAGTGTCCAACAAATCTCTTGCTCTGGAAACATCGTTGAATTCAGGGAGCGAAAGAATTCTGTGTTCACCTTCCAAATACACATCAAGTCTGTCGGCCTGTTTAATTGCGGTATAGGCCTCGTACAAAACCTGATTAAGCAAAGAATCCGGAATATCGGAATCTTTAACGGATGAAGCTACGGTAATAAGTGTAATCTCGTCCAAAGGCATTCCGGAAAGCTGCTGTTCGACAGCTTTGGAAATCTGAAAGATTTGAGAGTCCGTAAGAAAGTTCGGAATTCGTACGAGCTTATCCTTTACGACGCCTGCAGAAAGAACAACAACCACCAAAGCTTTGCCCGGCTCAATCATGAGCATCTTTAGCTGTGTAAGGTAACTCTTCTTAAGACGCGGTGTAAGTACTACCGATACGTAGCCGGTACTTAAGGAAAGTTCATTGGTTGCATTTCTTAAGAGGTCGGAAACCTCATTTACGCTGCCGGAAATTCTTGAAGCGATTTCTTCGGCATCATCTTCGGAAAGCTTATCAACTTTCATGAGAGAATCTACATACTCTCTGTATCCTTTATCGGACGGGATTCTGCCTGCGGACGTATGAGGTTTCTCAATGTAACCCAAACGTTCCAGTTCAGCCATCTCGTTACGAAGCGTTGCAGAGCTTACAGGGAAATTGTGTCGTTCGATAAGTGCCTTTGAGCCGACAGGTTCGCAGGTAGTAACATAATCGTCTACTATTGCCTGAAGAATAAGTTTCTTTCTGTCATCAAGCGGCATATCGTGATACATCTCCTCTCGTCTGCTTTCGTATTTTAGCACTCTTTGTGTTCGAGTGCCAATACAAATGTATCACCAATGTCAAAAATAGTCAAACGAATTCGCGAAAAGCCTCATTCGCAAAATCGAGGCCCTTTGAAGTCAGTTTAAAAGAGGTGTCGTCAAGTTGCGCCAGGCCTTTGTTTTCGAGCGTTTGAAGCTCGTTCGGGAATACCGATTCAAGGTCTTTGCCGAAGCGCATCGAGAAGGATTTCTTGGAAATTCCGCTGTTCATTCGAAGCATTAGCATTGCATATTCTTTCATTTTTGCCGTAATATCCAATGTCTCATCCGTCGAAAAAGAGCAAATCGGATCCGCAATATAAGCTTCGATATCTTCAAAATGAGAAAATCTGTTATTGCCGAGGTACCCTGCCGAGCCGCTTCCGAAAGCGTAGTAGTTCATGCCGCGCCAATAGGAAATGTTGTGGCGGCTTTCATACCCCGGAAGCGCACAGTTTGATATTTCGTACGCGTTAAAACCCTTAGCTGAAAGGAACTTACGCAGGCCGTGATACATTTTGCGCTCGATGTCGGGCTCGAAAACATCCTCGATATATTTTCCGTAACGTTTCTCGAAAGGCGTTCCCTCCTCAAGCATCAAGGAATACATGCTGATATGTTTTACGCCGAGATTTATAAGTTTCTCTGCAGAATCGATGAGCATATCGTATGTTTGGCCCGGAATTCCGAGCATCAAATCGCAGGATATGTTTGTAAAGCCTGAAGCAGAAGCCTCTTTAACTGCCTCTTCGGCCCTCGCGGAATCGTGAAGACGGCCGAGAGTCTTTAAAATGTCGTTATTTAAAGACTGAACACCTATGGAAATGCGGTTAAAGCCCGCTTTCCTGTATGCAGAAAGTTTCTCGGGAGTTATCGTAAAGGGATTTGCCTCGATTGTGATTTCGGCATTGTCGGGCGATATATTATATAAAGACAATATATACTCCAAAGTTCTTGTAATAAACGAACTTTCGGGCAGAGTCGGAGTACCGCCGCCGAAATAAACGGTATCGCAGGTATCGTCCTCATCAAAAGGAATGTCGCAGGTCGGTACCTCATAAGATGCAAAATACTTAATTTCTTCATTTAAGGCATCAAAATACGAAGGAATAAGGCTTTCAAAGCCGGCCCTTGAGAAAAATGCACAATAAGGACACTTGGCGGAACAAAACGGTATATGAACGTATATATGCTTCGCCATATCAAAAAGAGGTCCTTCTGACTTTGTGATTATCGCCGTCTTTAAGGTCTTCCGAAGGCGCTTTGTCAGCGTTTTCGAAATTGGCTTCGGTATTTCGTAATGCGGATATCAGAGACATTCTGAATTTGTTAAAGCTCGGAGAGCGGTTCTTATCCGCACGCATATAGCGGGATATGTTTTTGGCCCAGCGGGATTTATAGTTACCGATGGCAGGATAGCCGATTTCAAGAACGCTCTCGGCGTTATCGGGACATACGGTTCTGCATAAAGCTTCCCAAGTACCGCAGACAGAATCCTGCTTATATTCGTAATAAGCTTCCTCGTTTATATTCGGATACGCTTTCCTGATGGCAACCAAATCTCCCATAAGCCAGGATTCTATTTCCTCCGTAGAAAGACCTACCACGCTTTTAATTCCCGGAGCGTATTTACGGCATACTGTCGAAAGTTTTTGACGCAACAAATCAGGATCGTTACTGTCCGAATCCATTACAACAATAAGCACCATTTCCGTGTCAGCGAAAATTTTGTTATAGGCACGGCATTTGGCCGGCAGCTGGTCGAGCAATGCTGTGGTAAATGCCTTCGGCGGAAGATTCCAATCCTCCGGCAAGTGACCGCATCCGCCGTGAGGACGAACATAGAAATCCGCACGCACGCCGACATCCTTGCAAATCTGCCTTGCAAGAGTCTCTACAATGTAAGAACCCGAAATATCTTCCGTTAAAATCTCAATACGCATACGTTAATCTTCCTCAATCATCAAGGTGACCGGAGTACCAGATTGAACCCATTCCGATGCCCTCGTCAAACATAGCTTCGACAAGAGGGTCTTTGCCGGCGGATATTATTGAAATCTCCTCGGAGTCGTCATCTGCACGCTTAAACATCCAAATCTCATGCGGCGGCATAGCCTCGACGATTCTGGAGTTATGAGTTGTAAAAATAATCTGGTTATAAGCGTGATTAACCGAATAATCACGGAATTCTTCAGCCAACGCATCAACCATATCAAAATACAAATCGCGATCCGGGGTCTCGATAAAAATGGTGGAATGCAAAGATTTCTCGTTTAAGAGCAAAAGATAAAGAAGGAACTTATCCGGGCTCGAATCAAGTTTGGCAGGCAAATTCTTTCTGCGCTTTAATGTAATGCTCTTTGTCTCGATGAGGGACATAATCTCGTTATAGCGCTCGATATCGTCCACGCGGAGATACTCGAGAACGTTATTGACGTTTGAACCGGTTGAATCCAGGTGCTTATGGCCGCCCGGAGCATTGCCGTCTTCAAAATATGTATTCTTCTCTTCCGACGAAAACTTACAGAAAAACCATCCGTCGATTTCTTTATAGATAAGATTAATAAGCTTATATGCTTTAATTCCGCCGTAGGATTTTAAGACGGTCTGATGTTTACTCGAAAGTTCGCCCTCTTCAGCCTCGCTGCCGATTTCTCTGACAACTTTACCCACGCCTTCTTTAAACTCGAAAATCATAACCTTCTCATAGGAAGAATCCTCGCGTTTATTACATAGATAAGCCTTCTCGGAAAAAACGTAAGGACTTCCGTGAACCGTTGCAGCCACGGAAAGTTCATAGCTTATGTAAAGCGGGGTTTTCTGGTCCTTAAGTTTAAAAAACACTTCGAAAACACTCGGATTTTGTTTGTCGATGACAAGATTTGAAAAGCCCGGTCTGTTATTCGTTATGGAAGCATCCGCAACATTTTTGGTAACGGAATGCTTAAGAAAATACAAATCCTCAAAAAAGGATGTCTTACCGGTTCCGTTTTTACCGATAAAAGCCGAAAGATTTTTGAGCGGGAAAAGTCCCTGCATAGGATTTTTACGTCCCGAAACCTCTTTTGAATCCGAATTGGCCTCAAGAAAATCCTGAAGCAAAATTCCGCAGGAATCATCATCAAAAATATCAAAATTCTTAATTCTTACACCGAGCAGCATATCTAAGCCTCCGTATCCTTACCGCATAACAAATCCAAGCGGCACCTTTTTATATTATAAACTTAAATCAACACTATTCACATCAAAAATAGGTCTCTTTTGCCGCGGATTCACTTTAAAGACCATGAAAAAAGGGTCGCTTCGAAATTTGAAGCAACCCTTTTTCGTGCGGTTATAATAAACAGGAGCGATCACTCGCCGTCTATAGCTGAATCAATCTCGGAAAGGTTATTCTGAACTTTAGTTGCACTTTCCGACAATACGTTATTTACTCCTGTAAGGAGCTGCTTAACATAAAGGTGAGCATTCTTGCGAAGTTCTTCGGCCTGCTGATTTGCTTCTGCGATAATCTCTGCAGCCTGCTGCTTAGCACCCAAAGTGATTTCATGCTCGTTAACTCTCATTGCATACATACGGTCAGCGTCGTTAAGAACCTTCTTGCTCTTCTCGCGAGCCGTGCCGATGATGTCCTGAGCTCTTTTTACAATATCGTTTGACTGGCTTACTGCCATAGGAAGACGTGACTTAAGTTCCTCAAGGGAAGCAATCATTTCCTGACGGTCAACGGAACATTTATCCGTAAACGGCACACTGTTGGCATCTCTTACTGTATCAATAAGATAGTCAATGTGCTTAATAGCGTCATATCTTTCGTTAGCGCGGGAAGAAGCCGGCTGTGCCTGCTGTTGTGCGTATCTCGGATCGGAATTATCCATAGTTACACCTTGCCTTTCAATAGTCTTTTAAGTACTGTTTCTTTTATTTGAGACGGCACCATTTCTTTAATGTCACCGCCGTATGAACATATTTCTTTAACAAGCGAGGAACTTACATTCGAAAGCTCCGGTCTGCACGGAAGATAGATAACCTCATATTCTTCCATCAGACACTTGTTAGCGGTCAAGGCATCATTCTCATAGCGTAAATCCGTCTCGTTACGGATTCCTCTGATTGAAGCCTGACACGAAAGGTCTCTATAAAGATTTACCTGGAGTCCCGAAGAGGATATAACCTCAATGTTATCAAAGTCCGATACACACTTTTTAATCATATCTACTCTTTCATCCGTCGAGAAAGAACAATTCTTGTTAGGATTATCCATCACGGCGATGTAGAGTTTGTCACACATCGAAGCGGCTCTTGCGGCTATGTCGAGATGGCCGGAAGTAAACGGATCGAAGCTGCCGGGATACAAAAAAGTTTGCATTCGAAACCTCCTGTTAACCTTTACGGAAAAATGTTAACACGCATAAACCGTAACTGCAAGAACGCTCAAGTTTCATATTTATTACATCTGTGTTTAAATCATCGTCGGAAGCATGCTCCAATATTACAAAACCGTCATCTGCGAGCATATCGTAGCGTTTAATGACGGCAGAAAGAACCTCTGCTTGCTTCTGCGCCATCCTGTACGGAGGGTCCATAAAAATAATGTCAAACTTCTTTCCCTCTTCGCCTAAGTTTGTAAGGACCTGTTCGCAGGAACCTTTAATGAGTTTTATCGGTTCATTGTTTTCTTCCAGGTGAAGCTTGGCAAAGTTACTTTTGATTACGGAGCAGGCCTGGCCCGATTTATCTACGCATATTACTTCGGCTGCACCGCGACTTAATGCTTCAATTCCGATTTGACCCGTACCGGAGAACAAATCCAAGACCTTTGCATCGTAGATTTCGGTCTGAATTATCGAGAACAAAGCTTCTTTAACCTTGTCCGTCGTAGGTCTTGTTTTATCACCTGTAGGAGCCTGCAAAACGGCACCCTTATATTTTCCTGTTACAACACGCGGCATATTATCTCCTTTGCCCTTTCAGTTCAGATGACTTTCAGGGAACATTAATTCAAATTGTTTTATTACGGCCTTCTTTATGATGTGAGATTCCTCCGTATCGGCGTTAAAGCATTCGTTAATCATATCGGTTACTTCCATTGCTTTATCCGCATCCTCGAAAACATTGGCAATGCGAAATCTCGGAAGTCCGTGCTGTCTTGTACCGTACAAATCGCCCGGGCCTCTTAAAGCCAAATCTTTCTCAGCCAAAACGAAACCGTCGTCACATTCACACATTATCTTAAGTCTTTCGGACGATACTCCCGACGTTGAAGAAGACATTAAAACACAATAGGACTTCTTACTTCCTCTTCCTACGCGGCCGCGAAGCTGATGGAGTGTCGAAAGACCGAATCGTTCTGCGTTACAAATGACCATACAGGTTGCATTAGGATTATTTACGCCTACTTCCACAACTGTTGTGGAAACCAGAATATCGGTCTTTTGATCGGAAAAATCACCCATAACCTTATTCTTGTCGTTTTCGCTCATGGAGCCTACCAGACCCGCACACGAAAGTCCGGAAAGTCTTTTGGAGGAGCCGATAAGTTCGCACATTTTTTCTACGCTCATCAAATCGGACGATGTCTCTTCATCAGATATTTCGGCATCATCGAAGAAATCAAATCCGGTCATCTCGTCGTTCTCGTCAATTCGCGGACAAACGATATAAGATTGCTCTCCGTTTGCTTTAAGACGCTTTATGAACTCGAAAACTCCCTCCAGATTATCCGACGGCGTAACTGTCGTCTGAATCGGCTGACGACCCTTAGGCTTGGTCTTAATAAGGCTTACCTTCATATCACCGTAAATAACCTGCGCCAACGTTCTCGGAATCGGAGTCGCGCTCATAACAAGACTATGTACCGAGTTAACGTTCGAACCCGGAGTCTGAAGGTCAAGCTTCTCGCTTCTTTGAAGAACGCCGAAGCGCTGCTGTTCATCCGTAATAAACAAAGCCAGATTATAGTACTCGACCTCAGGCATAATGATTGCGTGAGTGCCGATTATGATTTTACTTTCGCCGGATGCAATTCTTGAAAGAGCTTTATTCTTCTCTGAAAGTTTCATACCGCCGTGCAAAAATTCGATTTTTATACCGGTATTTCTTAAATATTCGCTTACGGTATCATAATGCTGCTTGGCAAGAACACTTGTAGGCGCCATTAAGGCGGCCTGTTTTCCGCTTGCTGCAACTGCAGCCATCACCACGGATGCAACCGCGGTTTTACCAGAGCCGACATCACCCTGAACAAGTCTGTTCATCGGAATTTCCGACGAAATATCCTTAAAGATATCGTTTACGGCAGACTTCTGATCTTCCGTAAGTTCAAAAGGCATCTGCGACAAAACTTTCTTTACGGTCTCTATACTTTCCTCACCGCGGTTAATCTTAAAAGCGCGGCGACCGTTCTCACCGTGCATCTGCGACATCAGTTTGACGCCTGCGGCATAAGTAATAAGTTCCTCGTAAGAAAGTCTTTTTCTTCCCTCATAAACCTCATCGAAATTATGAGGAAAATGAACATATGTATATGCTTCCCTTGATGAACAGAGTTTCTCTTTATCGATAAAATCCTGAGGAATAACGTTATCAAAATATTTGCCGTAATCGCGCAAGGCTATCTTTATCCAGGCGGAAATCTGATTACTGGTGATACCCGCGGTCTGTCTGTAAACAGGTCTTAAAAAGCCTTCCTCACTAAGTTTGGAAGCCTTTATCTTCTTAGGATTAACCATCTGAAGCTTGCGGTTATACCACTGCGGAATACCTCTGAAGTAATATTCCTCACCTATTTCCAATTCTTTGGCCACGTAAACACCGTGGAAGAAAATAATCCTTACCTTATAAACGCCGTCGGTTACGTCAACCGAAACCTTATGAAGCTTATCGTAAGGTGAAGCAGGATAAATCTTTATCACGGTTGCCTTAAAAACCGCCTCTTTTCCGTCGGTTAAAGTTGCCAAATCGGATACTTCTGACCAATCCTCGTATTTGCGCGGAAGATAAGTAAGAAGGTCAAAGACCGTAAAAATACCAATATTATTAAGTTTCTCGGCTGTCTTGGGACCGAGCTTATAAAGTTTTGAAATAGGATCCGAAAGAGGGGTATACATCAGATTCTCCTCCCGCAACACTTATTCATCGGGCATTCGTCACATTTAGGATTTTGAGATACGCAGTAATCTCTTCCAAAAGCAACCATCTTATGTCCCAGGGAATTCCATACGGAGCTGTCAAAGAGCTTACAAACGTCCTTCTCGACCTTCAGAGGGTCGTGGCTTTCGGTAAGACCTATCCTAAATGAGACTCTTTTAAAGTGCGTATCCACAACCAAAGCAGGAATATCATATAATTCGCCTACCAAAAGGTTGGCGATTTTTCTTCCGATGCCGGGACACTTCATAAGAATATCAATATCATTAGGAACCTTTAATCCCCACTCGTTAAGATAAAGCTCTGTTGCGCTTATAATGTACCCTGCCTTGGCACGGTAAAGTCCGCACGGCTTAATATATTCTTCTATGGTTGCCGTTCCCGCTTCCAAGATTTCCTTTGGAGTTTTAATATCCTCGAAAAGTTTCTTACAAACGGAATTTACCTTCTTATCGGTACACTGAGCCGAAAGAAGAGCTCTTATCAAAAAATAATACGGCTCGTCTTTATCCAAAGTACAGGAGGCGTTCGGAAAGGTCTTAAGCAAAACATTCCAAACTGCATCCGCCGTTTCTTTTGTGCAGTTTGAAGTTTTTGCCATAATTACTCCTTCTGTGGCGGATAAGGGAAAGTAAAAGTGAACTTAGCACCACCCAAAATATCGCCGTTTGTAACACTTATTGACTGATTATGACCTGCAAGAATCTGCTTACAGATATAAAGTCCCAAACCGAAGCCTTCAACTTTTCGAGAAGAGTCAACTTTATAAAAGCTCTCGAAAACACGATTTTGCTTCTCGGGCGGAATGCCGGGACCGGAGTCTTCAACGGAAATAATAATATTGGATTCGGAAGGGTTATCTAAAGCGGTAACTATAATCTCGCCGTCTTCCGGAGTAAATTTAATCGCATTCGAAACAGTATTTTGAATAACGCGGCAAAGCTGCTGAGCATCACCGTATGCAATAAGCTTTTTAGGTTTATCCGCATATACCGCATGAAGATTGATATTCTTCTCACCCACCTGAGGTGCAAGATTGTCGATGATATCATTAATCATATCGACAGCATCAAAAGCCTCAGTAAGTTCAGGATCCACCTTCTTAAGAGACGAAGCCTCGGTCATGGAATTAACGAGTTTACCGATTCTGTCGGACTGCTGTCTTATGTTCGAAAGATACTTAGGGAACTGATCATGTTCGATAACACCGTCAATCATGGCGGTTGCAAAGCCTCTGATGGAAGTTACAGGGGTTCTTATGTCATGAGCAATACTCGAAATAAATACACTTCTGTCCTTCTCTTCGTTATCGAGTTTTTCGATCATGGAGTTAATGGTATTTCCCATCATGGAAACGTCTGATGTAAGCGAGAAATAACCCGTACCCGTAGAAAGATACTTCTCGTTAACCCTTGCGGTATAGTCACCGTTCGAGGCATGTCCTATAACTCTTGAGAATTCTCTTATAGGTCCGAGCAAAATCCATACCGCAACGATAAAGAATATGATGGCAAAGCCGAAAGAAACGCCGACAGGAAGCAAGAACTTGCTCATATAATCACTGAAAGCATCTTTATAAATAAATTCGGAAGAATAACAACAATAAATATTGGTTCCGTTAACTCTGTTGACGGAAAGAAAAATTGTTCTGTCATCACGTTTTAAAGTACTCTTCTGACTTCCGTGATTTCTGCTGTTTGCTACAAGAATGGTAAAGGCTTCTCTTACGTAATCGTCATTTAATCTGCCTTCCGGGCTGTCTGTATATATAAGTTCGCTGCGTCCTGTATACAAATACACGAAACCGTAATTCTTGAAAACTCTCGATTCGGCCATGTCTATAAGATTCTCGTCAATCTCTGAGTCGTTACCGTACATATATCCGCCATCGGAATACGGAATCATCTGTGACATCGAATTGGCAAGTGAAGCCGAAAACTCGGCGGTATTTTGTTCTTTCTCAGAAAGCATGCCGTTAAAGTTTGTCTCGTAAGACAACACAAGAAGCACAGCAAACACCGTCACTGTGCTTAATATGAGAAATATAACAAGAAATATGGCAAAATTAGAAGATACTTCTTTAGATTTCGAAGACATACTTCACCTTAAACAAAACTTAGTCAAAAGTTCATCAGCCCTTTGCTTCAAACTTATAACCTACGCTCCAAACTGTCTTAATACCCCAATCGGAATCGTTACCCGTTGCCTTCTCTATCTTCTCACGAATACGCTTAATGTGTACGTCTACGGTTCTTGATTCTCCGTAGAAATCGTAGCCCCAAACGTTTTCGAGAAGCTGCTCACGAGTAAATACTCTGTTTGGATTTGAAGCAAGGAAGAAAAGAAGTTCAAGTTCCTTAGGAGGAAGATAAATTTCTTCACCGTCTATCTTAACCATATAGCGTGCCTTATCGATAATAAAGCCGTCAAACGTAACCACTTCGCTCTCATCGGAGGAAGACTCGTTCTCATTTGTAATCATGCTCTCGGCCTTATCCATTCTTCTTAAAACAGCCTTAACTCTGGCAAGAAGTTCCTTAGGCTCGAAAGGCTTTTGTACATAGTCATCGGCACCGAGTTCCAAGCCGATAATCTTATCTGTTGTATCCGTCTTAGCTGTAAGCATGATAATCGGAACCTCAGAGAACTTTCTGATTTCACGGCAGATATCATATCCGTCGGCACCCGGAAGCATCAAATCGAGGATAATAATATCGGCGGAGCAAGCTTTGTAAGTAGCTACTGCCTTATCACCCTGCATACAGGATACAACCGAATACCCCTCTTTCTCAAAATACACTTTGAGCAAATCGATAATTCCGGAATCATCATCAACCAATAAAACCTTTTTCATGCTTTCACCTCTCAATCATTAATCTTCTGTATTTCTTCAGTAAACGAACTTACGTCGGTAAAATCTCTGTAAACGGAAGCAAATCTAACGTATGCAACCTTATCTATCTTCTTCAGGGCCTCCATAATCATCTCACCGATTACCTCGGTAGGAATCTCAAGGTTTCTTCCTGACTGAAGCCTCTTTTCTATATCGTTGACAAGATTAATCAAATCCTCATTCGATACAGGACGTTTGGAGCAGGCACTCAAAAGGCCGCTCATAATCTTCTCACGCGAAAACGGCTGCCTTGTGCCGTCTTTCTTTACTACCATCATCTGAATACCTTCCATTCGTTCTATGGTAGTAAAACGATGGCCGCAGTCGAGACACTCTCTTCTGCGGCGAATTACGCTGTTATCCTCAATCGTTCTGGTATCAATTACCTTGTCATCAATAGCTCCGCAATTCGGACATTTCATCGCTGTACCTCAAATATGGTATTAGTCTGAATCCTTACCAAACATGAACCAAGGCTTTGCTGTCTTGGCAGGTGCCTCTGTAGCCTGTGGCTGTACAGGTGTTACGTTTGGCTGAGGTCTTCCGCCCTGCTGTACAGGAGCCTGCTGTGGCTGAGCTTGCGGAGCAGCCTGCTGTGGTCTTGCACCGTAAGGCTGAACCTGTGGCTGAGCCGGCTGATAGGACTGCTGCGGACGCTGCTGTACAGGAGTCTGTACAGGAGCCTGTGCAGGAGCTACACCTGTATCAACATCGCTTACAGGTCGTGCTTCAGGCTTCTTGGAAATGGAATCGTCACCGAAAAGGAAACCCGGAGCTGCCTTCTGCTGTGGAGCAGGAGCCGGTTCGTCATATGTTGACTTGCTTACAGGACCGGCCTTCGGCTGCTCTGTAACCAAGTTAGGATTGTTTCTTGAAAGAATTGATGTGCTTGCTCTGTGGCCTGCTGATGCATTTACGGAATTCTCAAAACCGGATGCAATAACAGTAATCATAATCTCATCCTCGAGAGTAGGATCGATAACTGCACCGACGATGATATCAGCGTCATTACTTACAGCATCACGAACAACGCTTGCTGCCTGATCGATTTCCTGAAGTTTGAGACTGCGGCCGCCTGTGAAGTTAACAATAACACCGGAAGCACCTTCGATAGTTGTATCGAGAAGAGGAGAATTAATAGCCTGCTTAACGGCATTTGCTGCACGGCCTTCGCCGGAAGCACGACCGATACCCATGTGGCATACGCCGGCCTTTGTCATAATTCTTCTTACATCTGCAAGGTCAAGGTTGATAAGTCCAGGGATAGCTACGAGGTCGGAAATACCTGCAACACCGAACTTCAATACCTGGTCTGCCATATTAAATGCATCCTCGATGGAAGTATCTTCATCAACAACTTCCAAGAGTTTGTCATTACCTACTACGATAAGGGAGTCAACATACTTCTCAAGCTCTCTGATACCGCGCTCAGCGTTTTGAGCTCTTCTGGGACCTTCAAAACCGAATGGTCTTGTAACAACAGCTACTGTGAGGATGCCCAATTCCTGAGCAATCTGTGCAACTACAGGAGCTGCACCGGTACCTGTACCGCCGCCCATACCTGCGGTTACGAAAAGCATGTCAGTATTCTTTATAGCTTCTGCAATCTCATCCTTGGATTCTTCAGCAGATTTCTCACCTACGCTAGGATCTGCGCCGCAGCCCAAGCCGCGTGTAACTTTCTCACCGATTTGAATTCTAACCTGAGACTTAGCTCTGGCCAATGCCTGGTTATCAGTATTAACGGAAATGAATTCAATTCCCTGAACGCCGCTGTCAATCATTCTGTCTACGGCATTACATCCGCCGCCGCCGACACCGATTACTTTAATGGTAGCAAAAGCTTCATCATCCAATACAAAACCACGCTTATTATCTGACATATGTTTTGGTCCTCCCAGTCTTTGTATAGTCGTCGCTTTATGCGATTTTTAACAAGATATAGTGCAATCGTTAAAATTTTAACCTAAATAAGGGACATCTACAATACAAAATGCCGTTATTATGTCATTCTTGTAACAATAATCTTCCAATTACTTTAATTTTGACACATTTTTCCAAAATTTTATCGGAATGAGCATCTTTGTGAGCGAAATCACTATTTTTACAGATTCAAAAAGTCGCTCCGAATTTTACTTCGAAACGACTCTCAAATCAGATTTGTTTGTTGACGGTTTTGTACTCACCGTCTTCTACGTAGTACGGGCAGATTCGCTTTTTTGAGGTTAACCCGATCGAATTTTCCGCTTCCCGGGCAATTTCATTTTCGTCAAAAGGAGCTTCGCAGAAAAACTCTCCGAACTGCTCATCGAAAACATAGTTGGAACACCGCTCGCAATCACTCATATCACATAAAAAGCTTTACAATGTTTATTATTGTAAGAACCACGGCGATACCCAAGAAAACAAATGTTAAAATTGCCTTCTTTCTTTTTCTTGTGCTCAAGCCGCGAATGGCACCGTATATTGAGACAAAAATCAAAATCGCACCGAATATCGGAGCATCATAAATTCCAAGATAAATAAGGTTAATCGCAGCAGCAGCAATAGATATCCAAAAACCGATTTCGCAATAAACTTCGGCAGCGCGGTTATTCTTTGCCTGACCCTGTTCGATACTTGCCTGTATTGAGCCGTCCATAATTGTCGGTACATTATTCTGAGCAGATACGGCTTCTTTGGCATTGACGTTGGTGTTTGTAACATTTTGAGGATTAAGTCTTGAAATAATACCGTTTTTAATTGAATTGGAATATGTATTTCTAGGAACGGCACCCATAAGTCCGCCGCCTTCAACAGGCATATTTCCCATCCATGCAAACATAATAAGCATGTTACCCTCAATGCCATACTTAAATTCCTTGTAACCAACCATTGCATCACCCTTGATGTAATAAGATTCGTTACGATCCTGTTTAAGAATAAATCCTTCGGAAGCAAGGTAAGATTGTACCACTTGCTCAGCAGTCTGCGGATCTACTCCCAACTGCACAATGTACTTCGTTCTTTTCTTTCCCATATTGTTTCTCCTTACATGTATTTTCCCCTGACAGAACTAATTCTATCATAAATTCTCATGTATATTCTCTGTAAATATTCTCGTCTCCTGTCATATCCAAAGAGCCGTCCGGAAGATCTGAGAAAGCATCTTCCATAACGGCAAATCTGAGCCACGACATATCCTCATTAATGTTATCCAAATTATCAAGTTTAACCTGAAGATTAGAACCATTCGGAAGTACTATCGATAAGAATATATTGCCGCCCGGCATAACTCGTATCTCGTAAACGTTTTCGAACATCATATACTTATCGGTCTCGGCACCGTTCAAATCCGATGCAAGTACGGCACCGAGCACAATAATGGCTCTGTTAAACGAAGTCTCGTCGGATATTTCAATTTTTTCCATAAGGACCGCGTTTTTAACTTCAAGTCCCGTAATAAGCGCATGACACGAATCATCCGGCACAATGGTAACAAGTTCCAGCACGGTTCCTTCGGCATCAACGGCCGCATATCCGTCAGGCATCTTAATATAGGCCGTCTTATTACGTTCTTTAACGGTAATGTTTATGGTCGAAGGAAAAGATACACTTATTTGGATGTCCTCAATATAAGGATTCTCTGCTTTAATTCTGTTCTCGGTTTTTCCGTAGTCGAGTCTCAACAAGTCCAAAGGATCGCCGCTGATTCCCGAAAGCAGATGAGAACCGTATCTGATATTGCACTCTTCCAAAATCTCGCTGTCTGAAATAACGATATTTCCTTCGATATTTACCTGCTTAACTCTGAAATAAGGAAGGAAAATAAAGCTCACTATCAAAAGCAGAACCGAAATCAAAAGCAAAACGGAAAGTGTTGCGGTAAAAGTAAGCGGGAAATTATCCAAATATGTACGCTCGTTTAACGGAATTACCGAGAAATCGTCCTTGTGCCCGGATACTTCGGTTTTACCATCATTAAGCTTGGTAACGACAGCCTTTTTTCTCGTCTTTAAAACTTTCTTTATTCTGCCGACGAAAGAAACCGAAGGCTTTTTCCCGACGTTTTCTTTCTCAAAAACTTCTTCGGTTACGACATCTTCGGTCTCTTCGTTAGTCTCGACTTCTTCCGACTTTACTTCTTCAGATATCTCGGTTGCTTTCTCTTTTTCAGAGGCAGACTCATCCGAAACGGCATCTTTATCAGTGTCGTTACTGTCGTCTTCGATATCGAAAAGCTTCTTAAGTTCGTCGTCGTTCACTCTTATTCACCAAATACGCTCTCGTTTATTGATTTAACTATACGATAACTGCAGTCATAAACGGCAAGTTTTGTTGCGGAATCACGCATCAATTCGCGGCGCTTCTTGTTAGTGAGAAGGTCCTTCAAAATCGGAACAAGTCTTCCTTCAACAAGTTCGTCGTCACTTATCATTACCGCACCTCCGATATCGGAGAATGCTCTTGCATTAAACGTCTGATGGTCGTGAGCGGCATGCGGATAAGGAACCAGAACGGAACAGGAACCGCAGGCAGCTACTTCGGCACAGGTTACTGCTCCCGCACGAGTTATGCAAACGTCCGCACCGCACAGATAGTCCTGAGGATTATCGATATATTCGATAAGCTTAAGGTTATCCGGAATTTTAAGATCGGACGAAAGTTTCTTTGTCTGCTGTTTGCCCGTAGCAAGAACAAACTTAACATTCTTAAACTCGTCCATTGATGCTGCGGAAATAACAAAATCGTTAATAGATTTCGCACCGAGGCTTCCGCCCATCGCGAAAACAAGCTTCTCATCCGGCGAGATACCCAAATTCCCGCGTGCTTTATCGTAGAAATTACCAATCATGGATTTACGGATAGGATTTCCCGTAAAAACAACTCTTTTCGCACGTTTAAAAATCTTCTCCTGGTTCGGAAAACCCGTCAAAACCAGATTACAGCCGCGGGCCAAGAGTTTATTTGCTCTTCCCGGGAAAGCATTGGACTCGTGAAGGATTGTAGGCACTTTCATTCTTCTTGCCTGCATCAAAAGAGGAGCACAAACATAACCGCCGGTACCTATAACGGCGTCAGGTTTAAATTCGGAAATCAAATCTCTGCACTGCTTATTACCTATTCTCAGCGCCTTAATGGCATTGTGCATCTCTAAACCTATTCTCATAGGGAACGGCTTAGCCTGTACGTTAATAAGTTTATAGCCGGCCTTCGGAACAAGTTCTCCTTCAAGTCCCTGCTCTCTTCCGGTAAAAACTATTTCGACTTCCTCACCCTTAGATTCGTAATATGCCTTCAAAGAATCGGCTATGGTTATCGCAGGATTAATGTGTCCGGAAGTTCCTCCTCCGGATACGATAAATTTACGAGCCACTTGTTACGGCCTCCTTTTCCTTATCGGATTTACGAACTACTCCGCTTCGTCCGACACATAATATCATACCGTAGGATACAAGGAGAAGTATCTGTGCGGTACCGCCGTAACTGAAGAACGGCAATGTGATACCCGTAGAAGGCAAAACCGTAAGTTCAACGCCGATATTAAACAGCGCCTCCATTACTATAAGGAACGTATATCCGAGAGCGATAATTCTGGTATATACGCCATTGGCATTCATCGCGACGCGGAAACCCATATAGAAAAGCAGCAGGAAAACAAGTATCAGTATTGTTCCGCCGATAAATCCGGTTTCTTCCGCATAAATCGAGAAAATATAGTCGTTATGTGCCTCGGATACATAAGAATATTTGGATCTTGAGTTTCCGAACCCGAGTCCGAACATTCCGCCCGTTCCGATGGCATCTTTGGCACGGTCAACCTGGAGTGTATCGTCCGAAGTAAGCTCGCTTTCTTCGTCGGGGACATCGTTTTCGCTGAAGATATCGATACGCTTGGCAACGTGCGCAAAGTTCGAAGATACGTAATCGGTAAATTTTGTTCTCAAAGACGGAACCGCGAAAACAACCGCCAAGGCCAAAAGTGCTACAGCCAAATAAAAACCGATGCCGATAACCCACGAGCGAAGTTTAATTCCGGATGCAAGGAAACAAACGAAAGTAACCGCACCGATAATAAGGAAGCAGGAAAGATGAGGCTGAACAAGAATAAGACAGTCTACGACCAAAATTGCGCCTACAGGAAGAATAAACTCCCAGAAAGCATCCGTAAGAGGCTGTTTCTTAGGATCGCTCGCCTTTAGTTTTCCTGATTTTTGTAAATCAATAATCACGCTTCTGTATATAGCAAGAACCAATACGAAAGCGACTTTAAAAATCTCCGAAGTCTGGAACTCCGTTCCGCCGATTGTAAGCCAACGTTTTGCACCGTGAGTTTCCTCACCGCTTCCGAAAAGCGCCGTCAAAATAATAAGGAAAGCACCGAGCCCGTAACCTGCAAGCATAATCCATCGCTGTCTGAACCAGTCAACCGGTATATACATAATAATCAGTGCCGCCACAAGACCTACGACAGAGAATCTGATTTGCGAGAAAACATAATAAGCCGAACTCGTAAAACCGGATTTTACGTAACCTGCCGGAGCGGATACCGAATAAAGCACAACAAGTCCGAAAATAACAATCGCAAACATAAAAAGAACCATCGGAATATTGGCACGCCAAGCACTGTTACGCAATTCGAGTTTACGTCTGTACTTTATCGGTGCACCCGAAGACATATTGTCGTTATTTTTAGGTTCGACTGACTGCATTACGACCACCTCTTTATATAATCGTCGGCAACTTCCTGGAATCCGAAAGCATGCGACGCCTTAAACAGCAAACAATCATTATCCCTGACAAATCCGTCCAAAGAAGCCAAGAGTTCTTCCTTGGAATCAAATTCAAAAAGCTTTCCTTCAGGCTTAGCTTTCTTAAAGCCTTTTACGAAAGCATCTTTGTTGTCACCAATCACGAAAACGGCATCCAAATCAGTCTCGCCTGCCTTCAATCCGACCTTCTCGTGAAGCATATCGGCATAATCTCCGAGTTCAAGCATACCGCCCAAAACAGCAATCTTACGTTTGCCTTTACCCGTAATCTCAAGATTTTCCAATGCCAGACTTACGGATTCCGGAGCTGCGTTATAAGCATCGTCGATAACGGTGATTTTGCCTGTATCAACAGTTTTGCCTCGGCCTTTCATCTCGGTATAGGAATTCATCTTATCCTTAATTTTATCCAAATCGCAGGACAAAATCTCACCGCAGAGAAAAGAGAACAAACTGTTTCTTACATGCTGCACGCCGTTTGCCGGGATGGTAACATCTTTGATTTCCGACATTTTACCGTCAGATATAATTTTAACATTAAATATGGATTTTCCGTCCTCGAAGTGAACATTCTCGGAATTGACCGAAAATACTGCCTTAGAGTTTGCAAAGTTTTCGCTCATGGAAACAGCCGCGAAAGAAGAAGTCGAAGGGACTATCGAAGAAGAATAATCGGAAAGATAAGTATCATCACCGTTTACGGCCAAAACACCGCCTTCTCTTAAACCTTCGACTATCTCGTTTTTGGCATACAGAATTTCTTCCTGCGAACCCAAAATCTCAATGTGGCAATATCCTACATTGGTAATTACCGCAATATCGGGACACGCTATATTCGTAAGGTAAGAAATCTCACCTCTTGCTCTCATACCCATCTCAAGAACCAAAACTTCGGTATCGGAAGGTGCCTCCAGAATTGTCATCGGAAGGCCGATATCATTATTAAGATTAGCCTTGGTAGAAAAGACTTTACGCGCACCGCTTAATCCCAAAGCAATCATTTCTCTGGTGGAAGTTTTGCCCACGGAACCTGTTACGGCAACAACCTTGGCATTAATTTTTAATCTGTAATACTTCGCAAGTAAACCTAAAGCCTTGGCGGTATCATCCGTAAGAATTCCTATTGCATTTGAAGGAAGCTTCGTTTCATCCGAAATAAGCTGCACGAAAGCGCCTTTATCGGAAGCATTTTTACAAAAATCGTGTCCGTCGAAGTTCTCACCTATCAGGGCGATATATAAATCTTTCGGATTTATGGTTCTTGTATCCTTTGAAACACCGCAAACCGCCTCGTTTCCGTCGCTTTTACATTCGGAACCGATAACAATTTTACCGTTTACGGCTTTACATATCTCATCTGCTGTAAACATTATATTTTTCATTTTCTCTCCGCCGCCAGGTTCCGAACGATTTCGGAAGCTGTCTCATAATCATCAAAATGTATAGTGCGCTTGTTCTCGAAAACCTGATAGTCCTCGTGACCCTTGCCCGCAATCAAAACCAAATCACCCACGCAAGCCTCGGACAACGCTTTGCGGATAGCCTCTTTACGATCGGTAACCGTTATATATTTACCTTCGGTTCTCTTTATACCCGTCACGATGTTACCGATAATAAGTTCAGGATCTTCGTCTCTCGGATTATCGGATGTGATAACGGTAAAATCGGAAAGTCTTCCCGATACCTCACCCATCTCAAAACGCCTTGTCGCAGAACGGTTTCCTCCGCATCCGAAAACAGTTACTATTCTGCCCTTCGTGTAATTTCTCAAATTACGAAGGACACTTTCCAGACTTGCAGCATTATGAGCATAATCGACTATGCAGGAAAAGCCCAGTTCATTAGGTACGTTTTGAAGTCGTCCCGGTACAAAAACTCTTGCCAACGCTTCGGACAATGTCTCAAAAGGAACGTCGCAAATACCGGCGGCACAAACGGCACAAAGTGTGTTATAAACATTGAAATCTCCCGGAATCGGAATATAAAGCTCGCCGTTATACCAAGGAGATACTAAAGTAAAAGCACAACCTACAATGTTATTTCGTGTTTCAGGTCTGATATTTAAAGCATAACAATCGGATTTATCGGAAAGACCGTATGTATATACTTTGCTGCACTTAAGTTTTGCTCTTTCAAGCACACGGCCGGCCTCATTACAATCGGAATTAACGACCGCTGTGTCAGCCAAATCAAAAATCTTAAGTTTACACGAAAGATAATCTTCCATATCCGGATGCTCGTTCGGAGCTATGTGATCTTCATAAAAGTTCGTAAAGCAGGCAGCTTTAAGCTTAAGCCCGCCGACACGGTGAAGCTTTAAGCCCTGAGACGAAATCTCGATAGCGGCCGTTTTCGAGCCGGTACTTTTAAGTTCACCCATCATTTCATACAAATCTTTTGATTCCGGGGTCGTTCTTACTGCTTTTCTTTTCTCGCCGTCGATAATGTTACAGACGGTTCCCATAAGACCGCTTTTATCCCCCAAGGACTTAAATATCTCATACATCATGAAAGATGTTGTTGTCTTACCCTTTGTTCCTGTGATACCTATTATCGAAAGCTCCTCATCAGGCTTATCGTAAAAATTCTTGCTTAAGAGAGCGAGCGCAAGTCTCGTGTCGTTAAATACCAAAATGGTAACATCATTAGTCTTACTGATGCTCTTTAAGTCTTCTGAAGAAAAAATGTTTTGCGTCTTATCAACCGCGATAACCGAAGCACCCGACTTAATTGCAGATTCAATATACTTATGTCCGTCGCTTTCAAAACCGATAACTGCAACAAAAAGGCTGTCCGACGATACTTTACGGGAATCGTACTCAACTCCCGACACTTCTTTATCGAGATTTCCGTACGAACATTCATATTCGATTCCGCTAATCAACACTGAAAGTTTCATTGTAACCGCCTTTCGATTTCACTCTTTTCGAACGACATAGTGTACCACTCATTTTTCAAGTTTACACCCCGCAAAAAGAATGAACTTATGATTAATTCTCCGTGTCGTCTCCGGAATTCTCATTTCCCTCCGGTGTATAGCCGTTCTCGGCACCGTCGGCAGGCGTAGGAACCGGCGTAGGCGTAAGCTGATCCGGCGGCGTAAGTGTAACCGTAATAATTTCACCTGCGGTAACTTCCGTACCTACCTCAACCGACTGAACGCTGCATATTCCCGTTATATCTCCCTCGAAAACGCAATTAAGATTCATATCACTTAATGAATTGATACACTCAACAGCAGTCTTTCCCCGTAAATTAGGCACCACGGTAGTGAGCATATCGCCCGCCGTCGCAGTTTCCGGATAAAGAACCACAACTCCCGTACTGTACAAGGTTGCATCGATACTCGGATAAGTAAACCCAACAACTGTTTCGGCCGTCATATCAGGACTTCCGTAAATCGTAGAAATACCGTTCGTTCCGATTCTGGAACTTGCCTCGGATGCAGGAAGGCCTGCTACCTGCTGAACGTAATATCTTATAGTCATGGAATCATATTCATCTTCGGTAAATACTCGGTCAACGCCCAAATAAGTTAAGGAACGTTCAACGATTTCAGCTGCCACCGAAGCCGGAGCCGAAGAACCTACCATTCTGTCTTCAGGCTTATTTAATACAACCAGAACTGCTATCTCAGGTGCGTAAGACGGTGCATAGCAAGAGAAAGAAAGCACGTGCATTCCGGCTTCTTCACCGACCTCGATTGTGGACGTGGAAGTCTTACCTGCTACCGAGTATCCGGCAACGGCACCCGCTGAACCTGTACCGTCTCTTACTACTCGCTCCATCATGTCTCTTACACGAGCGCAGGTTTCATCGGAGAATATCGTTCTGATTACCTCAGGCTCAATCTCGTCCACGATATTGCCGTCGGTATCGGTTATATATCTTACAACGTGCGGTACCATCAAATCGCCGCCGTTTACAAGAGCACAATATACATTAAGGAGCTGAATAGGCGTAACCGTAGCAGACTCACCGAACGAAAGGCAGGCCATATCGATTGATGTCGGTTCCTCATGGAAGATACCGATTCCCTCTGCAGGAAGATCGATTCCTGTAGCCTCATAAAATCCGAATGTATGAACGTACTGATAGTACTTGGATACACCGATACGATAAGCCAACTGCACGAAAATAGGGTTACACGAATTCTGGAAAGCCTCAACGAGCGATTCCGTTCCGTGATTGTAGTTATTGGATTTCTGCAACCAACAGGAAATCGTATCGATATCCGAAACCTGAATAGGGGCATCGGAGAACATCTCATTCTCGTTAGTCAAATTCTCTTCAAGTGCGATTGCGGTAGTAAGAGCCTTAAAAGTAGAACCCGGCTCATAAGTATCGGAGATACATCTGTTTCTCCATACAGAACTCATAAGATAGTTTACCTGTTCCTCGCCGCTCATCATTTCCCATTCTTCGACTGTTTTTCCGAACGGTACGCCGTAAGGATCGTTCAGGTCATAATCAGGAAGCGATACCATTGCCAAAACTTCACCGGTATAAGGTCTCATTACGATTGCCGTAATACCTTCACGCGGAGAATACTGATAAAAAGCATCTCTGCATGCTTCTTCGGCTATCTGCTGAATATTAACGTCAATATTTAAAACAAGGTTGTTACCGTTTACAGGATCTACGATAGTAGGTTCGGAATAAGGAAGAGCACCTTCCGTTCTCGCATCAACCTCAGCATATCTGTAACCGTCGGTACCCGAAAGCACGCTGTTATAGTAAGCTTCAAGACCGTAAATACCGTTCAACGATACACCGTCGTTTGTGGCATAACCCAAAACCTGAGAACAAAGTCTTCCGTAGTTATAGTAACGTTGCGGAACAGCCGTAAAAGTAACTCCGCCTACGGAATGAAGCTTAAGATATGCTTCCAATTCCTCTTTTGCTTCAACGGAAACATTACGGCAAAGGTCCATACCCAAAACCGCATTTCTCTCATCCGTATCATCCTTAGGATCTACAGGAATCATTTCTTCCAATCTTTCTACAGAAATACCCAAAACCGAAGAGAACTCGGCAATAATCTGACTGCGGTCAACCTTCTTGGCGTCATCCGTTGCCGTGCAAACGATATTCTTCGGTGTGATAACTACCGTGTAGTCAAAAGTATTGGATGCGAGCGCAGTACCGTTAATGTCATAAATCTGACCTCTCTCGGCAGAGTATGTCATCATTTTCCACTGCGTGGAACCGGTTGCCAAAGCATGCTCGTCATGCTCCACTATCGTAACAACATAAAGACTGTAAATAAGATAAAATCCGAAAACAGTAAGCAAAAGCCAACAAATAATTGTCGCAAGTCTCGATGATTTCTCGTTATAGCCTCTGTCAGTAATATTCATATTCCTCAAGCACTTTCAAATTAATTATCTGCACCGTCAGCGTCGTGATAATACTGTGCGAGGTTTCCTTGAGCCGTATCAAGCGCATCCTGATTGATTCCGTACGAATCTACGGATACTACGGATACCAATCTGTCATTGCCCGGCATAGGAAGAACCACTACCTGATTGGCATTAGGCTCCTGCATACCGAGTGCTATAGCCTGTGCTCTTACGGAATCCATATCCGTAATGCCGTTCGAGTTTTCTTCTGCACTGATGATTTCCTTCTTCAATGCGGAAATCTCATCCTTCAAGTCAGAATTGTCTCTGCTCATCTCAGAAAGTTCTGCCTGAGGATAAAGCATCAGTGCGCAGAAAACACCTGCAAGTATCAATGTTACTACTGCTACCGAAGTCTCGATAACGCGCTTTCTCATCTCGCGCACAATCTTACGCTTGGAAGCCTTAGCCTGATCGGCGTGAATCGCATTCGTGTGATTGCTGTTATAGTCTCTCGTCATCTCACGAATTTCTTCAGCCGAATAAAATGTTTTATCATCGCTTACGGTCATCTTGCCGTCTTTGTAGTGATACTGAAGCGAAGACTCCTCGAGAATTGCTTCGATATCCAACTCAGGCGCATCGATGTACGCATCCATATTATACTCTTTATATTTTTTTCCTATTGCACGTGTCATAAATATTCCCCCAAAAAGCTCACTGTTCGTTGTTTCTCTCGAAAACACGAAGTTTACAACAGTGTGCTCTCGAATTACCCTTAACCTCTTCCTCGGATGCCGTTATCGGCTTTCCCGTAATCACCGTTCCGAGGCTCTTCTTACCGCAAACACATACCGGAAACTCTCTCGGACATGTACACGGAGAAGCAAACTCCTTAAAATTCTCTTTCACCAATCGATCTTCCAACGAATGAAACGAGATTACTGCAAATCGTCCTTCAGGATTTAAAAGTCTTACCCCTTCCCTGAGCAGTGTCTCAACCGAATCCAGTTCATGATTAACTTCGATTCTGATTGCCTGAAAACATCTTCTTGCAGGATGCTGATCTTCGTTTCTGGCTTTGCCCGGTACATAGGATGCTATCTTCGAGGCTAATTGAAGTGTTGATGTGAAAGGATTTCCCTTTCTGTCTCTTACGATTCCCGCTGCAATTCGTCCTGCAAATCTCTCTTCACCGTACAAGCGGAATATTCTTGTGAGAGAAGCCTCGTCGTAAGTGTTAACAACCGTTGCCGCATCGAGTTTTGAACTCTTGTCCATTCTCATATCCAAAGGACCTTCCGTCGCATATGAGAAACCTCTTTCCGGTGTATCTATCTGGTGGGAAGAAACACCCAAGTCAGCAAGTATGCCGTCAACCTTTTCAATTTCCAAATCAGCCAAAACATCCTTAACCGATGAAAAATCCGATTTCACAATTTCCCAGTTCTTATCGGGATATTGTTCTCTTCTTAACTTACAAACCTCAAGCGCCTCATCGTCTTTATCAAGAGAAATAAGTCTTCCCTTCGAACTCAAGCGCTCCAGGATGCCTGAGCTATGGCCTCCGCCGCCCGCGGTACAGTCTACATAGACCCCGTCGGGTTTAATGTTGAGCTCGGTCATGCATTCGTTAAAAAGAACCGGAATATGGGTAAAATCACAAGCCTTTGACATAATACTTCGTATCCAATCCGACGATATCGTCGAGTCCGAGATCCGAATTGTCGTAGAAAGCCTTAGTACAGATGTTAAGTTTACCGAGTATATCGAAAACGCAAATCTCGTCACCCGGTTTTGCATCTATTCTCTCCCAAAGTTCAGACGTAACCGAAAGTCGGCCCTGTGAGTCGACGCTCACTTCCAATGCCTCACCTGCGATAAAACGCTGAATACGTCTTACATTGGGATCCATCGAATTAAGTTCGTCGAGTTGTCTTTCAACTTCTTTGAAAGCTTCCGCCGTATAAACACTCAAATATCCCTTATCGAGGCTGTTGGTAATAACAACATCGCCGCCGAAACGCTCTTTAAGCTTCGACGGAATGAAGAATCTGCCTTTTGCATCGATTTTCTTGATATCTCGAGCCACAACGATCTCCTGTTACCTAAGAGTAAAAATTCCTTCGTGAGTTCCGGTTTTTGCTCCCCTTTGCTCCCTACATGTGAACTTTTGCTCCCTTTTTCACCACACATTTGTATTTTAGTCATAAAATTGTCATTTAGCAACATATTTTTGCGAATTTCTTTAATCTTTTTGTAATAAATGTCAGAAGTTTACAATTCGGTCACAAAGTCCCGTTTTTCAATGTTTACAGCCCGCTGAAGAAGCGTATTCCCGAGCGGTTTTTCATGGCGCGAAAACCCTAAACCGAATCTCTGAAATGAAATAGGCCGAAATCGCGAAAAATCGACTTTTTAGCCTATTTTTTATGGAGCAACTGTCTGTTTTCGAGCGCGATTGGAAAGAAAATAGGCTAAAACCGCCACAAAAACGATTTTTAGCCTACAATTTATTAGATTTCTTTTATATATCTAAATGCTATTTGATTTATACGACCTAAAAATAGGCTAAAATCCTGAAAAATCGGATTTTTAGCCTATTGGGGTAAAACCAGCCGGCTCAAAAGGTACCGGTTCAAACCTGATGTCGCATTCGGAACTTGATTCGCGGTGAAGCAGTGCGCAGTCCGGCTCAAGTGCAGAACCGGTTCAGACGGCAAAATCGAAGGAAATCAGATATCGCCCTCGAACGCTTCCGTTTCTATAATGAAATCTGCGATTTTCTCGGCAAACGCTTTATCGTGCTCGACAAAAACCATGGTAATATCGGTTTCCGAAAGCATCTCCTCGATCGTCTGCCTTATGTAAACATCCACATAGTTCAGAGGTTCATCCCAAAGATAGAGATTTGCGCTCTGACAAAGGCTCATCGCAATCACGGCGCACTTCTTTTGGCCTTCCGAGAAAGAGGAAATATCCTGATCGAGATTTTCCTTCGAGAAGCCCATCTTACGAAGAATGGCCTTATAGCGAGGTTCGTCAACATGCTCGTTTAAGGCGTACTCATGAAGCGTACCTTTAAGGAAAGACGTATCCTGGCAGACAAAAGAAATCGTGATACCGGAAGCACGGTAGACTTCACCTGTTATATGAAGATTCGAATCATAATAAGGCGAACCTTCGCCCGAAAGGAATTTAAGCAAAGTGGACTTTCCGCAGCCGTTGATTCCCGTAACCGCGTAGCGCATGCCCTGCTTAATCTCGAAATTCATCGGCTTTGTAATCTGCTTATCATCGTAATACAGAGCCAGGTTCTTTACCGTCAGCAAGTTGTCGGCATAATGCTTCTCACCTGTAATCACCAAGTCTTCGCGCTTCTCGAGGTTCTTAAGTAAAGACGACTTTTCTTCGATTTTATCTTCGAATCGTTTTTCCATGGCCTTGGCGTGCTTCATCATTTTCTTTGATTTGGCGCCTTCAAACGATCTGCGGCCGATGGATTTCTCGGTGACGCGCGGATCAAAACCTATCTTTTTGCTTTCCGAAATATTGGACCAGCGCTCGGCCGCCTCCTCAGATTTCTTAAGACGCGCTATATCCTTCTTAAGCCTGTCATTTTGCGTTTGCTCAAATTGAAGTTTTTTATCGTTTTCTTCCTGCCACAGCGAGAAGGACACAGGCATAATATCGATATTTGTGCGATTAATCGACATCGTGTGATCCGTACAGTTGTCAAGGAAATTACGGTCGTGGCTTACAAGGATAAAACCGCCCTTTCTCTTAAGGTATGCCGCTGCCATTTCTCTTCCGTTCATATCCAAGTGATTGGTAGGCTCATCGATAAGCGGGAACCTGCCGTCGTCAAGGAAAAGGCAGATAAGCTGAAGCTTTGTTTTCTCGCCGCCCGAGAGCAGGCCGTACGGCATATAAAGAACGTTTTCGCTTAATCCTATGAGATTCATCTCACGTCTTATTTGCCAGTCTTCGGCATTTGGCGCAATCTGTGAAACCACTTCGGAAGCAAAAATGTCGGTATCCTTTATCGCAAAAGGGAACGAGACAAATTCGGGAAGTCCGGTAATTCGTCCGGAATACAAAAGCTCGCCTCTGAGAATTTTCAGAAACGTGGTCTTTCCCCTGCCGTTTCTTCCGACAAGTCCGAGTTTCCAATCGGTATCGATACGAATCGAGCAATTCTCGAAAAGGTTCTCCGCACTGCCGTCGTATCCGAACGTTAAGTTTTTAACATCAATCATAGCCATATAAAAATACCTCCGTGTACGCGGGGAACATTTTTGTCAGGCACAAGCCAAAAACACTATGCAAAAAGCATTATGCTTAAAATAAAAACGGCCGCCAAAAACAGCAGCCGTCAAAATCATATTAAATTAAAGATAAATCGACAATCGATTCCCCGCTGCAAATATTATTAAGTTATCAGCAGAAAATCTTTCTCATCGGTCTACCTCCGTCGTTTATTTCTTCCGTATTATGATGTTTTCGCGAAGTTTTGTCAACAATGACGGCTCAGTAAACGTCGCTTTGTATCATCGGATTAGGCTTCCAATCAGGATCGTCGCTCTCGTCCAAATCAATTCCCTGCATGTCAAGAATCTGCTTGAACTGCGTATCGTAAAGTTCCTTATAGATACCTTCCTTCAAAAGAAGCTCATCGTGAGTGCCTTCCTCGGCAACCTTACCGTCTGCAATTACAACAATCTTATCTGCCTTCAAAATAGTGGAAAGTCTGTGGGCGATAACAATCGAAGTTCTGCCCTCCATAAGTACTTCCAAAGCATTTTGAATAGCATTCTCGGAAATGGAATCCAAAGCACTCGTAGCCTCGTCCAAAATAAGAATCTTAGGATTCTTGAGAATTACACGCGCAATGCTCAATCGCTGTTTCTCACCGCCCGAAAGTTTCAAACCTCGGTTACCTACCACCGTATCAAGTTTCTCAGGCTGGTTAAGGATGAACTCGTCTATGCTTGCAACCTTACAAGCCTCCATAATCTCCTCATCGGTCGCATCCTCTTTGGCATACAGGAGATTATCTCTTATCGTGCCGTTAAAAAGATAAGTATCCTGAGTTACGACACCGATTTGCTCACGAAGATAAGTAAGGTCATAATCTCTTACATCAACTCCGGCTACCTTAACGCTTCCTTCCAAAACATCGTAAAGTCTCGGGATGAAGTTTACCACCGTAGATTTACCCGAACCCGAAGGTCCAACGATGGCATACATCTTTCCGCCCGGTACCATAAAGTTTACATCCTCAAGAAGCGGCTTGTCTTCCACATAAGAGAACTTAACGTGCTCGAAAACAATATCCTTGTTGGCAACATCCGGCTTCTTGCCGTTCTCAGGCGATACGAGCGGATTCTCCTTATCAAAGTAATCAAAAATTCTCGTAAACAAAGCAAGCGATCTCGTGAAATCAACCCCGAGATTAAGAAGCGACTCCACAGGTCTGTAAAGTCTGTTGATAAGGGCAACGGTAGCAGTTACGGTACCTACCGAAAGCGAAGGGTCGATTTTCTTAATGATAAAAATACCGCCCGCAAAGTAAATGAGCAAAGGTCCTACCTGGGTAAACATTCCCATTACGACTCTGAACCATTTACCCGATCTCTGTTCTTTCAAAGAAAGCTTGGAAACCTCGTCGTTAACCTTTACGAAGTTGTTGTATTCCTTTTCCTCATGAGTAAAAAGCTTAACGAGCATGGAACCCGATACGGATAATGTCTCGTTTATAACCTCATTAAGCTCGTCGTTTTTCTCCTGCGTTTGCGTAAGAAGCTGAAATCTGTTGCGGCCTACGTTTCTTGTCGGCACAGCCAAAAGCGGGATAATAATGATTCCCACCAAAGCAAGCGGCACACTCATGGTAAAAAGAGCGACCAACGTCGTAAGTACCGTTGCGATATTGTTCACTGCGCTCGAAAGCGTACTTGAGATAACCGTACTTACTCCCGATATATCGGTATTCATTCTGGTTATGATGTCGCCCTGTTTTTCCGATGTAAAAAAACTGTGAGGCATCCACTGAAGATGCTTATACATCTGATTCTTCATATCGAAAATAATACGCTGCGAAATCCACGCATTAATATAGCTTTCGATTACACTTATTATCTGAGAAGCCGTCAGTGCCGCGAAAGCCGCAAGCAAGAGCTTTATAAGAAGTGTCAAATCCTCGCCGATCAAAGCTTCGTCGACGATTTTTCCCGTAATCATGGAAGGCAAAAGTCCGATGCCCGCCGAGAGAAGTATTGCCACGAACACCATCACGAACTGTAACGTGTACGGCTTCATATATGAGAAAATTCTGAAAATAAGTTCTTTGGTAATCTTCGGCTTATTCTTTTTTTCTTCTTCGGTCAAAAAACCGCGCGGTCCCAAACCGCCTCTACCCATTCCACCGGCCATAAAAAACTCTCCTTATTTTTACTTCGATTTTGATTATATATCAGCCAAAAGATTTTATTCGTGAACAAATAATAAACATTGAAAACACGTATTTTTCGACATTTCCACAGCGAAAATTCGAAACGCACCGCACATCGTTTTCGAGCACATATAATTGTAAAATAATAACCAGTACAATCTTCGGAGGGCAAATTTATGGGAATTAAATGGGGCGTTTTGGGCACGGCAAACATCGCTGACTACGGAATGATTCCGGGACTTCTCGCATCAAAGCACAGCGAGGCCTATATGATTGCGGGACGTAAGCAAGAGAAAGTCGACTCCTACGTAAAAAAGTTCGGCTTCAAAAAAGGCGTCGTCGGCTACGATAACCTTCTTTCCGACCCCGATGTTCAGGCAGTTTATATCGCCCTTCCGAACAATCTCCATAAAGAATGGGTAATAAAGGCACTAGAAGCAGGCAAGCACGTCTTGTGCGAGAAACCTATGGCTCTTAACAAAAAAGACGCCGAAGAAATGTTCGCGAAAGCTTCCGAGAAAGGCCTCATCCTCATGGAAGCATACGCATATCTTCACAGCCCGTATGTTGAATCCCTTAAAAACGACGTTAAAAGCGGGATTATCGGCGATATCGATTTTATAGAATCCGCTTTCTACACACAAGGCTACGATGAAGACTTCCGTCTCCATAAAGAGCTCGGCGGCGGAATGATTTATGACCTTGGATGTTACTGCACCACAATGATTCTTTCGCTTATCGATTCGGAACCCGATTTCGTCAAAGCCGTAGCCGAGATGACCGATGAGAATGTTGACTTATCCGCAGCTGCCATCATGAGATTTGCTAACGGCACGCGTGCGGCCTTTAATGTCGGCATGGTTTTGGGCAAGAACGCCCGCTACGACCGTCTCTACATCAAAGGCACCAAGGGCACCATAATATCTGCCGTAGAATATAATCAGTCGGGCCGCCTCACATATGAGATAAATACCGATTCCGGAAAAATCATCAGAGAAATCGAAGCTCCGAACAACTACTCCCTGGAAGCCGATAACTTAAGTCTTTCTCTTCTCGGCACCGAGAAGCCGCTTATTACGCCTGAATTCAGCCTTAAAAACTCTGAACTTCTCGATACGCTTCTAAGCGAAATCGGATATTGATTTATCCGCGATTTATCCGCGATTTATCCGCGATTCATCCGTGATTTATTCGTGATTCATCCGTGATTCATCCGCGATTTAGTATAAATAATTGATTTTCTACGTTTTTATACTAAATTTTCTTGAGTGCAGAGTCCCATGCGGTCACGATTTAGTATAAAAATCCGCAAACAGCTGAATTTATACTAAATTTCACCGCCTGCAGCCTCAGTAACAGTGACAGGTTGCCCTCATCAAGCAGGATTTTTAGTATAAATCTCGCTCAAAAGACATTTTTATACTAAATCCGCTCGTCTTGAGCAGTTTTGGCCGCGAAAATTTAGTATAAAAATCCTAATTTCCTTGAATTTATACTAAATAGTCTTCCGAGCATTGGCCGCCCGGTTTCGACAACAACAACACATCTAACGGCGAACCATAAATTACGCGTTCTTTCTTGTTTTTTATGGTTACTATCGGCTCGCAAACCCTATTTCTGCGGCCAAAACCATAATTTTCATGAAAAATCACGATTTTTATGGTTGTTTCAAATCACTACGACAAATATTTAACACTGCGTGAACAAGATAATTGCATAGCCTTCCTTAAGCCCTCGAAAACAACCATAAAACACCTCGTTTTCGCGGCTAATTATGGTTTTTTGAACACATTCCTCAAAATTGTTTGAGAAACGACCATAAAACAAGCCAAAATCTTCAAAAATTATGGTTTTCTCACCTTTGCGCAGGAACGTGGGAACTTTGTTGCGGCGGAGATTCCGGGACGTGCGAACTTAGGAAACCCGGGAGGCTGGGGGATTGGGGGATATATGCAAACCTTCAACAAACTCTTCAGATGTCGGAGAAACGTAGTCTTTATGACTTTACCCAATCATTAAATGTAAATTAACGCAAAAAGGCTGTCTCACATCAAACGAGACAGCCTTTAACTTTGCATTTAGAAATTTATCAGAATCCGTATCCCTGGGAGCCAAAACCAACGTTACCCAAGTTCTTATCAAGTTCGATAGGATCGTAAGAAGCAGCGAGAGCTGTCTTTCTTGTAATCTTACCTTCGTGAACAAGTCTTAAGAGATCCTCGTTAAGAGAGTGCATTCCCTCTCTCTTACCTGCCATAATGGAAGCAGGAATCTGAATTGTCTTGTTCTCACGAATGAGATTCTGAATAGCACTGTTTGCAACCATAACTTCTGTGGCAACAATACGAGCCAAGCCGTCGGCAGTAGGAAGAAGCTGCTGGGAAATAACACCCTTAACGCAGTTTGCAAACTGTGTACGAATCTGATCCTGGCTCTCAAGCGGGCTTGCGTCGATAATACGTTCGATTGTCTGAGCAGCACTTGTTGTATGAAGTGTGGAAAGAACCAAGTGACCTGTTTCTGCTGCGGCAATAGCTGCGGAAATTGTCTCGAAGTCACGCATCTCACCTACGAGAATAATATCCGGGTCCTCACGGAGTGAAGAACGAAGTGCTGTTGCGAAGTTATCTACGTCACGGCCGATTTCACGCTGGTGAATCATTGCATAGTTATGTGGATATACATACTCGATAGGGTCTTCGATTGTAATTACGTGTCTTGCTGTTGTGTGGTTAATATAATCAACTACTGCTGCAAGTGTTGTAGACTTACCGGAACCCGTAGGACCTGTAACCAATACCATACCTCTTTTTGCTTCAGCCAAATCCTTGATTACCATAGGAAGGCCAAGTTCTTCGAAAGAAGGAATCTCTGTCATAAGGAGACGGATGCTGGCAGCGAGATTATTACGCTGGTGATAGATGTTGGCTCTGATTCTCAAGCCGTTATCAATCATTACACCGATATCCAAATCGTTTCCGGCTTTAACAAACTCAATATCTTCCGGGGAGAGAATAGTAAAAATCATCTCCTCAGACTCCTCAAGGCTAGGACATACATCCAAAATCTCGAGAATACCATTACGTCTTACGGCAAGGTTTGTACCTACAGTGATGTGCACATCAGAACAGCCGGTTTCTACGGCAAAATCCATTAATTCTTCAAATGTCATGGTGATTTCTCCCCTCAAAAAAGTAAAAGCAAGTATAATTTATCACAAAAGATTGAATATTTACATAGAAAATTCAATTATTTTCTTATACTTGCTTATGTGTATTTAGTTCTATCTCGAAAACAAGATGCCTTTTACTTATCTGAAGGCTTCTTGTATCTGAAAATTCTTGCAGGTCTGTGACCTTCGTTGGAAGTCATCTTACCGGTGTCTTCGATGGAATCGGAAATTGTTCTTCTGAAAGCAGCACCGAGAAGTTTCTTATCGAGAACAATCTCATATACCTGCTGCAAATCGTTAATCGTAAATTCCTTAGGCATCATATTGAAAACGATGTCGGTATAGTTAATCTTTCCTTTGATGCGCTCCAAAGCATCCTTAATGATCGTAGCATGGTCAAAAGCCAAATCCATATTGATTGCTTCGGACACAGGAAACCATTCTGCATCGGTAATCTCAGCTTCGTCAATATCAAGAAGCGAGAAATAGGCACAGCTTATAACTCTCATACGAGGATCTCTGTCAACATCACTTATGGTATAAAGCTGCTCATTGAAAACATTCGTAAGACCGGTTTTTGTCTTAAGCGTTCTTCCCAAAGTTTCTTCCAATGTCTCATCTTCATGAACAAAGCCGCCCGGCAAAGCGTATTTACCCTTATAAGGGAAATCATTACGTTTAACGAGGAGCACCATCAATTGAGGAGTTCCGGATTTACGGTAGTTATCGGATGCATTCTTAAAAACGCCCAAAACAACGGCATCAACCGTTACGGCAAGAGGCGGAAAATCTTTCGGATTGTAGTTCTTTAAGAACTCTACTTCTTCTTTACAACTCGGTTTATATTTACTCATACTATCTTCCTTCTTCTCAGTTATTATCTATTTGATAGTATCAATCTATATTAAGTCCCTCGAAAAGTCAACACGCCGACCGTCTCAAAGATAAGAAATTCAGGCTTATGATTGTTGTTTTTCCACAAGGTTCACAGCCCAGTTAAGTTTCTTCAAAAAGATTGTGGCAACTACACATTTCGTAATTTCCGACAACTGAACCATAAGATAGATGTAGGCTATGTTGATAGATGTATAATTTACCAAAACGTACGCTATCGGGACTGTCACGGTCCAACAGTATACACTGTCCAAGACAAGAGTAATAAATGTCTTTCCTCCGGATCTTATTGCAAAATACGATGCATGATTAAAGGCCATAATCGGCATAGCTACCGCGTAGAACGCTATAAGTTTTGAAGCTAACTCGCGAACAACGTCCGTAGTCTGATATAGGCGCGGGAAAAGTCCTGATACCGCAATCATCACCAATCCTACACCGAAGGTAGATATCACAGAGAAAAAGATGAGCTTGCGTGCAGTGGAACGGGCTTTCTCGATAAGTCCTTTTCCGAGTTCCTGACCGACCATGATTCCGACAGCAGAACCCAAGGCGATAAAGAGAATGTTAAAGACATTCGATAATGTTACCGAGATGTTATTTGCCGCAACAACATCAAGTCCCATTTCGGAATAAATCTGATTAAGATATGTTATGGAAAGAACCCAGAATATCTCGTTCATCATAAGCGGCAAACCCTTTATCGTTACCTGCTTCAAAAGAGCACCCGGAACGGTGACCTTTTTGAACAGATATCTTGCGTAGGGCATTTTCGAGCTGTGGGTATGAGTCCAAATGATGTTAATCATGCAGTCTACGATACGCGAAATAACCGTCGCAATTGCGGCACCCTCAACACCCAATTTCGGAAATCCCAAGTTACCGAAAATCAAAAGCCAGTTCAAGACTAAATCCGTTATGACGGCTGCGATTCCCGCATAGAGCGGAACACGAGTCTTGCCGCACTCACGAAGCGATGACGAATAACAGATACCCGCCGCCTGAAAAGGAAGCGAAATCATCATTATTCTCATATACTTAAGTGAAGCCTCGAGTGTCATGGCAGCCTTCGCGACATCATTCACCTCGGCACGAAGATAAAGGTTAATCAAGGATTCTTTTTTGAAAAACAGAATTGCCTCGCCTATCATAAGCAAAACGAGACCTACGTAAAGTTTAATTCTTAAAGAATCTGCGACACCCTTGTGATCGCCTTTTCCGTAAAACTGCGCACCGAAAATACCGGCGCCGGAAACAGCGCCGAATATTGCCATTTGGAACACAAAAAGCAGGTTGCCGGCAATGGCTACGCCGCTCATTTGTTCCGTACCCAAACGTCCCACCATGAGGTTATCCAAAAGATTAACCACATTCATAAGACCGTTCTGGAGCATTATCGGAAATGCTATAGCCAGTGTGTTCCTGTAAAAATTCCTGCTGCCTAAGTATTTTTCTTTAAGACCGTTCATAAAATACCCGAATTCAATTTCAAACAAAATAAAAGACCGTTCCTGATTTCTCAAGAACGGCCGTAAGTAAACCTAAACGAAACAAAAACCAAAAATTACTTTCTGATTCCGAGCTTTGCAATAACAGCTCTGTAACGCTCGATGTCAATCTTTGCGAGATAATCGAGAAGTCCACGTCTCTTACCTACCATCATGAGAAGTCCTCTTCTGGAGTGGTGGTCGCCCTTATGAGTCTTCAAGTGCTCTGTGAGGTGATTGATTCTTGCTGTAAGAAGTGCAATCTGTACCTCAGGTGAACCTGTGTCGCCCTCTTTAAGTGCGAATTCCTTGATGATTTCTGCCTTGTTGATTGAATCCATTAGTTTGTCCTCCAATTTATTAATTCGCGTACGACAAGGAAAAGGTCGGACTGTCCTGTCTCCGTGACGCCGCAGATATAAAAAATACCACTTAATGCCGTGTTTGTAAAGCACCAATTTGTTTTTTGCCGAGATTTCAGTCTCTTATGCATTTCGGCGCTCTTGAACAGCAAGTGCATCCTCTCATCCTGAACGCCGTTACATGCACGAAAACAAGCGTCATCAGAATCGCAGCAACCAAACTGAAAACTACCGCGAAAGGATACATGCCGTTATAGCCTGTTTTGAAGTGGCTTATGAACACACCCCACAGAGACCATGCCGCAACTGCAGAGAACACTGCATCCTTATGCATGATGAGACGTACTATCGCATAAGCAAAAAGCCCTGTCAAGGAAACTGCCATCATAAAAATAGCATTATTCTTTAAATGAAGTCCCGGAAGGAGATTGGCAAGCACGATATTAAGCGATACAACCGTTGCCACGGTAATCCAAGCGAAGTAGATTTCAAATGCCGCACGAACTGTTTTGCGAGAATACTCGGTTCTTCGGGTAAGGAAAAGCAAGCATAACCAAAGAGCGAGAATAATCACGAACGAAGTCGTCATGAGTTTGAAATGCCAAGTAAAAATCCAAGCGATATTTAAAATGCAAGTCGCAAGAAACCAAAAACCGATTTGGGAGGTTGCCTCCGACTTACGAATAAATGCCTCGCGTACAAAAACGAATCCGAGAAATGCGTATATAACTCCCCAAATCGCGAAAGTAATGCCCGTCGGCGTTACAAATGTAGGATACAAATCCGAAACTTCCTTAGTGGTAAGTCCTCCTATCGGAATTATATCCGCCAGTGCGTTAATTGCTACCGTCATAGTCAAAGCGCACAAATTAATTATCTTCCACAAAAAACTATTATCTTTCATCCTTAATTCCCTCTTACAGCAAATCCCTCATGCACACTCATCTTTACGCTTCGCGAGGCGCTTATCGGTGATCAAAAGCCCCGCTCTGCAATCGGAAGCAAAAAGTGTGTAATTGTTAAGAAGCTCCATCGCATTCTTCTCTTCTTCCGTCTGCTCATCGATAAAAAGCTCCAAAAACCGGGTGGCTCTGTAATCGTTACATTCCTGAGCAGCGCTTAGGATTTTCTCGATGAGTGCGGTAATGTACATCTCGTGGTTAAGTCCCGCTTTCAAAATCTGAGGAATAAGCGAAATATCACAAGATCCGTTAATCTCCAAATCGTACATTTCGGAAAGCGTGTCCTGGGGTCTTCCCACAGGGCGAAGGCAAACAGGCATCTCAGCGTCATTTAAGTAATTGACGAATCTCAACGCATGCTCGATTTCTTCTTTCGACTGGACTCTGTACCAATGTGCATACCCGTTCAAACCGTTCTGTGCAAAATAATTCGAAAACTCCAGGTAGAGATATGCAGATTCCAATTCCTTATTCACCTGGCTTCTCATAAGTTCAATCAATTTTTCATTCATATGTATCACCTCTTTAGTTTAAATTATGCAATCGGAAGCAAAGCTTTGTACCGGTACCGATTGCCGTATATATTTGCAGCAGAAGCCGTAACTTTCGTGAAGTCACCGACTTCTTGATATCAGCATAGTCTTCGACAGGATAAGTACAATAGACACTATCGAAGCACAAAATCATTCACAAATGCCTACGTTTGCTTCGTTTAAGCATATGGAACATCGCAAAGCCCTCGGATATAATGAAATCGGTTTTCACAAACGACGAAATGAGGAACACAATATGGATGGTTTAAATCTTTGTAACAACGAGACTTCACCTGTAACAACAAAAATCTCCACAGATGCAAACTGCGAATGCAGTTACACAACCACGGGATGCACGAAGAAGTGTCCGGAAATCATGAGTCTTAATTCCGGTGAGCTGATTGAGTGGATGAGAAACCGTAAAAAGCAGCTGGGACTTACCAATGCAAAACTTGCAGAAATGTCAAACGTTCCCGAAGGTACCATCGACCGAATTTTGTCCCAAAGATACTCGGAATTCAGATACAGCAGTATCCAGCCGATCATGGCCGTTCTTATCGGACTTCAAACTCAAACACCGGAACCGAATCCCGATAACGAAGAACAAAATCAATTCTATTACGATACCATCGAAGGCTATAAACTGGCTCTCGAAAACAAGAACCACGAGATTCACGAACTGCGAAACGTAATAATGCAATTAGATAGAGAGATATCTTTTCTCAAAAACGCGTATAATGATAGGAGCAGAATGTTGGAAGATGTTCTTATTCACAGAAAATGGATGGAAAACATCATCGACGATTTGCGAGCTGAAATAAAGAAACAACGCGAGAATACTTAAGGTCTGTTTAAACGGTCGGTATCCTCGCTGATGAGGTAATAATGAAAAAAGTTATATCGGCCGTTCTTTCTTTTACATTGCTGTTCACCCTGTTCGGATGCAGCAATCTTTTTCCTGAGGAAAGCTTGGGCGGTGGTTCTCCCGAAGATATTTTGATTTCTCAGGTCAATTATACCGAACCCCCAAAATCAGTACTTGAAGATATAGTAATTCTTTATACCAACGACGTTCACTGTGCCGTTGACGAAGGTGCCATCGGCTATGAGACATTATCGTCTGTGAAAGCTTCTTTGGAAGCAGCCGGCAAACATGTATTTGTTACCGATTCGGGCGATGCAATCCAGGGAAACGTCATCGGTTCTTTCTCGGAAGGCGAATCCATAGTAAACATCATGAACGAGGTCGGTTACAGCGCAATGGCAATCGGTAACCACGAGTTCGACTACGGGGTCGATCGCCTCATCGAGTTATCCGAGGAAGCCGACTTCGAGTTTTTAAGCTGTAATTTCAAAGATGCGTCCGGAGAGACTGTTTTCGAGCCGTACACGATTGTGGAATGTGAAGACATAAAGATTGCTTTTATCGGAATCACAACTCCGACCGCTTATATATCCTCAACTCCGACATTTTTCCAAGACGAGAACGGAAACCTCATATACTCGTTCTCGGAAGATTCCACCGGAGACCTGTTAGCCGAAACCGTTAACGAGGCTGCAGCGGCCGCACGAAGCGAAGGCGCCGACTACGTTATAGCGTTGTCTCACCTCGGATTTGATTACAACTGTTCTCCGTACACTTCCTCCGAACTCATCCATAAAATCGAAGGCATCGATGTTTTCCTGGACGGTCATTCCCACACGGAATTGGAACGTTTGCAATGCATTGATAAAAACGGAGACACGGTAATCCTTACCCAGACAGGCACAGAATTCGCAAACATCGGAATGCTGACATTTGACGCCGACGGCAATATAACAACCGAGCTTCTTGATATCTCTTCCACAGTAAACGCAGTTGAATCCGAGAAAGAGAATCTCGATGAACTTTCTTCACAGGTTATAGGAAGTTCCTTATTTGACCTGACCATTTATGACCCTTCCAATCCCGACTTAAGACTTGTCCGCCTTACCGAAACCAACCTTGGTGATTTGACGGCCGATTCAATGCGTGCTTATATGGGCGCTGATATCGCTTTTTGTAACGGCGGCGGAATCAGAGCTTCAATTCCTGCAGGCGACATAACCGGAACGGATGTTTTGACTGTTCTGCCGTTCTGTAATTACCTCAGCATGATTTCCTTAAGCGGTCAGCAGATTCTTGATGCTTTGGAATATTCAGTATCCTTCTACCCTAACGAATTCGGCGGATTTCTCCAGGTATCCGGCATCACGTTCGATGTAGACGTAAATGTTCCAAGCGGAGTCGTAACCGATGATTTGGGAATGTTCGTTTCCATCGAAGGCGAAGAACGCCGCGTATCAAACGTAATGATTAACGGCGAACCGATTGACCCCGATGCGTATTACAGCGTAGCCGGAAACACATACACTCTTATGAGTAACGGTGACGGCTATACCATGTTTGACGGTGCCGAAGTTCTTTTGGAATCCTCGGTTCTCGACCATCAGGTTTTCATGGATTACATTTCATCTTTCGAGGACGGAATTGTAAGCGAAGACTATAGCGACCCGTATGGTTCTGGAAGAATTAACTTCATCAATCAGTAAAATGGCGGTATGTGGAGTTTAAGGGGGATAAGTGCCCCCTTTTTCCCTGGCATTGTCTCTAAAACGGCTTTCATGTGGCGATTTGTGGAGTATTAGAACTTACAGAGGCTGTCCCAAAATATACATCGGCAATGCATAGCTTGCAATGGCTGGAACGGAAGCTGATTATTTCGTTCGATTCCGTTTCAATTCATTTTCTTAATCTGTTGAAATACAAAATAGGCTAAAAATCCGTTTTTTCGAGATTTTAGCCTATATTTTTTCCTCGGAGACAGGCAAAACTACCGTCGCGACAGACAAAATAGGCTAGAATTGCATTTTTTAACGATTTTAGCCTACATTTCACTTATATAAATTAATTAATATTTAGATAGATTAAACGATATTGATAGATTGTAGGCTAAAAACCTTGATTTTCACGATTTTAGCCTATTTCGCCTTCGCAATTACTCAGAACTGAACAATTGAACCATCAAAAATAGGCTAAAACCTGATTTTACGAGATTTTAGCCTATTTTACATTTCAGACAGACGCTTTTCCTATTGTAACCTGATTTTTACAAGTTATGTCTTAGGAAAGCTTACAGATAATCGTGTCACCGTCTTCAAGAAGATCAAACTTACCTTCATGAGAATCAATCTCTGCCTTATATGACCCTTTGAAGCCGTGGATTTTTGCCATTCCGTCTGCATCGGTATGTACTGTATCTTTCGTGCACCACTCGTTATGCACAAGATTATGAACCATCTCATAGGAAGGCTTAACAGTGCCGTCTTTACGAATAAAACCGCTCGGAGCGTTAAGCCATGCACCGTCGGCAAAATCCCATCCCGTCAAAGCCTCTACCAGAGGATGGGAGAATAAGATTTCATACATTTCTCTCCACTCTCTGCACTGACGCTCTTCTCCCTCAGGTTCGGAAGGCCAGGATTCAGGCTGGAAGTCGTTTAAGTCAACGATTTCAGGCGGCATAATGGCACCTGAAACCAAAGTGTTTTCGGTGAAATGAAGCGGAAGTCCAAAGACGGAGAATCTGTCCAATACTTCACGAAGCTTCTCCTCGCCCATATAGCCCTGGTGCTGGTGAGTCTGAAGACCGATTGCGGAAATCGGAACGCCTGCGTCAAGACAGTCGGCAATGAGCTTGGCATATTTATCAGAGAGATTAAAGTCGTTAATGAGAAGAACCGAATCAGGGTTAGCAGCCTTAGCGGCGTTAAATACCTCTTTTACGAGATTTACGCTTCCGTACTGTTTGCAGATTCTCGTGATGGCATTATCATAACGATCGTAAATCGGCATAATTACAACTTCGTTTATGACGTCCCACATATCGATAACGCCCTTAAAAGCACTTACGTCGCGGTTAATTCTTTCGAGCTGCTTATCCATGATGGTCTTGTTATCGTATTTCATAAGCCAGTCGGCACAGGCTGTGTGCCAGCACAAAGGATGGCCCTTAACTTTGGCGCCGTTTTCTGTGCAAAGTTTTGCGGCATTCATTCTGCCTTCAAAATCAGGCTCGCCTTCAACTTTCTCATACTGTCCCCAATAGAAAGGCAAAGTACCGTAGTTAAAAACCTTGAGCCATTTATCAACGCGGTCTTTGAACATAGGACGGATGTCCTCAGGCATTTCGGGATAAACATATGCAAGTGAATCAAATGCACCGCAACCAAAAAGGAATTTATGACCTTCCTGAGTTATTTTGATATCTTTACCTGAAATCGGATTGCCGTCGGCACCGATAAATCTGATATTACGTTCAGCTTTTCTGTGAGCATACAATTCTGCCATTTGTTCATCCTCCGAACCTAAAAACTAATCAATATATTATCCAAATTTCTTAGAGATAATGCAACCTCTGTCAAGTCAAAAGTGCCTCTGCCTCACATCTGTCCGGAATAATCAAAGAAGGGGTTACAGGGGTATTTTTACTGCAAAGCGCTCCTTTATACCCCTCATCGAAAACAATCTCCGACAGATAATAAATATCGTCTTCATATTCGATGCTTTTTAGGTTTCCGTTTAAGTCTGTAACCGAAAAACTGTTAAGTCCGATTCCGATGCCCTTGCCTTGAGCTTTCATGAAGCTTTCTTTCAAAGTCCAAATTCTTGTGAATTCGGCACCCGCACTATCGGGCGATACGCTTTTAAGGTAAGCCGTTTCAGCCGAAGCAAAAAATCTTTCTGCCAATTTCAAATCTGCCGAACGAATTGCCTCGATATCGACTCCGATTTCAACGTCGGAGATTGCACACGCGGCATACTCTTTGGAATGTGAAAGATTAAAATAAAACGGATTTCCTTCTATGTAAGGCTTCCCGTCTTTACCGACAAGAAAGCTGATTTTCGATGAGACGGAAGAAATAAGTCCGCGTTTATAAAGAGCATAACGAAGAAGAAATTCTGCCGTCAAAGATAAATCCTTATCCTTCTCGAAACAGTATTTCTCCAGGCGGGTTCGTCTTTCGTCAGATATCACCGAAAGCGCCTTGGCGCGTAAAGACGGCTCGGAAAAAATGTCCGCCGGCATTATATAAACATTGCACTCGGCTTTTAAACAAGACATTACTTCTCCTCTGCGCTTGAAGCCACTGCTTTCTCGAGGCGCTTCTGCTCTCGTTCCTGTCTCGAGATTTTGAAAAGTTCTTCGGCAGCGATTCTGGCCTTGGCAACAATATCTTTCTCTTCCGGGAAACAATAGTAAAGACAATCCTTTTTACCGAGACAGATAACATCACCGATGCTGTACCAATAGTAATCGGAATAAAGTCCGTAGTTCTCCTCAGGCTTTTGCTTATAGAAAAGCTTGCCCTCAAGTTTTCCGATTCCGGTTAAAGTGAAGCCGTTATTGTCGTGGTGAATATTTCCTTCGCCGACCATATAGACAGCCTTGGTGTCAACAATAATGCCGATTTTAACTTTGCTGTCCAGAGAATATGTTTTAGCCTCGATGGCTTTTCGAACTTCGCTTCTCTCCCATGCATACCAATCAGGGATATGAGTAAATTTACTCTCGCCGTTAATACGCGAAATGCTTCCGTCGGTCTCAAGGAAATAAACTTCACCGCAGTTATTGCAATAAAGCTTTACGCCGCGTCCTACGGTTTTTCCTTCGGCCATACAATGAGGACACTTATATAAAATTCGATTCAGGCCGTCGGCTCTGAAGTCCTCGGTAATCTCCACACGATTTTGCTTCTGCCATTTAAAATAGTCGAAATCAAAGGCTTTATCCAAAATTCCGTCTATCTCGGAGACAGTTTTCGAAGCGATTTCGGCTTTGGAAAGAAGGCACTCCATTTTGGCGGTAACCTTCACTTTACGCTTCTGAAGATTGTTATAAAGCGGATCTCGTGCAAAAGAACCGTAAGTTGTAATCATAACGACAGGGACATTAAGAGACTTAAAAAGAACACCCAATCTTCTCGGAAGCTTGGTTGCGGTTCCGTCAAACGAGTAGCTGGCCTCCGGATACATAAGAACACTCGTGTTGTTGTCCTTTATCGCACATTTAATGTCACTCATCAAAGTCATATCGGTAACAAACTTCTGAGTTGGAATACAACCGAGTTTGCGCATCAATTTTTCCTTGCCGACAAAGCCGTCGGATGTACAGATAATGTTGTATTTCTTGGGAAACATGATTTTCGAGACGATTTCCAAATCCAGAAAACTCGAGTGATTCATCAGAATAAGCCACGGACCCTCGCCCGCTTTATCCATATTAACCTTCTCGTATTTAAAATGAGTTGCAATCAAATCCGGAATCGCAGCCGCACGCATTACCAAGCTTAAAAAAGTGTTCGGCTTAAAAGGCTTCTGATGTTCCATTCTCGGCAAGGCCATAACCTCATCGAAGGATTTTTCCATCGTTCTGATTTTCATAAATCACCTCACGCAGAGTTAAATAATACCTGTAATAAGAATCTCGATTCCGATTCCGATTAAAATAATACCGCCCAAAATTCCCGCCTTATTCGAGAATCTGGTTCCGAATTTCTTGCCTAAGAAAAGGCCTGCCACACAAATTATAAATGTTACGACGGCAATAATCAAAACGCATATAAGTGCCATAAAAAAGTCGTAATCGGCTATGGTAAATCCTACCGAAAGCGCATCAATGGATGTTGCAATTCCCTGCACCATCAAGGCTCCGAAGGTAACTTTGGAAGTTTTCTGCTCATCGTCCTTATTTTTTATGGCCTCGAAGAGCATTTTGCCTCCGATGAAGCCCAACAAAATAAATGCTATATACGGAATAAACTTCTGCAAAGCACTGAAATACTGAACCACCGTATGAACGCAAATCCATCCTATCATCGGCATTGCCGCCTGGAAAATCGCGAAAACGGCCGCAATTCCGGACATTCTCGGCACTTTCATCTCCGGCTCATTCATACCGTTCGCCAAAGACACCGAAAAAGCATCCATGGCAAGGCCCACGCCCAAAAGTATACTGTTTATAAAAAAAGCAAATCCCATTACTATCCCATATCCTTTAATGTATAATCACATTTGTCTATTTAATCAGATTTTTCAAGGGAGCGATATACATATGAATAAAAAACTTGTTTTTCTTTCATCCTCCGTTCTTGCATTAAGCTTGGCTTTGAGCGGTTGCAGTTATTTGGAGGGATTAGACTTGGAAAGTTTCTTTAAACAGGAAACCTCGGCAACAGAAACCGAGCCTCAAGTATCTGAAAGCGAGACTGTTCTCACGGAAACAGAGCCTTCCGAGACAGAGCCTTCCGAGACCGAAACAACAATAACATCCAAAGAAACCGAAGTAACAACCACGGCCGCACAATTAACGGAAGCCACATCGGAAAGTTCTTTGGAACCGTCCGAGACCGAGACCTCATCCATGGTTTCCTCCTTGGAAGAATTATCCGACGGCGAATACTTTGCCGAATGTGTATCCTTCGAGAAAACTTCCGACGGAAGCTACCTTGCTACACTCGATATTTATCAGTACATTGTCTGCACCGACGATTTTATCAGCAATCTTAAACCGGGAGACGCTCTTTCCGTTAACGGCGAAGAAGTCACCTATAATCCGGACAGTATCGATATGTCCTCAAACCGTATTCAGATTGACGATACATACTGCTTCTGCCGTAACGAGGAAAACAATTGGCTCATAATCGATATGATCGGTTTTGCGGTTTCAGAGCAGATTGGTACTGTTACATGTGAAATCACGGATCAGGTAAACATTTTGGATAACATCTGCTGGTTCTCTCCGAATGTCAATTTTGAAGACAGCGAAGTCATTACGGCGCAGTTCTTTTTCGAGGAAGGTTATAACGTACCAAGTATGTCAATCACGGTATCAGGCGGAGAAATCACTCGCATCATCGCCAATCCTGCCATGCACGAACCTTGGCACGACTGATTCCGAAGGCAAAGTGCAAAAGCAAACCAATAAAAAGCAGAATAGGCTAAAATCACGAAAAATCGTTTTTTTAGCCTATTTAGTTTCTATCGCTGCAAATTAAGAAATGAAATCGATGGCGGAATCGAAGGAAATAGAGTTTTCGAGCAGGATATTGCAAGTTAAGCATTGACAAAGGGCCGTCTCAAACAAAAGAGGCGACCCTTATTAAAACGTGAAAACACTGAACTGATCTAAAAACTTAATTAATCCTCAGCATACGGGAAGATTGTCTTGAACTTGCCGTTCTCGTCAAACTCGAGCTTTGTGTACTTAACGCATCTCTCGTGTGTGATACCGCCGGAAAGCTCACAATCGTGGTAGAAGAGATACCAGTCGCCGTCAACGTTAACGATGGAGTGATGTGTTGTCCATCCGAGAACAGGCTCGAGGATTCTGCCCTGATATGTGAAAGGTCCTTCTGGCTTATCGGACTCTGCATAGCAGAGGTAGTGTGTTGTACCTGTGGAGTATGAGAGGTAGTACTTGCCGTTCATCTTGTGCATCCAAGGACCTTCGAAATATCTTCTGTCCTCGTCTTCTGCCTTCAATGGCTCGCCGTTCTCATCAAGGATTGTAATCATCTTAGGCGTTGTTACGAAAGCTGTGAAATCGTCGTTAAACTTAGCGAACATAGGTCCCAAAGCCTTATCGTTGCCGGAAGGTCTCTTCTCGTCAGGATTAAAGGAACCGGACTGCCACATCTCAAGCTGGCCGCCCCACAAACCGCCGTAGTAGCAGTATGCGCTTCCGTCGTCATCCATAAGAACTGCAGGGTCGATACTGTAGCTGCCCTGAATGTAGTTGTCCTGCGGCTTGAAAGGTCCTACAGGAGAATCGGAACTTGCTACACCGATTCTGAAAATACCGTCATGATCCTTTGCAGGGAAAATGAGGTAGTATGTGCCGTTTCTGTATGCGGCATCAGGTGCCCACATCTGATCTCTTACCCACGGTACATCGTCCTTGGAAAGTGCAAGGCCGTTATCGATGCACTCTGATGTAAGGCTGTCCATGGAAAGAATGTGATAGTCTTCCATGACATACTGATCGCCGTTATCGTCGTCAGGACAGTCGTGCTCAACGTCGTGTGACGGATAGATATAAATTTTGCCGTCGAAAACGTGTGCTGAAGGGTCTGCCGTAAAAATATTGGTTACCAATGGTTTTCTTTCGTTATCAAAACGTTTACTCATTTGCGTTCTCCTTCGTAAGTATTAAGATTTTTGCGATGTTGTTAAAACTATTTTCGCAATATTTGTAATAATTTTATCAGAAAAATCGCATTGAAACTATTTATTTATTGCTTTTTTGTAACCAAATATTGCTCATTCATTTAGGGCACGCAAAAGGCTATAATTTACTCAAACAACTATTTTTCCGCGAGGTTTTCTATGGAATTTACAAACGATAACAATGCACTTTGTTTTAGGCACATGGGCGAAACGGTGCGAATCGAAGCGTGGGGCGAAAACTCCTTGAGAGTACGAAGCACGATGCAGCCGTCTCTCTCAAACAAGATGAATGCGCTTACCGAAGAACCGATAAAAACCTGCGTTTCCGTAAACATATATGAGGCGGAAGTTAAATCCCCGTACGGCGGAAGCGTGCAAAAAGAATTCGCAGAAATCGTGAACGGCAGAATTAAAGCTACCGTAAATTTTGAAGGGGTCCTTTCTTTCTATAAGGATAACAATCTGATTTTACGGGAGCACTACCGCTCTTACGACGGAACAATTTCGAAGGAAAGTCGTTGCCTCAAAACCGTTAACCGCGAATGGAAAGGTGTTATCGGCGGAAGCGAGTACTCTCTTGCCGTCAAGTTCGAATCGGACCCGGATGAGATGATTTGGGGTATGGGCCAGTATCAACAAAACCTTTTGAATTTAAAAGGCTGCATACTCGAGCTGGCGCAACGAAACTCACAGATTTCGGTTCCGTTCGCAGTATCTTCATTGGGCTACGGGTTCCTTTGGAACAATCCGGCTGTCGGACAGGTTGTTTTCGGGAAAAATGTAACAGAATGGACTTCAAAATCCTGCGATGAAATGGACTACTACATAACGGTCGGTGATAATCCGAAAGAAATCCTCAGAAACTACACCGAGGCCACCGGTCGTGCGGGAAAATTCCCTGATGATATGCTCGGACTTTGGCAATGCAAATTGCGCTACAGAACGCAGGACGAGGTTCTCGAAATCGCCCGTAAATATGAGGCCGAGGGCATTAAGCTTGACGCTTTGGTGATTGATTTCTTTCACTGGACGCTTCAGGGCGACTGGAAGTTTGACCCGAAGTACTGGCCGGATCCGAAAGCCATGACGGACGAACTTCATAGGATGGGAATCAAGGTTATCGTCTCGGTTTGGCCCTCGGTGGACAGACGAAGCGAGAATTTCTATCCGATGCTCGAGAAGGGCCTTTTGATAAAAACAGAAAGAGGTGCCGCGCAAACCTACGACTATCAGGGCGATTGCGTCGAAATCGACGTATTTAATCCCGAAGCTCGCAGATATGTGTGGGATGTCTGCAAGAGAAACTACAGAGATTTGGGAATCGATTATTTTTGGCTCGACAACTCCGAGCCGGACTTCGGTGTTTATGATTTCGATCACTACAGATATTATGAAGGACCGGCCTTAAAGATAAGCAATATGTATCCGCAATTGTTCTCGAGAACTTTTTACGATGAGATGTGTAAAGAAGATAAGTGTCCCGTTAACCTTTTAAGAAGCGCTTGGGCCGGCTCCCAAAAATTCGGAAACGTAGTATGGTCAGGCGATGTGCCGAGCACCTTCGAAAGCTTTGAGGACCAGATTGTCGCAGGCCTAAATATGGGGCTTGCAGGAATTCCTTGGTGGACAACCGACATCGGCGGTTTCATGACAGACGACGTTAACGATCCTGAGTTTAAAGAGCTTCTCGTAAGATGGTTTCAGTTTGCCGTCTTCTCACCTGTTCTTCGCATGCACGGCGACAGAGGGCCTTATAACATAGAGCCGCTGGATAACCGAGAACGAGGCGGCGGATATTTAAAAACAGGTCAACCAAACGAACTTTGGAGCTACGGCGAAGAAATCTATGCGATATTACGAAAATATCTGAACCTTCGCTTCGAGATGAAAGATTATATAAAAGGCCTTTTTGATGAGGCAGCAGCTGACGGTTCACCGCTTATAAGAACTATGTTCTACGAATTTCCTGACGACCTAAATTGCCGGGAAATCAAGAATCAGTATATGTTCGGCGATAAGTATCTTGTTGCACCGATAATAAGGTACAAGGCGTATGAACGAAGCGTTTATCTTCCGAGCCTTGATTTTGGTCATTGGAAATTAAGCGGAGGCGATATCTACGAGGGCGGACAATATGTAACAGTAAAAGCGCCGATCGATTCAATGCCGGTTTTCGAGAAAATCTCGCAATAATTACGTTAAAAGGCCGCACCTTCGCACCTGTTTTCCACGAATTTAGTGGTAGAATTATCAAGAATAAAATATGTAATTTCAGGAGGATTTATGAGAACTCACAAAAAAGTTCTTTCAGTTTTGTTAGGAAGCGCGATGCTTTTGTCATCCGTTTCTTTCTTAAGCGGTTGTAACAGCGCTAAAGCTGCCAAGAAAATAACAAGTGATTCCTTGTGGTACGATAATACCACCATTGAGGCTCAATCGAGCCACGAAGGTGAAGAGTTGGAATTCGGATATTATTACGATAATTGTGTTTATGAAGACAAAATATTTACTTTTTTCGAAGGGTATCATGCAATGCCGGATACTGACAGTTTCGATGATGTTTACGCTTATTCTTCGCTCGCCATCAACGAACTTATTGAATACGATATGGAAGGTAATATTTTGTTCTCGCGTGATATAAGTAATATCATCGGCGATGGTTGGCTGAGAACTATATATGCGGACGACAACGGCATCAATCTTATCATTACGTCTTATAATGTCGCAATGAATTATAAAGAGTCACACAAAGTGGTTACGTTCAATGTTGAGAATGAAGAATTCTCCGAACCAAAAGACTTGAATTTGGGCACCGATTCCGAGAATCAGACTGTCGAGAATCTAATACCTCTTTCCAACGGTGCCTTGCTCGCTTCCATCTATACTTATGAAGGCGACATACCATCATACATTTTCAACATTGTTGAGGATGGTAATATTGTTAAAACAATAGATTTCTCGAAAGATTTCAATCAGGAAATCTATGATATGCAGACATTCTTTAATGACGATGAGGGAAATCTTCTCAGTTTAGGCAGCGCCAGCGAAGGTACATTAGTATATAAACTTGACATTAATACCTATGAGGTTACGGACATAACACCGGAAAACGCGTTCGTGTTGGATGCATATTCTTATAGTCCGTCTTCCGACGGATGTTTGTACAAGGTTGACGAGGAAGGCATAAAAAAATTAAACACAACTTCATTCGAAGAAGAACTTGTTCTGCCGTTCAACAGCTGCAACGTTAACCTCTACGATATCACAAGCAATTACGTTATCAGTGCTTCCGAAGACGCCTTTGTTTTGGCGGGAATGAGATACACTGAAAACGGATCCAACATTTTCTCAATTACAAAGCTCACCAAAGCCGACAAGAATCCTAATGCCGGTAAATTTCAGCTTGTAATAGGTCTTGTAGATACTTATATGGATGAATCGTTGGCAGATGCCATCTATGAGTATAACGAGACCGGCACAGAATGTTTTGCTTCGGTTAAATCATACAATACTTACGTCAACTTCGATTACAGAAATGATTATCCGGATGAAGAGTATCAAAAAGCCTATATAAATGCCGCCGCAACAATGACAAACGATCTTTCCATCGAGCTTATGTCCGGCGAAGGCCCTGATATCATCATGGGAGCAGCTTCCTATTCACAGCTTAATAACAGCGATTATCTCAAAGATTTGAAAGATTTAGTCGGTGAACTGGATTCTTCTTCGTATTTTATGAACGTTTTCGATGCAGCGAAAACAGGCGACAAAATCTACCAGATACCTTTAAGTTTCCAGATTAACGGCATCGCATGCGAACCAAAGTATGCACCGTCAAACGGCATCGGCTTCACACTTCCTGAGTACATAGAATTCGTAGATAAAGTATGTAACGGTTCTGATCCTAATATGAACGACAGATCCACTTATTTTATCAACGGCATATCTCAAATGAGCGATTTGTTCCTCGATTCCGACAATAGTAAAGTCAACTTCAGTCAAGATGCATTTTATGAGTTTGCAGAATACTGTCTCAACAATGTTCCTGAGACTATCAATTGGGATGAATGGATGGTACATGACATAGTAGATTACGGATCGGACGAAAGTTCTTCGGAACCTTATGCAACAACGGCATACCTTTACGGACTTACAAGTTACGGATCTCTCACTGTAAACGGTACAAAGGAAATAGGTATTTACGGCGTGGGAGTTGACGGAAGAGGACCTTATATAAATATTGGTTCTTCTGTAGCAATCTCCGCCACAACAGTTTCTACTGACGGTGCTTTGGAATTTGTCCGTCTTCTCTTAAGCGACGATGTACAGCTTAAGCTGGCAGAATCATATTCAAACTGTGTAAATAAAAACGCTTTATATGATGCTTGTCTTAAAATAATAGAAGATTCAAATGAGATTTATGAAGAATATCGTGCAATGCATATAGCAGAAATACAGATAATGTCATGGGGTGTCTGTAAGTTGGATGAGAGCATGATTGACGACTATTTTGATGCACTCAATCAAGGCAGCTACATATCAACAATCGATCCTGCAATAGCTTCTATAGTTATGGAAGAAATCCCTGCTTATTTCGCAGGTCAGAAGAGTATCGAAGATGTTGCCGCAATTATTGATAACAGAGCACAAACCGTATTAAACGAGCGCTGATTTAGTTCTTATATCACTTTGGAACAATCCGGCTGTCGGACAGGTCGTTTTCGGGAAAAATGTAACAGAATGGACGGCAAAATCGTGCGATGAAGAGGCATCATCTGACGGGGCTCCGCTTATAAGAACCATGTTTTACGAATTTCCGAACGACTTAAAATGCCGCGAAATTAAAGATCAGTATATGTTCGGCGATAAGTATCTTGTTGCACCGATAATAAGGTACAAGGCGTATGAACGAAGCGTTTATCTTCCGAGTTTAAGTTCCGGTCATTGGAAACTGAATAACGGAAAGGTTTATGACGGCGGACAGTATGTAAAAGTTGAAGCACCGATTGACTCAATGCCCGTTTTCGAGAGAATTTCGGAGTAATGCCTTTAAAAGACCGAACTTTTGCCTCGGATTTCTTCGAATTAGTGATAATATCTCAAATGAGAATAAAATTAATATTAAGGAGGACTTATGAGAACTCACAACAAAACTCTATCCGCTTTATTGGGAACCGCGATGCTTTTGTCATCGGCTTCTTTCTTAAGCGGTTGCAACAGCGCCAAGGCTGCCAAGAAAATAACTTCCGATTCATTGTGGTACGACAGTACTACCGTTGAAGGTACGACGGGATACAACGAAGACGAATTGGAGTACGCATATTTCGGTGATTGCTGTGCTTATGAAGACCGAATCTTTACAGTCTTCGAAGGATATCGCAAATCTCCTTCGGATGATGAAATGACGGAAGATTTCGATTACCAATCTCTCTCGATTACTGAATTATATGAATATGATATGGAAGGAAATCTTATCTCAACCTATGATTTAAACGAGCTCATCGGTTATAGCTGGATTTCCTCGATGTATGCAGCAGATGAAGGTATTAACTTCATTATCTCGACTTACGACGACGTTACTTATGAGGACGTACTTCTGACGTTGACATTCAATGTCGAGAACGAATCCTTCTCGGAGCCTGAAGTTATCAATTTGGGCAACGCCTCAGGAAATCAATATCCGGAAAACATTGTGTCTCTTTCAAACGGTGCGATGCTTGCTTCCATATATACGTACGAAGGAGATCAACCATCCTACATATATAACATTATCGAGAACGGTGAAGTTGTAAAAACAATCGATTTCTCCAAAGAGTTTAACCAGATTATCTACGATATGCAGACCTTCTTTAATGACGAAGAAGGAAATCTTATAAGTTTAGGTTCTGCAGACAGCGGCACTTTGGTATATAAGCTCGATATCAATACCTATGAGGTTACGGATGTAACACCTGAAAACAGTTCCGAACTTGATGTTTATTCTTACAGACTTGCCTCCGACGGACAAATGTACAAAGTTGACTCGGAAGGTGTTAAGAAACTTAATGCCACGACCTTTGAGGAAGAAGCCATTCTTCCGTTCACAGCTTGTAACGTCAATCTTTATAATGTTACCAGTAACAGCGTTATTAACGTTTCCGACGACGTAATTGTTTTGGCAGGTACCAGTTTCAAAGCAGGCAGTAACATCAGTACGTTCAGCATAACCCAGCTTACCAAAGCAGACAAAAATCCTAATGCGGGTAAACTTAACCTTGTAATCGGTCTTGTTGACGTATATTTGGATGAGGCCCTTGGTGATGCTATTTATGAGTTTAATGCTTCCAACGAAGAATGTTTTGCTACAGTCAAGAATTACAGTTCTTACGAGCATTTCAACGGCACGGAAAATATGTCGGATGAAGAATACCAGAAGGCTTATATGGACGCTTCAGCCACAATGACGAACGATTTGGCTATCGAACTTATGTCCGGTGAAGGTCCTGATATCATTATGGGAACAGTTTCTTATACACAGCTTAATAACAGCGATTATCTCAAAGACTTGACAGATTTAGTCGGTGAACTGGATTCTTCTTCCTATTTCATGAACGTTTTCGATGCCGCAAAAACCGGTGACAAAATATTCCAGTTACCGTTAACCTTTATAGTTTCAGGCATTGCTTGCGAAACAAAGTATGCACCGTCAAACGGCATCGGCTTCACAATTTCCGAATACGGTGATTTCGTATCTAACGTATGTAACGGTACAGACCCTAATATTTCCGACAGATCCTATTACTTCATTAACGGTATCAGTCAGATGGGCGATTTGTTCATCGACAACGAGAACAAAAAGGTCGACTTCTGTCAGGATACATTCTATGATTTTGCAGAATACTGCCTCAACAATGTTCCTGAAACAGTTGATTGGGATGCAATGTATGACAACTACGGATACCTTGATACCGGTTCTGATTCTTATGCTTCCATGACTCACCTCTACGACCTTACAAGTTACGGAAATCTCACGGCTAACGGCAACAAAGATATCGGCGTATACGGAGTATGTGCCGACGGAAGAGGACCCAGCATCCAGGTTTACTCTTCAGTTGCAGTTTCTGCCACAACCGTCTCCAAAGAAGGCGCTTATGAATTTGTTCGTACACTCTTAAGCGATGATGTTCAGTATTTGATGGCAAAAAATTACTCTAACTCTGTAAACAAAGACGCTTTGTATGAAGCAAGTCTTGAGATTGTCGAAGATGCCAACGAAACATTTGAAGCAGAACTCAACTCGGGTGTTTCTGAAGAAGCTTTGATTTCCTGGGGCATCTGCAGGTTGGATGAAAGCATGATTGACGGGTATTTTGAAACACTCGAAAAAGGCAGTTACATAGTTTCTATGGATTCTGCCGTAGGTTCAATAATCTTAGAAGAAATCCCTGCATATTTCGCAGGACAAAAGAGCATCGAAGATGTTGCAGCAGTAATTAATAACCGTGCTCAGACAGTGTTGAACGAGCGCTGATAAACAACTATTTATATCAAAACCTAATTCTTAAACGGCTGTCTCAAGACCAAAAGTTTTGAGGCAGCTTTTTTGTACTATATTTTCAAAAAGCGTATAGAAAAGTAGATAAGTCCTCAATCTATACGCCTTTTTGAAGAATGGGCACTTTATCAGTTCTTGAATTAGTTCAATAAGCGTATAGATTTATCTCTGATATCAATTCTATACGCTTTTTGCCTTTTGAGACCGTCTGCAAAAGTCTTTCAAGAAGAAAAAAGCGTATAGAAAAGTAGACACGCCTTCAATCTATACGCCTTTTGAAGAATGGACACTTTATCAATTCTTGAATTAGTTCAATAAGCGTATAGATTTATCTCTGGTATCAATTCTATACGCTTTTTGCCTTTTGAGACCGTCTGCAAAAGTCTTTCAAGAAGAAAAAAGCGTATAGAAAAGCAGATAAGCCTTCAATCTATACGCTTTCATTCAATATCGTACCAAGGACAAAACAAGAGAGACTGTTTCGCCAAGCCACTTAATTACTTATTCTTTCGTACAGCGTATGCAGAAGAACCCACGAGCAAAAGATAAACCGTCTCGCCGTCACAGATTTTGTCGTAATCAAGGATTCCGACATTAACATCGTGCTTTACGTAAACCTTGTCTTCGGTCTCATAATTCACCGCTACAAGATATTCGTTATTATTTCCGTTGTTTACTGCACGTGTATATTTGCGCTGAACAGTAACATCAAGTATTAAGGCTTTTCCAAACAACTGAATAAGTCCCAAAACAAATCCTGCTATCGCCACAAGACCGCAGGCTGGAACAACAACAACTTTTTTGTTGTATTCGCTCAACGCAGCAAATAATGCAATCAAACCAAAAATACTACTGCAAATGAAAACAATAACGGCTGACTTAATCTTATATGATCTTACTGCACGCTTCTCGTCAGCGTTTTCGGGAGTTCTGAAAGGAAGTTCGTTAGTATTGAACGGAACGGTCTGTTTCGTATTCTCCCCAAATGCTTTTAAAGTTTCAAAAGCTTCACCTGTTTTTTCAAACCAATCAGATTCCATATGCTATCGCCCTTAGTTCTTCTTATCCCATCACGAAAACCTGCTTCGTGCTTCCGCAATCAACCAATAATGCTGTATCGCCTTCGGATAAAGCCTTATAGTCTGCTGCCGAAACAGGAACATGAGAAGCTATGTAACGATTATTCGCATCTTTTTGGTAAACGAACGTTACGTAATAATTGTATCCGTTGGTGTCTCCGCCTTTGCGTTCTTTTTGTTTAAAGACAACCTCTACCTCAATTATTCGAGCTTTGGTTTTTGCTGACTTAATTCCGAAAACCAAAATCGCTATTCCCGCAACAATCATAAAAACCATCGCTGCAATAGTTTTTCCCTGAAGCGGCTCTTTGTTCATAAACGGAACTGCAACTCCGAAAAGAATAAAAGCTGCCGCAACCGCGAAAACAATACCGCCGGATTTTTTACGGAATTTACTTACAATTGCCTTCTCTTCAGGAGTAGAAGGTTCTCTCATCGGTACTTCGTCAGGATTAAATTTCTTGCAATCAGCATACTCTGCGCCCAACGAAGTCATATACTCAAACTGTTCCATAGCTTGAGAAGGTGTTAATCTGCTCATATATCTATCCCCCTTTAACAATGCTAATTATACTATACTATACTATCCGCGCCGCATTAGCAGAAATTCGACCTTTTTTACTTTTCCTTTGTTCTTTTACCTTAGAATTTCCATGCACAAAAAACTCCCGGCCGTTGCGTTGCCGAGCAGCCGAGAGTTTATTTGCAAAACGCATTACGCTTACGTCGCCGTACTTATTCTCCGAAAAGCTCAGCCGTCTTGACCATTCTTTCGGAAATTTTAACGCCGAACGGACATCTTTCTTCACATGCACCGCATCCCAAGCATTCGGAAGCCTTGTGATCAAGTGAGAGGTAGTGCTCCTTTAATGTTGCGGGAACCGAAGGCTGCATCGAAGCCAAATCGTAATACTTATTAATCATTGCGATGTCCAAATCCATAACACACGGCTTACAGTGACCGCAGTATGTGCACTGACCCTGATATGAGTGCAGAGGTGCTCCCGATATTACAGAACCGAAGTCCTTCTCGTCATCGGTTGCACTCTCGTAGGATACAGCCTCGTCAAGTTGCTCCTTTGTGTCGTAACCGCAAAGAACGGAAGAAACCGCAGGTCTTGTAAGTGCATAGTGAATGCACTGAACAGGTGTCAGAGCAACACCGAACGGAGATCTGTCCTTATCGAAAAGTCTGCCGCCCGCATAAGGCTTCATTACCGTAATTCCGACGTCGTTCTCTTCGCAGAGTCTGTATAATTCCGCACGCTCCGGAACAATGCCCTTAAGGGTTTTCTCATACTCGTCGGCGAACATAATGTTGAAATCAAATTCATCATTTGCGGGAACCATATCGAAAGCGGGATTTATGCTGAACAAAATCATCTCGATAAAGCCCGATTTAGCCGCTTCTTGAGCAACCATAGGATTATGGGAGCTGATACCTATGTGACGAATGGTACCGTTATTTTTAAGCTCACTTATGTAATCCATATAATCGGAATTCTGAATGCTGTTCCATTCTTCCATCGAGTCTACAAAATGAATCATTCCGAGGTCGATATAGTCGGTATTAAGTCTTTGAAGCAAATCCTCGAAGGTTGCCTTAACAAATTTAAGTTCTCGTGTTTTGACATACTGACCGTCCTGCCAGGTTGAACCCAAATGACCCTGGACAAACCACTTGTCGCGGCAATCCTTTATCGCTTCGCCTATGATGTCTCTGGACTTAGGATCCGGCATCCAGCAGTCGATAATGTTTACGCCTTTGGAGCCTGCATATTTAATAAGTTCTACGGATTCTTCAACCGAATGTCTTTCGAGCCACTCGCCTCCGAAACCGATTTCGCTGACCATAAGATTTGTCTTGCCGAGTCGTCTGAAATTCATATGATTTACCTCCGAATATTTATGTGTCTTTATGCGCCCTTTTCGCATCTAACCTATATTTTATTCCTTCCCTTACCAATCTGTCACGAGCGAAAACATTATCCCCGCGCATATTTTGCAAAGTTAACCCGACAGAGGCTTTATTTTGTTTTTTGAAACCTGTGTTTTTTTACCGTATCCTGTAGAATATAATTAATCAGTATGGCTTTTGCCTGCCGGTAATTCCGAGCAAAGGACGGAGAAGAAAAATGGAAAACTTTGTTTCGCCAAACAGTTTCGACGAGAACGAGCTTACAAACCAAGGTACAACGCTTCTGGAGAAAGGCGAATTTGATTCCGCACGCCTGGTTTTCGAATCCGTACTCGAGAAAAATCCGAACAACATCAAGGCTTTGCGCGGAAAACTGCTTGCTGACGGTAAAGCAAAAACGGTACTTCACCTTACAAATCCGGATTTCTCCGAATCTTTCTGTAAACTTGATTTGAACAAATATCAGAAAGCAAACCTGCCTCTCTGGAATGATTTCCTGGGAAAAAGTTCCATCCTTCAAAAGATATATGCCGCTTTCGCCGCAGAAGAGAAAAGAAAGCAGGAAATAATTGATGCGACTCCTCAATTGAAAGATTTCATCAAACATAAGGGCTTAATGAGATGGCTTACTGTTTTGTTTGTAGTAAGCTTTATTATCCTTGTAAACGTCGCTACGGAATTTTTAAACATTCCCGTTTATTGGGCCTTTTTTATATTGGCCGTAGTTCACATAGCTCCGATTATATGGATACTCACAACCATAGATGCCAACAACAGAAAAGCCCACCTGGCGGCCGTAGAAGAGCACAAAAAAGTCATCGAGGATCAGCAGAAAGTCATCGACAAAATAAGACGCGACCATCAAGCCTGCGTAAATGACATTAAGGAAACCGATAAGAAAATAATGGAACAGTAATGTCTTTCTACAGTGCTACAGTATCTTTACGCAGTTACTTGAAAGCTTCGGTTATTCGCGCCAACTCATCATACGTGATCGGCAAAATCGTACCGTGACGTTTCTTTAAGACATCAAACGAGTACTCATTCTCGGAAAGAATTTTCCATGAACCCTTGCTGTTATCCTTATCCTCCAAATCCGTAGTCTTAAGAGGAAGATAACCTTCACCGACCATATACTGATCCGCCATAAGACCGAATTCCAAAACATCTTTATTCTCCCTGTCTTTACGGTTATAAATGAAAAGTTCCGGACCTTCGAGCATACTGTTATCGAGTTTATCGATTTTAAGTCCCGATAAATCAAGATTAAGTTCATCCAAATCCAAAACTTTCTCCCATGCATCGGGATTTAAAAGTTCACGGCTTTTAAGGATTCTGATACCGCCCGCCTTCTCAAAATTATCTCCGTCCTTCGAGGCACTGTAGTAATATTCGCCGACCTTAATAATCGTCGTATCGATAATCTCGCGCGCCTTGCCGTCAGGCGATTCATCATTCTGGTTATCGATAAAAAGTTTTGTCTCCGAGAAATGAACAAAATCTCTGGTTGAAACATAGTAAATGGCATTAGGTTTTGCCTTATATTTCGTTACCGGGTTCATAATACTTGAGGAGAAAAAGATAATATACTCTCCCGATTCCTCGTGGTAGACGATTTCAGGCGCCCAAGCCATTCCGGCATTAAGCGGTGCCACATTTATAAGTCTCGGCTCACTCCAATTTACCAAATCCAAGGACTCGAAAAAAACAAGATTCGGACTTCCCGTCGTACTTGCATCATAATATCCCTGCTCGTTTTGAAACCATCCGCCTCTATTAAAAATGCTTAAATCGGTGGCGATAAGAAAGAATCGGTCGCCCTCGTAAGACCTCACGATATAAGGGTCTCTTACGCCCCTCTCGCCTACCGTACTTATAAGAACAGGTTTCCTGCCGTTTAAATCCTTAAAGTTTAATCCGTCCTCGCTTGCAGCAAAATATATCTGCTCACAGTTTCCGTCCTCTTCACCTATAAAATGTCCGAAAAGGTAACCTCCCATATCATCGTCCGTGATTTTCTGAGGCGCCTTCAAAACCGTTATCTCAAACTCTCTTTCGGCCTTCTCACCGTCAATTTCAACTTCACATGTCAAAGTCACAGGGATGTCTTTTGTTCCGCGTTTTACAATACCCGGAGCCGCTTGTCCTATTTTTTTATCCGTCACAATTTTAGGATCGCTGCTTGTCCATCTGACTTTTATGCCGTTCACCGTTTCAGGAAGATAAATATTCCCTCTGATTTCCTTCGAATTTTGTATTTCTATTTGCTCGACAAAACTCTCTACGTCGTCCCTATTCATAACATTCTCCCCCGTAAAAACCGAATTTCTCATTGATTATACCCTATATTCTGAAAGTGCCGTTATATCGTAATAATTCATTGCGAAAACAAAAGTATACATATATTATAAATATTGGATATATATATCAAATTGAAGTGAGGATTCCCCATGCGCAGAAAAATCATCAGCATATTGCTTTGCATAGCAATGATTATCACATTAACCCCTTGCACATTGTTGGCGGATGTTAATATTTATATAGCTACCTTCAACGCGAACGGAGGTACGGGGACCATGTCTCCAATCAATATTAAAGTATACGACCACGACCACTACTACTATTTACCTCCTTGCGAATTCACACCTCCTGTCGGAAAAGTATTCGATTATTGGTGGGTCACTGATGACAAAGGAGACACTATTGACGTACATAGTGGGTGGATTTGGTGCGAATCGGATGTTTTTCTTGTACCTATATGGTGCGATGATCCTTCCACCTGTTTGGTTGATTTCAACAATAACGGCGGAATCGGAATGATGAGCAGTTTTTATGTAGATTTCGGAAACTCATTTACACTGCCTTCAAGCACCTTTACACCTCCGATGGACGCTTCATTTCTCGGTTGGCGTTATAACAACACTTTATATAAACCGACTGAAACATTAGTAATTACATCTGACACACGTTTTTTCGCAGAATGGGGATATCCGGTAACAGTAACGAACGGTTCTGCTAAGGTTAACGACAGCGCCTATAGCGGCCCTGTTGCTCCGGGAACTGAAGTTACAATTACAGCAGACGAAGCTCCGACGGGTTATGTTTTCGATAAGTGGATTGATGTAACAGGTGCTGTCAATATTTATGACGAAACATCTTCAGTAACGCATTTTACTTCCGTTTCTGTTCCTATGGAAGTAAAAGCTACTTACAAAGATCATTATGATATTTCATTTGACGGTACGGACGGTGAAGGCACCATGGATTCCGATACTGTAAGTCCGGGAGGTGACTATACTTTACCTTCCTGTGGCTTCAGTGCTACAAACGGCGGATCTTTCTTATACTGGACAGACGGAACAAACAACTATAAAACCGGTGATAAAATCGAAAACGTTTCCTCTGACATTTCTCTCAAAGCAGTTTGGGGTTATCCTGTAACAGTTAATAACGGTACTTCAGATGCAAACGGATATGTTAAACCCGGTGCAACCGTTACTGTTACGGCAGGCGAAGCTCCTGTCGGAAAAGAATTCGATAAGTGGGAAATCGTAAGCGGTTCCGTTACGCTTTCGGATGAGACTTCATCCGTGGCAACGTTTGCAGCAACTGCTGAAGCTATGGAAATTACAGCAACATATAAGCCGATAGTATTCACCGTTGTTTTCGATATGCAGGGCCAAAAAACGCAGATAGCTCCACAGACAATCGAATACGGCGGAAGCATTACCAAACCTTCCGACCCTTCCGTATTGGGATATGAATTTGAAGGCTGGTACACTGACGAGGCTTGTACAACTGCTTTCGATTTTGATAAAGCAGTCACAGGCAACGTGGATATTTTCGCCAAGTGGACAAAGGTTGAATATACCCCTACGGTAGATTCCCCTATATGGGATGCAGGAAGTACCGAACCTTTAAATTTTGTGATTCACAGAAACGTTGACGACAGCAAAACATTTAGCTTATTTACAGGCGTTAAGATTGACGATGTTTTGGTAGGTTCCGATAACTACTCCGCTTTTTCAGGTTCTTTGATACTTGACATCAATGCTTCTTACTTGAACACTCTTCAGCATGGAAATCACACAATTGAAATTTCTTTTGCTGACGGCTCGGTAAAAGGAACGTTTGAGATTAAAGCAAATGATCCTAATCCTACTCCTACGCCTTCACCTGCACCGTCGCCTGATCCGTCACCTGATCCGACGGCTACACCGACACCTACAATAAATCCGCAGGGCTCTCTCACGCAAACAGGCGAAGAAAGCTTTATATGGCAGGCTGTTACGGTTCTTATTGCCGCAGCGGTTCTTGCAATGCTCGGTTACGGCTATAAGAGAAAGAGCGAAGAGAACTGATTTAAGTTGAAATAACGTATAAAAATATGAGGATCGACTTTACTTATAAGGTCGGTCCTCTTTTTGTGTGAGCATTTTCGAGCAAGTCTGCTAAAATGAATTCTAAGGATTAAAAGGAGATTATACCTAATGGAGATTATCGAATACTTTGCGTCAGACAAAAAAGAACATTGGCTTTCCGAGATATCAAAAAGCGAGTGGGAAGCCGGCAAATTTCTTGCCGAGCTTTTGAACGACGGCAGACTCAAAGAACTTACCGGAGAAGAAACCCAATTGCTTCTGCTTACGGACGGCGATAATCTTATTTCCTTTTGCACATTATCTCCGATTGACGATATTCAGCCAACAAGCTTAACGCCTTGGATAGGATTTGTTTTTACATTCCCGGAATACAGAGGAAATCACTATGCGGGCAAGCTTATTAAATGCGCAGAAAGACTTGCAGCATCCTGGGATTTTAAATACACCTATATTTCGACCGATAAGGAAGGTCTTTATGAGAAATACGGCTACGAATTTTATAAGCTTGATAAAGCCCTTGACGGTGTTGAATCCAGAGTTTACCGTAAAGCTTTAACCTGATTTTCTTATCTGACTCATCGCTGTACCCACAATGATAAGGAAGCACGCAACAAAATGAATTCATTGTTAAGTATTACTGCTCTGCCTTACTTATTGCTTCATATTCGGAAGGCTTTGTTTTAAGTCTCTTACTGAAATATGCATATCTTAAATATGCTGTAAGTCCGCTTACAAACCAGACAATACCTACAGACCACCATATTCCCCAAACACCGATAGCTGCTATTCCCGTAAGAAGAATCGGAACGGTAAATCTTCCGAGCACTTCAACGAAGCCGTTAATCAATGCAAATACTGCATCTCCGAGGCCGTTTAACACGCCTCTTATTACGTAGATTGTTCCCAAGAATACGTAGAACAGACTTGAAATGCGAAGCGCTTTTGCTCCCATAAGAATTACTTCAATACCGTCTTCTTCGGTTACGAACCAAGACATGATGCCTTCACCGCAAAACTGCATAACAGGAAGCATGATTATAGAGAAAATAAGCATTATAACAAGCGATATCTTATACCCGTCGAAAATACGCTTGTGCTTCCCTGCACCGTAGTTTTGTCCGGTATATGTCGAAAGAGCCGCACCCAAAGTCTGATAAGGCTGATGAACAAGTTGCTCGATTCGTCCCGTAGCTGCAAAAGCCGCCATCGCAACAGGACCAAAGGAATTTACAACACGCTGCAAAGCCATGCAGGAAATCGCAATAAGTGCGAACTGCAAAGACATAGGAATTCCAAGCTTTATAACCGATTTGATTATCTTCGTGTCAACTTTAAGTTCTTCCTTTTTAAACTTGAAATAGTAGTTTGAACAAAGTGCAAAAATAAGACATCCCAAACCTGAAAGAATCTGAGCTATTATCGTGGCATAAGCAGCTCCCGATACGCCGAGCTTCAGATAGTAAACAAAGTAAATATCCAAACCGATATTTATAAGGCATGATATAAACAGAAAAATAAAAGGTGTCAAAGAATCACCGAGAGCACGAAGCATCGAAGAAGCATAGTTATATATGGAAACGAAAACGATACCAAGGCAGATTATTCGCATATACCGAATGGATTCCTCCAAAACAAGCGGATCGGTCTTAAGAAATGTGAGTATCGGTCTTGCAAGAGCAAATGCCAGAATTCCTATAACCGTAGGAAAAACTATCATGATATATCCCGTGTTGGCGATGCACTTTTTTACTCTTGTCTCATCACCCTGTCCGAAAAATTGCGACGTGATAACACCTCCGCCGGAACCTATACCGTTACAAAGTGCGAAAAAGAGAAACGTTACCGAACCCGTAGCACCTACGGCTGCGAGTGCGTCCGCTCCCAAGACACGGCCAACGATGATCATGTCAGCCAGATTATAAAGTTGCTGGAAAACATTTCCGGCAAGCATAGGAAGCGAGAACAAAAGCAAAAGTCCCAAAGGATTTTTACTTGTCATATCCATGGTGCCCAATTTTTTCTTTAAGCCTCTTGCCATAAATACCTCTGATAGTCAAAATTCGTATTAGATTTTAATCTATCATTTGAATTATGGTATTTCGATTTTTACTGTTATTTATGTATTATTTTCGATTTTTCGACGTTTGCGATACGCAGAAACGACAAAACGCACAGAAATCAGCATTCTCGAATTCTGTGCGCTTTTATAAAAATAATGTTTAGTATTATTTTACAAGTTCCGAACCGCCCCACTCAACGACCGTAAATCCGTCACGAACGAAAGTGTCCGGCATGGTAATTTCGCTTTCACAAGGCTCATCCATTGCCTCGAAGGTCATATAGATACGAAGCACGCTGTCAGGCTTCGGACTAATCTCAAGTTCTGCAATGTCCGTATAAGCTTCCTGCTGGAAAGCGATGAGGTTATACGGATTATTTTGCATACGCGGAAGCCAGAAGGAAATAAAGTCGTCAATTTCACTATCGTTAAGACCTGCTGCCGTAAGATATTCTTCCAGGAATGCTGCCGTCTCAGAGCCCGGAACACAAGCCGCATTATTCATAGGAAAATCTACGTTCATTTCGCCCTCCCAGAAAAGGTAATCGTAGTATCTGCCGTCTTCCAAGTTATAAAGAGTACCGTCAGGACTTGCCACAACATTCCAGCCGTCGTTAATCTCAGGATATGTGCATGTAATATCGCCTGCAAAATCAAGGTCTACGGATACATTCATTTCTTCTTCCGGATAAAGATAGATAACAGGCTTATATAAAGACACCTGATGATCAACAGGTATATACCCTACCGTATCCGTATCAGACTCTTCATAGTAGAACAGACTGTGTGCAATTACCGTCTCTCCGTCGGTAAATACTATGTCATAAAGCTTTCCGTCTTCGCAGTTCTCGATACTTAACGCAAAGCTTTGTGTGTTACCGTCTTCACCTATCTTTGAACTATATTCGTACAAAGCATCTTGGCTGTCCCACTCGAACTCGCCGTTACTTTCAAAGAGGTAAACGTCTATATCTGCCGGTTTCGAAGTTACATACCAAACCGATACTCCGAGCCATTCTATACCGTAAAGAATATTAGAATCTGTTCTGTTGAGACCAAAATAGGAAATGTCAATCAGATCAAATGTTCCTTCCTCTTCACTTAATACATATTCTGATTCATATTCCTCGGAAGGATATTCGATATCAAATTTTCCCGTAAGCTTCTCGACCTTTGCCGAATCCTGCTTTGTTTGTATGCTGCAGCCCGAAAAAAGCATAGCAGCAAGTAAAACTGTTGATACAACCTTTGTTTTAAGTTTCATTTATTTATCCCCTTTTATTCCCTGTATTTTTTAAAGTTCTGAACCGCCCCACTCAACAACCGTAAAGCCGTCACGAACAAAAGGTTCAGGCATGGTAATTTCACTTTCAACCGGCTCATCCAATGCTTCAAAAGTCATATAGATACGAAGCTCGCTGTCAGGCTTCGGACTAATCTCAAGTTCTGCAATATCCGTATAAGCTTCCTGCTGGAAAGCAATAAGGTTATAAGGATTATTTTGCATACGAGGAAGCCAGAATGAAATAAAGTCGTCGATTTCACTGTCGTTAAGGCCTGCTGCCGTAAGATAGCCTTCTAGGAAAGTTGCTGTCTCAGATCCCGGAACGCAAGCCGCGTTATCCATAGGCCAGTATGTAGAAATCTCACCCTCCCAGAAAAGATAATCGTAGTATCTGCCGTCTTCCAAGTTATAAAGTGTACCGTCAGGACTTGCCAAAACATTCCATCCGTCGTTAATCTCAGGATATGTGCATGTTATTTCGCCTGCGAAATTAAGGTCTACGGTTACATTCATCTCTTCTTCCGGATAAAGATAAATAACAGGCTTATCAACTGCAACGTCCTCATAGTAAAGAGCTGCATGTGCAAGTACTGTAGTATCTTCTGCAATAACGATGTCATACTGATCATCGAAATTGCAGCTACCAAGATCCAATGTTACCTCGCTATATACATCCGAACCGTTTGTTAAGGACATTCTTTCACGTTCGATTTTTGTACCCTTATCCCACATGAAAGTTCCGTTGCTTTCAAAAAGATATACTTCCAAATTGCAATCTTCTGAGCAGTCGCCCTTAATTCCTACATGTAAGACTTCGCCTGCCATCATGTCAAAGTCAGCGTAGAAGTACATACTTTTTATTGCTATGTCACTTTCATCCTCACTTAAAACATATCCGTCGGAATACTCTCTCTCCGGATAGTCACAATCAAAACGACCTACCAACAAATTGGGATTTTCGAGCGTAACCTTAGGCTCGGAACTTGTCTCATTTGCTTTCTTTGTGTTACCACTGCATCCTGTAAGAAGAACTGTCAAAAGTAATACAGATGCAACTGCTTTCTCATGTAATTTCATATAAATATCTCCTTTTCCCCTGTAAGGTTCATACTTAACAGACGAACTCAAAACAAAAAATGTTCCCGCTTTTATAAAAAAACGAGAACATTTTTGTAAACCTCTATAAATGCAAAGAAATAAGTATCCTTATTTCTTATCCGAGTCGGAAGTTTTCTTAGCTTTTGCAAGCCAGCAACTACCTGCAATAATAAACAAAGCACATACTGTGAGCCAAATCCAAGCTCGAGTGTCTTGTGAATTAGTAAAACCAAAAATTGAATTAATGCCTGCCAATATTGCTGCCAAATAAAAAATGGCTGAAGTAATTTTATACATCTTCATAAAAAACCTCCTTACAGTACTCAAAGAATATTACGAAGGCTGATTCTTAATCTCTTTAAACTCTTCCTTCGTAAGCGTCTCCATTATACCGCAGTTCGGACAAAACCTCATACGAATTCCCGTATATGGGAAAACAGGAATATAACAGAAATGCGCATAGCAGGATTCGTGAGCCAAAGAAGCATTTACGTCATAACCGCAGTTGGTACAAGTCATTCTTCCGAGATCTCTGTCAATCTTTATTTTCTTTCTTGTTCCGTAAACAATAACCATATCAGACACCTCCCTGAATCTGCTCGTTTTGAACCTGAGCATTGGCAGCTAAAGCAGCATTTTGTTGTACTATTGGCTTAAGAACGTCCAAAACCTCATCATAAACACTTATATCTTTACCTTTTCTTGATTGCATGTTCAAGTAATCACAACCTCGGTTAAAGTAATCCAACTTAATACTTACAAAGTCAAAATTATATTGACCGTTAATAATTGTAGTTCTGTATGCCTTTGCAATGGAGTTAAGCGGACGAATGAGAAGTGTTCTTCCGATTCTTAAAACAAAACTACCGTAGTCGCAAATAAAGCTGTTTGTGATTACAATCTTCTGTTTTGTAAATTCCTGAATGTTTCCTGCATCAAGCTCCTGCTTAAAAGCTTCATAAAACTGTGCGGAAACGTTGTCTTTACCAAGCATTTTTTGCACAGCGTCAGGCTTCATGGCATCAAGCATTTCTTTTAATGATTTCATAATACTTCCCCCTGATTTTTTAGACCGAAAAAGAAACGGCCGTTTGGACCGTTTCAGTGTAACACACTTGCTTTGAATATCAAACGTTTGTATCTGCGAAACTTAATCTCGATACGTATTTAAAAAACACATCAAAAATGAGGCTTATCAGATAATATCAATTATCGTATAACCCTCTTCCTCTACGACTGACTTTAAAACGTCGTTATCGACTTCACCCGAGAAAGTTACAACAGCCTTACCGTCTTTATGACTCGGTATTGCCTTCTCGACACCGTTTATTGCCTCCAAAGCCTTCCTTACGTGTGCCTCGCAGTGCTCGCACATCATGCCTTCTATGATGATTGTCTTAGTCATGGTCAAATCCTCCGTCAAATCTTTAAAGTCCGTAATATCAATATTTGTAACACTGTTAAATCTTCTGTCGCGCTTGGTCGAACGTATATCTATGAGGTTAAGTCTCAATGCATTGGTCACTACACAAAAGCTCGAAAGGCTCATAGCCAAAGCTCCCACCATCGGGTTTAATTCCCATCCGAGAAGCGATGAATAGACACCTGCTGCAAGCGGAATACAAAGAACATTATAAAAAAATGCCCAAAACAAATTCTCCTTAATGTTTCTTCTCGTTGCCCTGCTTAATCTTATCGCAGCTGCGGCATCTTTTAAACTGCCGTTCATCAAAACAACGTCAGCTGCATCTATCGCAACGTCTGTTCCCGCCCCGATTGCCATTCCGATATCAGCCGAAGTCAAAGCCGGAGCATCGTTTATTCCGTCGCCGATCATAAGGACCTTCCCCGAATCCATAAGTTTACGGATTGCCTTATCCTTACCCTCAGGCTTAATCTCCGCCAAACAAAAATCCACGCCCGATTCTTTTGCAAGAATTTCCGCCGTCTTTTTGTTATCACCCGTAATCATAACGGTTTTTATACCCATTGCCTTTAATTCGTCTACGGCCGCCTTACTGTCTTTCTTTATTCTGTCAGCTACCGCAATAACGCCCATCAATATGTTGTTCTCGGAAACAAGAACCGGAGTAAATCCCCGCGATGCAAATTCGTCTGCCTTAGTTAAAACTTCCGAATCTTCTTCGGAATGCGCTTTAATATAGTTTATTGAGCCTGCCGCATAGAACTTACCGTTAAGCTTTGCATAGATTCCGTTTCCCGGAAGAACTTTTATATCTGTAACCTCCTGCGGGGTTAATCCTTTGTTCTCGGCCTCCTTAACTATTGCTTCCGCTATCGGATGCTCGCTTTTCACTTCAAGCGACAATGCTGCCTTAAGAAGATCGTCGACGCTAAACTTTGAAGACGCGAAAACCTCATTTACGGAAAGCTTGCCCTCCGTTACCGTTCCCGTCTTATCAAGAGCTACTATGCCAACCTTACCCGTCTCCTCGATAGCCGCAGCAGTCTTAAAAAGAATTCCGTTTCCGGCACCTACGCCGTTTCCGACCGTGACCGCAACCGGAACTGCCAATCCCAAAGCACAAGGGCAGCTGATTACCAAAACCGAGATGCTTCTTGCCAATGCAAAATCCAAAGTCTTTCCGATAAAAAGCCAAACCGCCAAAGTTATAAGAGCTATTCCCAATACCACTGGCACGAAAACGCCCGACACCTTATCCGCAAGTCTTGCCGCAGGAGCCTTCGTCGCGGCAGAATCACTTACAAGCTTAATAATCCTTGCAAGCGCCGTATTTTCTCTTACCCCCGTAGCCTCGCACTTAATAAATCCGTTCAAATTCACGGTACCTGCCGAAACATAATCACCGACGGTTTTATCCACCGGGACACTCTCGCCCGTGAGCATCGATTCATTAACCGAGGTCGTACCTTCCGTTATTCTTCCGTCTACAGGAACAGACTCACCGGGGCGTATCACCAAGATATCGCCTACCGAAACGCTCTCTGCCGAAACTTCCGTTTCTTTTCCGTCTCTCAAGACGGTCGCCTTTGTCGGAGCCAGGCTTATAAGGCTCTTAAGAGCATTCGTTGTTTTTCCCTTTGAAAAAGCCTCCAGTAATTTACCTACTGTTATCAAGACCAAAATCATGGCGGATGACTCGAAGTAGAGCTTATTCATCCAAGATAAATCGGAAACATCTTCTCGAACTGCGGCACTTATAAGAACGTAAATACTCCAGACATAAGACACTCCCGAACCCATCGCAACAAGTGTGTCCATATTGGGAAACCCATGTAAAACACTTCGTACACCCGAGACAAAAAAATTACGGTTTATTAGTATAATAACAGCCGCCAAAATCGCCTCGATAATCCCAATCAGAACCGGATTAGCGGTAAGAAATCCGGGAAGCGGTAAATTAAACATCATATGTCCCATGGAGACATACATAAGCACCAAGAGGAAAGCCGCACTTAAAACCAGACGCCTTACCAGAATCGGTGTTTCTTTATCTTCCAAGCCGTCATCCGTTCCCTGCTTCAAAATCTTAACCGAAGCATTGTAACCGGCATCGATAACAGCCTTAATTATGTCTTCGTCGGAAGCCTTGCCCTCTACCGTCATGCTGTTTGTAAGAAGACTTACGGCACACGAATCTACACCCGGTACCTTGGATACCGATTTTTCGACACGCGCCTGACATGCGGCGCAAGACATACCCGTAACATTAAACTGTCTCATACTACCGAATTATATAGCATTTAAAGTTCTAAAGCACGGCAAACAATAGGCACCTTTACAGAAGCGCAAATAAGCGTGGCCGTCTCAGAAGTATAATAGGCTAAAATCTCGAAAAATCGAAGTTTTAGCCTACATTTCAGGGTGTGCAATTGTGATCTTAGCAAATAGAGGAAGCGAAATAGGCTAAAATCGTGAAAATTAAGGTTTTTAGCCTACGAGTTATCACTTTTACCTAATGTTTCTAAATATTATTTAATCTATACGGGTTAAATATAGGCTAAAATCGTTTAAAAAAGCAATTCTAGCCTATTTCGTCTGTCGCGACGGTCGTTTATTGTGTCTCAGGATAAAAAACATAGGCTAAAATCTCGAAAAATCGAAGTTTTAGCCTATTCGTATTACATCAGCAAGCGTTCAATCTGTATTCGATCTGTATTCAATTCAAAATCAGAATTAATTCAGAGTGCCTTCTCGAAAAGCAGGAAGTCCGCCAAACCCGTATTATCGTACTTAAACTTCTGTGTTCCGACATACTTAAATCCTAAGGACTTATACATATTCTGTGCAGGAACATTGGACGAAAGTGCATCCAGACGAACTGCCTTTTTGTTTTGTGCCGCCGAAAGATCAATCGCGTACTTAACCATGCGCTTGCCCATACCAAGCCCCTGCAAAGCAGGATTCACACCGAGTATATGAATAACAGAAACTTCATTGTCTGCGGCGTTAACGTTCCAGCTTACGGTCTTGTAGGAATCATCCTGACCTTCGGTCAAAGCCATTGCGCCCAAAACTTTATTGTCCTCATCCAGAATATACATTGAATGATTCTCAATATGGTCGCGGATAATATCGGAAGTCGGGTAAAGACCCTTCTCCCACCTACAGTACTGATCCATACCGATTGTGTTATCGGTAACGTTGTCGTAGAAAGCCTTAAGTCTTTGTAAATCACTTATTTCTGCTCTAATAAGTTTCATAAAAGTCACCCGCCTTTCCGCCACATGTTGTCTTTCATCCTCATTATAGTTCTCAAAAGATCCGCAAATAAGGGATTTAATAATAGTTTCACAGAAAATTCACACCCGTGAAGTTTGTAACGATGTGTGCAATAATTGATTTTGTACCTACTTAAGGGAGGATTTTCACATGGCAGATTTGGTAACTTTAGGTTCTACGGGCATTACGGTAAACAAGAACGGCTTCGGTGCGCTTCCTATTCAGCGAATCAGTAAAGAAGATGCAGTTTTTCTCACTCGCAAAGCTTTCGATTCGGGAATCACTTTTTTCGATACGGCAAGAGCATATTCCGACAGTGAAGAAAAATTGGGCGAAGCTTTCGAAGGCTTAAGAGATAAACTTTTTATCGCAACCAAAACCGGAGCTTTGACAGGTGAAGATTTGCTTAAAGACTTAGACACTTCCCTTATAAAACTTAAGACCGACCATGTAGACATTTACCAATTTCATAACCCTTCCTTCTGCCCTAAGCCGGGCGACGGCACCGGCCTTTATGAGGCTGTACTCGAAGCTAAAAAGCAAGGCAAAATCCTTCATATCGGTATTACAAATCATAGACTTAACGTAGCCACTGAAGCAATTTACTCAGGGCTTTACGAGACTTTGCAATTCCCGTTCAGTTATCTTTCGGACGAGAAGGAAGAGGAACTGGTAAGTCTTTGCAAGGAACATAATATGGGCTTCATCGCCATGAAATCTTTGGCTGGCGGTCTTATCACCAATTCAAAAGCCGCTTACGCTTTCGCGGGACAGTTTGACAATGTTCTTCCTATTTGGGGAGTACAGCGCGAGAAAGAACTTGACGAGTTCATTTCTTACATTTCAAATCCGCCTCACATGACGGACGAAATAAGAAGCATAATAAATAACGACAAGAAACAGTTATCGGGCGAATTTTGTCGCGGTTGCGGCTATTGTATGCCTTGCCCTGCCGAAATCGAAATCAATAACTGTGCCAGAATGTCTCTTATGTTAAGAAGAGCCCCTTCCGAGAACTGGCTCAACGATAACTGGCAATCGAAAATGAAGAAGATCAAAGACTGCAAAAACTGCGGACAATGTAAAAACAAATGTCCTTACGGATTAAATACACCTGAGCTTCTTAAGAAGAACTATGAGGACTATAAGAAGGTTCTTTCCGGTGAAGTAAAAGTATAAGCAAAGGTTAATAAATATGAGAAAAATACATAGAAACGTTAAGACAAAGTTTTATAAGAAAGCAGCTTCTGCCTTTCTTTTAATACCTTTTTGCCTGTCTTTAGGTTCGTGTGACAGCCTGAGAATAAAAAAGATTGTCTCAAGACCGTACTTTAGTCTCCCGGAAGAAGGATTGGGGACACCGGTAAAAGAACAGTTGGAAGGCGTCTGCTGGGTAATGGCTGCTTCTACCTCTATGGAGTCAAATTACTTGGTTAAATACGGGAAAGAAATTACCATTAATCCTTACAGCCTTCTGTATGATGTTTTCGATGAGGAACATGTGGAAGGATATGTACCGATTGTACCTGAGATTATAGGAGATGTCGGCGGTGATTACACGATGGTAATCGGTGCAGCTTCTAACGGGTTCATAAATACGGACGAGAGCGGCAACGAGACCTTCTGGGTTGTTACCGATGCAACAACTTACTCGGAACCGACTACGGAAGAAATAAAGGAAGCATTGGTCGCAAACGGTGCCATAGCAATAGATACCGTAGACAAGTGTTCGGATTTCGGAACCTATGACGGATTTAAAACCTTAAACGATCCGAATACTGAATGGCTCGATCACGCTGTTTGTATTGTAGGCTGGGACGACAACTTTCCGAAAGAAAACTACAGAATTCCCGCTCAAGAAAACGGCGCCTGGATAGCTCAGAATTCGCACTCAGAGCTTTTCGGTAACGACGGCTTTTACAGAATTGCTTACGAATCCAATATCGGAGCCTTCACTTCTTTCAGCATATCCGATGAATATACCGCCGTCGATTCATTGACGGAAGGTTTCGGTTCAAACATAGAAACCGAAGACTGTGCCGAGAACGGCATTACCTGTGCCAACTACTACGAAGGAAGCGGCACGATTTCTGCCGTAGGCACCTACATCGTAAATCCGGGGATGAAAGTTGAAGTGGAGGTTTTCGAAGGACTGTTCGGAAAATCTCTGGCTAAGACCGATGCTGAATTTGAATATGCGGGTTATCACACGATAGAACTTCCGAAAGATATAGACGTTAACGGATATACTGTAGTAATTACGTACTACGGCCCTGCGCCTGTAGAGGGCCCCGCTTGGCACGAAGGCGCTATGCATTACGACATAAGTATAGATGAAGGCCAATCTTTCGTTTACATAGACGGCGAACCTAAAGACCTGTTTTTGGCTGATACTTATAATGCACTCGGCTGGGAAGAATCTACGGGAAATTTGTTTATTAACGTTTTATATAAGTAATGCCGTCGTGATGTAATGAGCAAATCAGATTTTTACAGCCACTGAATAAATGCCGTCTTATCTTCACTGTTATAACCGGCTTTACGATAGAAGTTTAATGTTTCTTCCCTTTTTGAACCCGTAAGGAGCATCATCTTATAGCAATTGTTCTCTTCCGAAATCTTACGGGCGTAGTTTAAGCATTCTGTTGCATAACCCTTACCTCTGTAGTCACCGTGGGTTACCACGTTCTCGATAAATGCATAAGGTCTTACGTTTCTTGTAAGATTAGGAATAATTACGCATACAACGCTTGATACGATTTTGCCGTCAATCTCACATACAATGATATGGTGATTCTTATCCGTTACTATGGAATTCCATGTATCCTTCAGGTGCTCCGAATTCTCAGGGATTTCGTCTTCATGAAGAAACAAATATAGGTTTAAAAGTTCGTCCAGCTCGTCGGCGCGAATTTCTCTGATCATAATTGTCTCCTATACATCTGGACTCTTCTTGCATGTTCGATTTCATTCTCGCGGGTTTTTCCTACCAGAAGATTATTGTTTACGGTAATCAGTGCATTATAAATTCCTGCAGTTTCCCGTTTAGAATAGCGCCCAACTCTGCCGAAAGCACATTGTCTGCCGTCATAGTATAAAGCAACCATATAAGCGTGAGCACCTCTACCGTGATGCTGAATGGAATAAACATAACTTATGTCACTCGCAGGATACACTCCGGAGGTCAAATCAATAATATGTTTAGTGGTAAATACAGTATAAATATCTCGGCCTTTCGAAAAAATATGCAAAGTCTCGTTATGCACCTCATTTAAGAAGTTTTCTTCGCCCATATTTCGTATAAACTCAGAAACAGCATTCGCTCCTCTTTTCCCTCTGATAGAAAACACAATTACCAGTACAAGAAATATTATCGAACAAAACCCGAATAACTCAACAACAAGCATTGCTACAAAAAATTCTACATCCAGGGAATCACCAAAGACCCCCTCTGCCATCAAAACAATCAATGCTATTGTAACGATAAAACAAATGATACAGATGGTTAAAAATACAGTACCGTATCTGTTATAGTAATTCTTTTTAAAGTCGTCTATTGTAAGATTTCTAAAGTCCATTTAAAGAACACCTCATCTCAAATTAATATCTTCCCCATATCAGAATAGTATCATAAAGAGTCAATTCGTTTTACATTCACTTTGTACATAAGTTTCGGCAGCATTTTACCGTAAAACTCACAATAAAGCTCAGCCGCCTCATCTCTGACGTGGGTTTTCTTCAATGGTAACTCAAGGATAGTTAAAGCATACACCGAAAGTCGTGAACTACATCGGCAATTGAATTACCGAGCATCAGGTGCGCGCAGCTTCGCCGCGTAGGTCCCGAGGTGCGTCCATAACACCCTTACTGCTACCCATTCGGGTTACACAGCTACTTTTATCATTTCAGGATTACTCAGACCAAATACAGGCAAGGTTATATCATTGCCGGATGTTATGCAATACTTTCTTAAGATGTTATAAGCTCCCACTGCGTCCGCGTTATACGCTTGCTTTTCTTCGGTATACAAACCACGTTCTATTCTGTTATGTCTTTCGGCATACTTCTTCGATACCTCTTCAGCCTTTGGTGAACACTGACTCGAATACGACTCCTCCTGCTTTATCAGTCTGATTCCGTAAAGTTTCAACTTATACTCCAACATGGTATAAATTTGTGCATAGGGCAAGCTGTGAAGCTGCCGGTTGATTCTTCGACCAAGGTCATTATCCTTACGAATTCCGGTGATATCACCTATGACAACACTGTTTATTGAATTGTCTCTGCAGTAATCAGCCACATGCCTTGTCATCTTATGAAGATAGTCCTTAACCGCATGTCTTCTATCCTCATATAGTCTGACCAGGTGCTTCGAAGGCTTGGGGTACTTCACTCCCTTTGATGCCTGAACTTTTGCCCACTGCGACTGAACTCTTGCAATCTCCTTATCATAATGATGGGTTATTGCAAGATACCTGCGTCCTATGATAAAGCTCTTTCCGCTGTTATCATAACAGGTCATAAGGTTATGCAGACCAAGGTCTATGGAAAGGTATCTGCCGTTATCGCCCAGTTCCTTCGCGTCAGGTATTTCATAGATGACTATAAGTCTGCAACATCCATCTTCCTCAGGCGGATATATCTTTATCTGCTTTATGACATCGATATCCTGAAAAAGAACATTTTTCAGAAAAAGATAGTTGTTATCGATGCCATAGGCGGATAACATATATACCTTCAATCCTTTCGGAAGCGACAAGCGTACCGTATCGGAACCTTTTTCATGAACAATACCCTTCTGTATGTAGGTTATTACTATTCCTGACTGCTTATAACGAGGTGGTTTCGGATTTATAATTCCTCCGGTTTTCTGAAGACTATAAAACGACTTCCATGCCTTATCAAGAAGCTTACATACTTCCTGTGCTGTCTGTGATGGAAGAGATTTGTACCATATGTTGTCCTTATGTACCGACTTCTGATAATACCAGTCAGGATACTTGCAAAGGCCGAGTTTCTTATAGTTGTTCCTCTCATAGTTGCAGACATTCCAAAGCTTTGAGGCCGCATAACACATGTGACCTATGATATTTGATGAAACAGTATCAGTTTTGATTATGGTCTCATGTGATAACAGCATGTTTCTCTCCCCCTGTTCTAGTACGATTTGCTCTGGTGCTCTATATACCGACGGATATTCTCCTCTGATACAGAACCAATGGTCTCACAATAGTATGAATGGTTCCAAAGCTCGCCCTTCCACAGTTTCTGCCGTAGCCATGGGAACTTCTCAAACAGCTTACGTCCTGAGATTCCCTTAAGATACTTCACTATATCAGTGACAGAAAGCTTTGGTGGGGCAGTTACGAAACAGTGAACATGATCACATTCGCCGCATTCAAACAGTTGTACGGTAAATCCTTTATCTTCTGCAATCTGCTGAACAAGTTCCTTAAGGTATGTTTCCACTTCCCCGGTCAGAACCTTTCGTCTGTACTTAACCGACCATACCACATGGTAATTAATATTGCACACTGATGTGCGGTAATAAATAAGGTTATCTTTCATACACATAGTATACCATAAGATATAGAAAAACACAAGAAAAATCGAAAATATGTTCTGATTTTATGCCCAACAAACCCGCGATTTTTCTTGCGTTCAGGCACTTTCATCTCGGCACTTGAAGAACCGAGGATTCCCGCTTGCTATCCTAA
>JAZLML010000069.1:0-45966 GCA_045598625.1 Saccharofermentans sp.
TGAGATACTTTCGCGCCTTTCTATACGCTTTTCTTAAATGTAGTATAGAAAATGAAATTCTGTCAAATCTATACTAAGCAGACTTCGCGGAATTTGAGACAGCACCTTTTCAATATTCAAAAATAAAGTTTACTCTTCTTCCTCGTAATCATGTTCATCCTCGGCAAGAACCTTAAAGTGCTCTGCATACTCCTCAGGAATACCGCCGCGCTCCTCGAAATACTCCTTCAATGCAGCTTTAACAGCCTGCTCGGCAAGCAAAGAACAGTGCATTTTTACAGGCGGCAAACCGTCCAAAGCCTCAGCTACAGCTTTATTTGTAAGAGTAAGAGCTTCACCGATTGTCTTTCCCTTAATCATCTCGGTTGCCATTGAAGATGTTGCGATGGCACTTCCGCAACCAAAAGTCTTAAACTTACAATCAACTATAACATCGTCCTCAATCTTAAGGTACATCTTCATAATATCGCCGCACTTAGCGTTACCGACTGTACCGATTGCATTAGCGTCCTCAATCTCACCTACATTTCTCGGATTCATAAAATGATCCATAACTTTATCAGAATACATAATTTCTACCTCTCTTCTCGCTAATTAATTGCAGCCGTTCTCGCCGCATCTCCAGCAGGTTCCCTGCTGCATTTCTCTTCCGTTCATGAAATCCTCGTACAAAGGACTCATATCACGAAGTCTTTGTACGATTCCCTTAAGAACCGGAACAATAGACATAACTTCCTCTTTAGTATTAAATTTACCGATTGAAATACGAAGAGAACCGTGAGCCACTTCATGCTTCAAACCGATTGCCAATAGTACATGTGAAGGATCCAGAGATCCTGATGTGCAGGCAGAACCCGAAGAACAAGCAAAACCGTTTGCATTAAGAAGCAAAAGCATTGACTCACCCTCGATAAAGTTAAATGAGAAGTTAACATTACCCGGAAGTCTGTCAGTTCTGTGTCCGTTTAGTCTGCAGTAAGGAATCTGATCCTCAATTTCTTTAATAAGAGAATCTCTGATATCTGAAATTCTTCTTGAAGACTCTTCCATTTCCTTGCAGGCAAGTTCAAAAGCCTCTGCCAAAGCAAGAATGTAAGGAACGTTCTCGGTACCTGCTCTCTTTCTTCTTTCCTGTGCACCGCCGTCCATAAAGTTTCCGATTTGAACGCCTTTGCGAATATAAAGAAGTCCGACACCCTTAGGGGCGTGAAGCTTATGACCGGAAAGAGAAAGCATATCGACACCCATATCTTTTACGTCAACCTTGATTGAACCGCATGCTTGAACGGCGTCAGTGTGGAACAAAACTTTCTTTTCCTTACAAACAGCTGCAAGTTCTTTAATAGGCTGAATTGTACCAATCTCGTTGTTGGCTGTCATAATGGAAACGATAAGAGTGTTATCGTCCAACTCTTTTTTCAAATCCTCTACACTTACCTTACCGTATTCGTCTACAGGAAGATAAACAATTTCAAAACCCTGCTTTGCCAAAGACTCGCAGGTATGTAAAATAGCGTGGTGCTCAATCTTGGAAGTAATAATCTTCTTCTTTGTTGCACCGTACTTCAATGCTGCACCCTTAATTGCCCAGTTATCTGCCTCGGAACCGCAGGATGTGAAATAAATCTCGTTAGGATCGGCATTAAGGCAGGAAGCTATTCTTTTACGTGCATCTTCCATAAGAGCTTTAGCCGACTCACCTTCTTCATAGATGGAAGAAGGATTTCCGTATACTTCGGTTAAAGCAACGTTCATAGCGGCAATGGCCTCGGGACGAACCTTGGTTGTAGCCGCATTATCCAAATAAATTCTGTTCAATGTTATATCCCTCTTTTATATTTAGTCTATTTATTTTTGCATTACTACAATAAATCATGCAAAAGATGAGTGCGTAACAAATGTTACGCACTCGATAATTATTTATTCAAATCTTTAACTATTTTCAAATATTCCGCAATTTTCTTCTCATATCCGATATCCGTAGGTTCATAGTATGTTGTTCCGAGCATCTTATCAGGCATGTACTGTTGTTTTGCCATATGCCCCGGATAATCATGAGGATAAATATAACCGATGCTGTAACCCAAGTCCTTCATACCTTCTGCAGGCGCGTTTCTTAAATGTAACGGAACAGAACCTGTATCCTTGCTCTCAACGTCTGCCAAAGCATTATTAATAGCCAGATACGACGCATTGGATTTAGGAGAAGATGCAACAATAATACAAGCTTCCGATAATAGAATCCTTGCTTCAGGCATACCTACCTGCATAATTCCCTGATAGGCTGCGTTTGCAATAAGCAAAGCATTAGGATTGGCAAGGCCTACGTCCTCTGCAGCGCAAATAATAATACGTCTTGCCAAGAACTCAATATCTTCGCCGGCTGCCAAAGCTCTTGCCAAATAAAGAACCGCTGCGTCAGGATCCGAGCCGCGCATGGATTTAATCATGGCGCTTATGTTGTCATAGTGGTTTTCGCCGTCTTTATCAAAAGTCTGCGTCTTTTTCTGCATACAATCGGCAATTACATCTCTGTCAATAACGATAGTACCGTCCTTATTCGGCGGAGTGGTAATAACCGCAAGTTCCAAAGCCTTTAAAGCATTTCTTGCATCACCGCCTGACATCTCGGCAATAATGTTATAGCAGTCGTCACCGATATTTACAGCGATATTTCCGTAGCCGCGCTCCTTATCGGTTACGGCGTTTTTCAAAATCCTAACTATATCGTCGTTGGTTAAAGGCTTAAGCTGCAATATCGTAGATCTTGATACCAAAGCTTTATTAACTTCGAAAAAAGGATTTTCAGTGGTAGCACCAATCAAAATAATGGTTCCGTCCTCAACATAAGGAAGCAAAGCATCCTGCTGAAGCTTATTAAATCTATGAATCTCATCAATAAAAAGAACCGTTTTCTTGCCTGCGGACAGAAGCGGATTTTGGCTATCGGTCACTACCTGCTTAATATCGGAAACACCGCTTGTAACGGCATTAAGTTTCCGGAAATTAGAACTGGTTTTATTTGCAATAAGTCGTGCAAGAGCAGTCTTTCCTACTCCCGGAGGACCAAAAAGGATGATTGAAGACAGACGGTCTGCCTCAATCATCCTTCTTAACATTTTTCCTTTACCGATAATATGTTCCTGGCCGATATACTCGTCCAAGTCGCGCGGAGCCATTCTGTAGGCCAACGGTTGTCTCATCAATTCATCGTCCATAGAAACTCCACCAAAAGTAAATCGGGTTAAATTACTTGATATCAGGATACAAAGGATACTTAGCTGTAAGTTCAGCTACACGAGCCAAAACAGAATCCTTCTTATTCTCATAATCAAAGATACAATCTGCGATACAGTCAGCAATAACAACCATATCCTCTTCCTTCATACCTCTTGAAGTAACGGCAGGTGTACCGATACGAACACCGGATGTTACGAAAGGCTTCTCAGGATCAAAAGGAATTGTATTCTTATTGGCTGTGATGTTGCAATCATCAAGTCTGTTCTGAAGTTCCTTACCTGTAACGCCTGTACCTCTCAAGTCAATAAGCATAAGGTGATTATCCGTACCGCCGGATACAAGGTTAACACCTCTCTTAAGTAGCTGCTCGGACATAGCCTTGGCATTCTTTACGATGTTATTGGCATATTCTCTGAACTCAGGTGACAAAGCTTCCTTAAATGCAGCAGCTTTACCTGCAATGATGTGCATCAAAGGACCGCCCTGCTGGCCAGGGAATACAGCGGAATCAATCTTCTTAGCGTATTCTTCCTTACACATAATGATACCGCCGCGTGGACCTCTCAATGTCTTATGTGTTGTAGTTGTAACGAAGTCAGCATATGGAACCGGATTCGGGTGCAAACCTGCAGCAACAAGACCTGCGATGTGTGCCATATCAACAAACAAATATGCACCAACCTCATCAGCAATCTCTCTGAACTTCTTAAAGTCAATAATTCTAGGATATGCAGATGCACCTGCAACGATAATGTTCGGCTTAAACTCTTTAGCCTTTGCAAGAACTGCATCATAATCGATGCAACCTGTCTCCTTATCAACCTGATAGAAATCAGACTCATATGTCTTACCGGAAACATTGAGTTTCATACCGTGTGTAAGGTGACCGCCGTGAGACAAATCCATACCGAGGATTCTGTCACCAGGCTTAAGAACAGCAAAATAAACAGCTGTATTAGCCTGAGCACCGGAGTGTGGCTGAACGTTTACATGCTCAGCACCGAAAAGCTGCTTAATTCTGTCGATAGCAAGCTGCTCAGCAATGTCAACGAATTCACATCCGCCGTAATATCTCTTTCCAGGATAACCTTCAGCATATTTATTGGTTAAAACAGAGCCTGCAGCCTCAAGTACTGCTTCAGATACAAAGTTCTCGGAAGCGATAAGCTCGATCTTTGTTCTCTGTCTGTTAAGTTCTGACATAATTGCTGAATAAAGTTCAGGATCCTGTGCTTTAATATGTTCGTACATAAACATATCCTCCGTGTATATTAAAAAAATAGAATTCAACCTAATTAATATACCGTTTTAAACCTGTAAGGTAAATAGAAATTATGCATAAATTCTTATAATAAGAAGATATATTTACTGACACATTAAAGACATTATTGCCATTCACAACGTTTTCGATAATGTACAGCTACAGGTAATACTGAACAAAATGCAGATATACTCCGATTAACACAACGAAAACCATCGAAAGCACCAAAAATCCGACTAAAGACAAAGAATAGTCGGTTTCATAATTTTTGCGAACATAAAGTATTAAAAAAAGTAAGTCCGTTACTATAATCAAAGCAGATACAACGGATAAAACGACAAAAGCCGAACTGTAAACAACGATACAGCTTTGGCAGTCCCCCACTACATTAACATTTTTCCCGCTGATTTGAGATTTTAAGTAATCGGTAACTTTGGAATCTTCAATCGTAACTGCATTATTTCGTATAGTAATACCGTTCTCGTCCGGGAAACCGTTAACTATGTAAGAAAAACACCACAAATCGGAAGCATTAACAATATAAGCGTTATCCGAATCTGCTTCATATACAAGATAGAACTCATAGTTCAAATGCTTAAGCGATCTTACCGTTGACTTGGTATAAGAACAGGTACCAAGGTTTTCAATCTTGGAAATCTTAACTTCACTGCCTTTAATCATGGAAACAGTCTTGGAAACACAAGGTATAAATACCAAAAACAAAATAACCAGTGCGATTCCTATGTAAACAAATACTAAATTTAACAGTCCGTCATTCTTTTTCATAGACTTACCTTCAACTCAAAATACTACATAACAGTAAACCACAGCAGATTACCGACAAAAACCAAAATTAAGGCAAAATAAATCTGTTTATTTGATTGAAAGAACTCACATAGAAGCCATCAGATTCGATATATTTCATCGGCAGACGGAGGCAAAAGTTCCTCTTCGTTGCCGTTCGCGTCTATCAAAACATAACCGTTTTCGATAAACTCACCGATAACCGTACATTCAATTCCGTCATTTCTTAAAGTCTCGAGCACTCTGTCTGATTCGGACGAAGCCATTAAAAGAGAACCCGAAGAAATAAGTCTCAGAGGATTTAACGAAAGAGCCTTACAAATTTCTTTTGTTTCTTCGGTCATAGGGATACTGTTCTCATAGACTTTGATACCAAGACCCGAGAAATCAGCCATCTCATAAGATGCTCCCAAAACACCGCCCTCGGTTACGTCGTGCATAAGATTTACGGCACCATAATAAAAGCCCTTATCATTCTTGGTCATATCCTTGTTTATAAGTTCTCCGGCAACCGAACCTTCCGGAACTACGGAAATCAAATCGCCGTACTGTGAAACCTTGTTTAAGACGTCTTCGGAAACCTTTCCGATAAGCTTATCCGAATGCTCTTTAACAGCAATATAACTGCCCTCGATACCGCAGGTTTTTGTCATTATAAGCTTGTCGCCGATTTTTGCCTTACCGAAAGGAACCGGATGAGACTTGTCAACAATGCCGAAAGCGGTTGTGATAACAACAAAATTATTTACCGTATCTGATACTTCTGTATGTCCGCCGACTATATCTATTCCGAGTTTGGAAGCTTCACGGCTTGCATCCTCGACCACCTTGGTTAAATCGTCTTCCGTAGCATAAGTCGGTGCAATTACTACTATCAAAATGCCTGAAGGCCTAACGCCGCAAGCGGCAATATCATTGGATGAAACGTGAATCGCCAAAGTACCTGATTCAAGTCCTCCTGCCGTAATCGGATCGGAAGATGTTACGAGAAGTTTATCTCCGAGATTAAGCCATGCGCAATCGGCTCCGATATTGGCGCCTACCAATGTAGTCGGAGAAAGCTTCGGAAGTTTATCCAAAATCAATGTCTGTAATTGCTCGTTTGTAAGTTTTCCGGTCTTCATAGGATTAAATTTCTATCATCTCGGTGCCTTTAACACCGTCTTCTACCATCTTTGCGATATCAAGGTTTGCTTCTGCATCGACAATGTCTTTGCGCTTTGGGTGTGTTTTCGGATGTTTTGCAACGAAAACGGTACAGCAATCTTCATATGGAAGAATTGATGTCTCGAAAGCACCTATTTTACGGGAAAGATCGCAGGTATCCTGCTTGTCCATACCGATTAGAGGTCTAAAAATCGGAAGTTTTACCACTTCATTCGTAAACTGAATGGCTTCCAACGTCTGACTTGCAACCTGACCTAAAGATTCGCCCGTAATAAGACAGCCGCAGCCCCTCTGTTCTGCAAGTTTTTCGGCAATCTGAAGCATTACTCTTCTCATGGTAACGGTAATCATCTCCTGGTTACTGTTATTTACCATATCAAGCTGAATCTGAGTAAAATCAACAACATGTAAAGTCATATGGCCGGCAAACCTTGAAACAATCTTGGCAAGATCTATAACCTTCTGCTTCGCTTCGTCGCTGGTATAAGGATATGAGTGAAAATAAACTGCCTCAAGCTGCATACCTCTGCTTGCCATCATATATCCTGCAACCGGACTATCAATACCGCCAGAAAGCAAAAGCATACCCTTACCGGCTGTTCCTACAGGAAGACCTCTGTGACCCATAACTTTTCCGGCATATATATAATTAAACTCACGTACTTCAACGTTAAGAATAAAATCCGGCTTTTTAACATCAACGGAACATTCAGGGAAAGCATCGAGAATTTTCTCGCCTACCATAGCGCAGATATCGGGTGAAGCATATGGGAAGGATTTATCTCCGCGCTTAGCTTCAACCTTAAATGTTTTGTAATCAGGATTCTTATCAAGAAGACGCTTAACATATTCAACGGATTCGTTATAGATTTCATCCATACCGCCCTGAAATTTAACTGCCAGGCTTGCTGATACAATACCGAAAACCTGAGTTACGGCAGTCAAAATCTCACCTGTTTTCTCGTCATCGGCAAAATAAGGATTACCCTCTTCTTTAGCCTCAATCCAGATGCGGCTCTGACTTTGATAGATGTCGAGCTTACCGAAGTTACGAAGTCTGTACTTAAGATTACCCTTAAGCTGTATTTCAAACTTACCTCTGTTAAGTCCTTTGAGAGTGATTTCACCCATTCTTGCAAGAATTACGTTACTAGCCATATTTACCTCTTAACCAAGTATTTCTTATATATTTCGTCGACTGCTTTAATAAATTCTTCTGCTTCAGCCATAGTATTATATCGCGAGAAACTTAATCTTACAGCATTGGCTGCCGTTTTTCTGTCAACTCCTGATTCCAAAAGAACATAACTTACCTTCTTTTGTTTGGAAGAACAAGCAGATACAGTAGATACATAAATATCGTACATTTCCAAACAATGAAGCATTGTTTCGGATTCAAAGCCCTTAAAAGACACGTTTAACACATAAGGAAGAGCGTCATCAGGAGACAAAACCTGTGCATCACGTTTGATAAGTTCCTCACGAAGGAAATTATTAATCTCAGTAACATTTTTAAGACTCTCGTCATGATTTTCCAAAGCCTCGGATAAAGCAAAATCAATACTTTGAGCAAGCATAATACTCTGCGTTCCCGATCTCATGTTATCCTGCTGACCGCCGCCCCAAATTAAAGGTTCGATACGAATGCCGGCTTTAACATAAAGAAGACCTACCCCTTTAACAGCGTGTATTTTATGTCCCGAAAACGACGCCAAATCGACACCGAATTCATTAAGCTTAATATCAAGCTTACCCATAGACTGAACGCAATCAAGATAAAGAGCCGTCTTTGGGTTCTTCTTTTTTCTGATATCCGTTATTTCTTTAAGCGGCAGAATACTTCCCGTCTCGTTATTTACGTGTGTAAAGCACATCAAAGCGGTATCCGAATCGAGCTCGTTTTCGAGCACTTCCAAATCAGGCTTACCGTCTTTTTTTACAGGAAGATATACTACGTTATAGCCCTCTTTAGAAAGCTTATTTAAAACTTCCAGAGTTGCCTTATGTTCGGTTTTGGTAGAAATAATCTTATTACCGTTTCTTACGTTTCTTGCCATAAAACCTAAAATCGCCGTATTCGCAGATTCCGTACCGCAGGAAGTGAAATAGAGTTCGGATGTTTTACAGCCGAGATTATCAGCCAGTGACATTCTGGCCTTCGAATAAAGAGACGAAGCCTTTGATCCGAGCTTATGAAGAGATCCCGGATTTCCGAAAGCGTTATCGTCGGTTAAATTCTCATAAATTTTGGCCGCAACCGTAGGAGAAGTCTTGGTTGTTGCACTGTTATCAAAATAAATCATCGTAAAAGCCTTTTCTCAAAAAATAAGCATGCCCGGTTTAATGGGCACGCTTAAATAATGCAATATTATGTCCCGATAATCAAACGTTTAATTCAACGTCTTCTACTTCCAAATCAGCCTTGTGAGCCTCAAGAACAGGATAAACGCACTCGTTTAAGAATGTATCAACCTGCTCAGGGCAACGACCGATATAAAGCTTAGGATCAAGTAAGCCTGCCAAATCATCTTCGGTCAAACCGAAAGCGTCATCCTTAACAATTCTCTCGAGCAAATCGTTAGGCTTGCCTTCGTTTTTAACTACAGAACCTGCTTCCATGGAATAAACTCTGATTTTCTCGTGAAGAACCTGTCTGTCACCGCCGCGCTTAACAGCCTCCATCATGATGTTCTCAGTAGCCATAAACGGAAGTTCATCATTAATATGTCTGTTAATCATATTAGGATATACAACAAGACCTGAAACTACATTAGCGTAAATTCCGAGGATTGCATCTACAGCCAAGAAAGCTTCCGGAACGGAAATTCTCTTATTTGCAGAATCATCCAAAGTTCTCTCGAACCACTGTTCTGCAGCCGTCATTGCAGGATTCATGGAATCACAGATAACATAACGTGAAAGAGATGCAATTCTTTCGGATCTCATAGGATTTCTCTTATAAGCCATTGCAGATGAACCGATCTGTGTCTTCTCGAAAGGCTCCTCAATCTCCTTCATATGCTGCAAAAGTCTGATATCATTACTGAATTTATGAGCACTCTGAGCGATTGAAGAAAGAGCATTTAATACTCTTGTATCAACCTTACGTGAATATGTCTGACCGGATACGTAATAAGAAGATTCAAAGCCCATCTTGGAAGCTATCTTCTTATCAAGCATAATGCACTTCTCGTGGTCTCCGTTAAAAAGATCGTAGAAACTTGCCTGAGTACCTGTAGTGCCCTTACAACCAAGCATCTTAAGAGAAGATAATACCTGCTCAATTTCCTCAAGATCGAAAACCAAATCCTGAAGCCAAAGCGATGCTCTCTTACCTACTGTAACCATCTGTGCAGGCTGAAAATGTGTATAGCCCAATGTAGGAAGAGCCTTATACTCGTTACAGAATTCCGAAAGGAGTTTTATACACTTAACAAGTCTCTTTCTTGTGAGAGTCAAAGCCTCACGCATCAAAATAATATCTGTGTTATCACAAACATAACATGAAGTAGCACCCAAATGAATAATACCCTTGGCATTAGGACACTGTTCGCCGTATGCATGAACATGAGCCATTACATCGTGACGTCTGATTTTCTCTTCACGTGCAGCAACATCATAGTTAATATCGTCTTTATTCTTAATTAACTCATCAATCTGCTCCTGCGTAATAGGAAGACCGAGTTCCTTCTCCGACTCTGCCAAAGCAATCCACATCAAACGCCATGTCTTAAACTTCTTATCAGGCGAAAAGATGTACTGCATTTCTTTACTTGCGTAACGTTGATTAAGCGGACTTACGTAAGAATCGTTATTCATTTAGTTCTCCTCCGTCAATTTATTCACTGCTGCAATTTTAGCACAAAGTGTAAATACATTTACAGCAGACTCAATATCCTGCAAGGATGGGAAGCTTGGAGCAAATCTGATATTTGAATCAGAAGGATCTTTACCGTAAGGATAAGTAGCACCTGCAGGAGTCAAAGCAACACCTAAATCTTTACACATAGCTACAACCTCATTAGCTGTACCAGGAAGAACATAAACACTTACAAAGAAACCGCCCTTCGGCTTATTCCAAGAAACAATATCAAGACCTGAAAGCTTATCATCAAGAACCTTAAGAACCGTCTCAAACTTTGGTCTTAAGATATCGGCATGCTTACTCATACGGGATTTAACGGCATCAAAATCAGGAAGCATTCTGGCGTGAGCCAATTGATTTACCTTATTTGTACAGATAGTCTGAACACTCATAATGCTCTTAGCCTTGGCAAGGTTATTCTCGTTTGCAGCCATACAAGCAAGACCGCTTCCTGCCAAAGTAATCTTAGATGTGGAAGCAAATTCGTAAAATCTGTCAGGATTTCCGCATTCTTCAGACAAAGCCAAAATATCAGGAAGTTTGCCCTGGTTTTCAACCTCATTATAAAGATGATGAACAACATAAGCATTATCCCAGAAAATTCTGAAATCCTCGGCAGCAGTCTTCATGGAGCAAAGTCTCTTACAAGTTTCATAGGAATATACATATCCGTCAGGATTACTGTACAAAGGAACACACCACATACCCAATACCTTGTCGTCTTCAGCTACGAGCTTCTCAACGATATCCATATCAGGACCGTTTGGCGTCATAGGAACAGGAATAAGCTCAAAACCCAAAGTCTGTGTTACCTTAAAATGTCTGTCGTAACCCGGAGCCGGGCAAAGCCACTTTCTTCCCTCCATATTCATCCAAGGAGTCTTTGAATTATGCTCACCGAAAAGACAGCTTCTTGAAAGCTGGTCGAACATCATATTAAGGCTTGAAGAATTACCTATAATAACGTTATCGGACTTGGTGCCCAAAATATCTGCAAAAAGCTTTCTTACCTCAGGAATACCGAACGGAACACCGTAGTTTCTGCAATCGGAATTGTCGGAAGCTTTAAATCCGGTATCCTCGAAAAGTCCCTCATAAAGATCGTTACTCAATGTAAGCTGATCCGGAGAAGGGTTTCCTCTCTGCATATTAAGGTTGAGATTTAAACCTTTTAACTCGTCATACTCTTTCAAAAGTTCTGACTTAACGTTAAGCAATTCTGCTTTAGACATTTCCTTATAACTTTTCATCTGTTCCTCCGCAATTTTGAGAGTTCGAATTTTCAAAATTTCATTTTTGATATACAAATCTATATAAAAGCCTGAATTATTATAATTAATATGCAAGAAAACATCAACGAGATTTCATAAGAAGCTTTCAAATTCTACATTTTGTATTAAACCTCCGCTGTTATAGGTAACGAATGCAGATAGAAAGTATATATTAAGATTATAAAGCTTATACTTCTCAATTAAGTAGTCCGCTGTTTTCTTTACTTTAAAACGCTTTTTATAGTTCACGGCATTCTCGATGGGATAGTTTCCTCCTACATTTCTTTTATGCCGTGTCTTAACTTCAACAATCAAAAGTTTATCATCATTTATCGCCGCAATATCAATCTCACCAACATTATGAACCCCGAAATTCCTGGCGATTATTTTAAAACCTTTATTCTTAAGTATTCTTGCAACTGTTTCTTCTCCCAATTCACCGACATACTTGTTATTCATAAGTGACCTCCTCTCGTTATTCGAATTAAAGCACGAAAACAAGTGATAAAGTCGGTGTAAATAAGTGCATTACATTACTAAATAAGTCGTTCTATTACTGTTTTTCGGGAAATTATTACATATGTTGCTTATGCTATAATCACGGTGTCGGGACAGAATGATTTATACTACTCAAAATTTTTAATTTTTGAAGATTTCAGAGGTGAAACGTTATGAATGCTTTTAAAAAGACCATAGTAAAAAACATAGTAAGCGGAGCTTTACTGTTAGTTCTTCTTCTCGGATGCTATATCGCTATAGGCGTTTATCAGCAAACTCAAATGAAGAAAGCCAACGATACCAAGTGGGTTGAAGTTGATGCCTATCTTGTGGACTATACGGAAGAAAGCAAAGTTGTCACCGAAAAAAATAAAGAAACCAATAACTGGGGCGAGACATATTATGTCGAAGAATCCAAAATCGAATACCATTATATTTGCCAATATACATATGAGTATAAAAACAAAACATATAACGTTACTTTAAGCGAGCAAAGAAGACCTTATGACGAGCGGACAACGTTTTCGATAAATAAGAAAGATCCGAATGAGTTTATCAGTTCTTCAATAGAAGATTTCAAAAATAATACATCCGAAGCAAGTTTAAAATTTGTGGTAATTATTACGGTTATCGTTTTAATTCTTGAATTGGTTTTGGCGATAAATTGCTTAACTTCAGCCAGAAAATGGAAGGATTTTGACAAATTTATGGACAGCATTAAGAGTAAGTAAGACCCAGAGAGGAAAATAATATGAAAGCAAGAAAACCAAGTTTAATAGGAAACATTATTGTTATAGTTTTGTTGGCAGCATTATGCACATGGGGTTTCACATTTATTAAACGCACAATTGATAATCATATGGAACCTATTAAACAAACAGAATGGACTGATGTTAAAGGTACTTTAATTGATTACACTTATTACGCTGACACCGGAAGTTACGAAGACAGTGACAATTCGTCTTACAGCTGCACTTACGAAATAGAATATCAAGGTTCAACTTTCGAACATACTTACAGCCAAAAACATTACCCTAAGGATATACAGGATTTTGCAATTGATAAAAACAATTCAAAAAATATTCTGAACAATTCCTACGAAGGTTACATATCCGACCAGCAAAACAGCATTAACAGATACGCAATCGGTATATTCGGTGTAATGATATTTATAGATGTATTCCTAATCGCCACCTATTTGAAGGAGAGAAAGGAGTATCTGAAAAACAATAATCTATAACCGAATAATTAATCTCAATGTATGACTTTTAAAAAGCTGTTTCTGTGAATCGGTGATTTACCGTACGTTCTTATAGCTTCATAATGATCTTTCGTGCCGTAACCCTTATGCTTGGCAAAACCGTATTCCGGATACTCTTTATCGTAATCAATCATTATATGATCCCTTGTAACCTTAGCAAGAATTGATGCGGCCGCAATTGAATTAGACTTGGCATCACCTTTAATAATAGGTATAACAGGAACACCCGTACCGTCAAGATTTACGGCATCGATAAGTAACAATTCAGGTCTAATCGGAAGATTGGATACGCAATCTCTCATTGCCTGCTTCGTCGCTTCAAGAATATTTATTTCATCTATTAAATCGGCCTCTTTACGAATTATTGCGTATGCGATGGCTTTTTCCTTAATCTCAACGAAAAGCTCTTCCCTCTTTTTCTCGGTCAGTTTCTTAGAATCATCAAGACCCAAAATCGGTTTATCGGGATTTAAAATGCAGGCAGCCGCTACCACAGGACCTGCCAAAGGGCCTCTTCCCGCTTCATCGATTCCCGCAACATAAGTTACACCTTTTGAATATGCTTCCGTCTCATAGACGAAAAGGTCATTAAACTTTTGCTCAAGCTGTTCTTTCGTAAGTTTAGCCATAAAACACCTTATAGTTCTGACATTTCCAAAGTTATTCGTCCGATTCGTCCCTGCCTTAAATCATCAAGGAAAACCTTCGAAAATCTTTCTTCATCGACACGACCGCCGGATAAAATACAACCTCTTTTTCGAGCCATTTCAAGAAATCTCTCGTAATCGTCTTCGATATAATCGTCATCACCCGGTTTTGCAATCTTAAATCTTTCGCACAAAAGTTCAGGATATCTTTCAAGAAGAAGTTTAATTGTCTCATAAGAAATCTCAACTGTATCCGTAACCTCAGTTTTAACGGCACCGGTTGCGGTTAAAACAAGTTGAGAACGCTTAGTGGAAATCTTAGGCCATAAAACACCGGGCATATCCATAAGATCAAGCTGTCCTTCGGTTCTTACCCATTTCGGAGCTCTGGTAACGCCGGGTTTATCACCTGTTACGGCAACTTTACGTCCGCAAAGGCCGTTAATTAACGTAGACTTACCGGTATTCGGTACTCCTACTACCATAACTCTTATCGGTCTGCCTATTCTTCCCTTTGCTGCGGCTCTTTCAAGAAGGTCACTGCAAAGCTCTTTAGTAACCTTCAAAAGCTGATCCATGCCTTTTTTATGATTGGCATCCATTGAAATTGCAGAAACTCCGTTAGATTTCAAATAGGAAATCCAACGTTCTGTTTCCTTAGGGTCAGCCAAATCAGCCTTATTTAAAATAACAATTCTCGGTTTGCTGCCAATAATTTTTGAAAGTTCCGGATTTCTGCTTGAGAAAGGAATTCTTGCATCGCAAGTCTCGTAAACAATGTCTACAAGTTTTAAATTCTCGGCTACATCATTCAATGCTTTACGCATATGTCCGGGAAACCAGTTTACAGCCTTAATATCGTCCATGAAATCAACCTTTCAACCTAATCAGTCTAAAACATTATACAGTAATGACATTATTCCTGCATAAAAAAACGGTGTATCCGCGAAGATACACCGTAAATCTCTTAATTCAAAACTATCAAAGTTTCTCAGCGATTCTTGCTGCCTTACCCTGACGAGAACGGAGATAATAAAGCTTCGCTCTTCTAACGCGACCCTTACGAACGATTTCAATCTTATCAATCTTAGGAGAATGAACAGGAAGAATACGCTCTACACCAACGCCGTAAGAAATACGACGAATTGTCATAGTCTCGGAAATTCCGCCGCCCTTACGAGCAATTACATATCCTTCAAAAATCTGGATACGCTCACGGTTTCCCTCCTTAATCTTAAGGTGTGCCTTAACATAGTCACCAACCTCAACTTCGGAGTAGTTATTGCGAAGATTCTCACTCTCAACAACTTTTACCAAATCCATATTTAAGTTTCCTCCTTATCCGGTAGATGTTCGTGTCAATTAAATACAGAGGACCATCCCAATAAAACTAGTAAAGTTTATCATTTATGCCTTTTTATGGCAAGTACTTTTTCGATATCTTCGCTCGAAAATTCTGTTTTTCTGAATAAATCAGGTCGTTTCTCAGCTGTTTCCAATACAGAAGCCGCATAATTATATGCTTCAATCTCTGCCTTATTACCGGAAAGCAACACTTCCGGAACAGAAACACCGTGCCAAACATCAGGTTTTGTATACTGAGGAGCTTCCAAAAGTCCGTTCATATGCGACTCGTTTGTGTAAGCATCCTCATTCGGCAAAACGCCTTCAATCATTCGCGAAACTGAATCAACAATTACAACAGAAGCAATCTCACCGCCCGTCAGAACATAATCTCCGATTGAAATTTCTTCATCCACTATCTCATCTATTACTCTGGAATCTATTCCCTCGTAATGACCACAGATAATAAGAATATCCTCAAACATTGAATACTTCTTTGCAATGTTTTGAGAAAAAACGTTTCCTTTCGGACTTACGTAAATGGTATAAGGCTTGTTTCCGTCATGGAAATTCTTAACCGCATAAACGTAAGCATCATAAACGGGATCGCACTGCATAAGCATCCCTGTACCGCCGCCATATAAAGTATCGTCTACTTTACCGTAAGAATTAACTGCAAAATCGCGAATATCAACGGCATTTACTTGAATGATGCCTTTCTCGATAGCTCGTCCGATAATGCTTTTACTTAAAAAATCCGTTACCTGATCAGGAAACAACGTTAATACGGTAAATCTCATTTAGTCCTCACTCATAAAGTTCAAAAAGACCGTCAGGAAGTTTCATGAGAATAACGCCGTCATTGATATTAACTTCATAACAGACTGCTTTAAGAAACGGCACTTCCAAATTCTGTTTCCCCTTACGCTTAACCGTAAGAACGAAGTTTGCACCCGTCTCGTAAACGTCGGAAACTATGCCCAATTCCCCCTTATTGTCGTCGATTGCCTTAAGACCGACCAAGTCAGCAATAAAATAACTGTCTTTAGGAAGTTTTACAGCACCGCTTCTCGGAACGGCAACAAAGAACCCCTTAAGTTTCTCAGCATTTGTTCGATCCTCGGTACCCTCGAAAACAACAAGCGCATGGTCTCTGTCGACTCTTGCACTTTTCACCTTATAAATAATGGAATCGGCGTTAGGTTCCTGACCATCTTTATAAAGAACACATTCTTTGAGCTTATTAAAACGACGCACATTATCAGTAATCGGGAAGATTTTAACCTCTCCCCGAATACCGTGTGCGTCTGTTATTTTACCAATGGTTATAAAATCATTCATTAACCTACGATATCAACGACAACTCTCTTGCCGTCTCTCAAATATTTCGCCTTCATAATGGAGCGAATAGCCTGAGCTCTCTTACCGTTCTTACCGATGATTTTACCCATATCTTCAGGAGCTACGGAAAGTTCAAACATAATAGTGTTTCCGCGTTCCGTCTTCTTAACGACAACTTCGTCCGGATTATTTACCAGCGCTTTTGCCATTGATGTAAGTAATTCACTCATAGTTAACTCCTTTAATTAATTCTTCAATCAAAGGATTAGAGAATGCCCTGCTTCTTAAGCAAATCACGTACTGTATCTGTAGGCTGAGCCCCGTTACCGATCCGCTTCTTTGCAGCCTCTGCATCGATATTTACCTCAGCAGGATCTGTCAAAGGATTATATGTACCGATTTCCTCGATAAAACGACCGTCACGTGGGTAGCGGGAATCTGCTACTACTACACGATAGAAAGGTGCCTTTTTCTTACCCATTCTTCTCAAACGAATTTTTACTGCCATTTTTCTTTCCTCCGAAAAATTATTATTTATATTTCACATATAATGCTTTACTTCATTAAGCTTCTATGGAAACTACCAAATCAAAACCTTCTGCCGAAACCGCCGAAGCCTCCGCCGCCGAGTTTTCCTCCCGGGAACCCCTTAGGCATTTTAAAACCGCCGAACTTTCCGCCCTTTAACTGCTTCATCATCTGAGCTGTCTGCTCAAATTGCTTCATAAGCTGATTAACGTCCTGTACCTGAGTACCTGAACCTGCAGCAATTCTCTTTCTTCTTGAAGCATTCAAAAGCTTAGGATTCTTACGTTCTTTCATTGTCATCGATCTGATGATTGCAATATTCTTATCGATTATGGAATCATCAATATCATCGGCATTTACTTTACCTGCAACGCCCGGAATCATACCGATAACGTCCTTCATTGAGCCCATCTTCTTAATCTGATCAAACTGATCGAGCAAATCATTCAAGTTGAAATCATTACTCATCATTCTCTCAACGGATTTCTGAGCTTCTTCCTCATCAATATTCATGGAAGCTTTCTCAATAAGACTCATTACATCGCCCATACCGAGAATCCTGTCTGCCATTCTGTCAGGATAGAAAACTTCAATGTTATCAATCTTTTCACCGACGCAGATGTACTTAATCGGCTTACCCGTCATCTTTCTGATAGAAAGAGCGGCACCGCCTCTGGCATCACCGTCGAGCTTTGTCATTATAAAACCGTCCATACCGATGGCTGATTCAAAAGACATAGCAACGTTAACAGCTTCCTGACCGATCATTGAGTCAACTACCAAAAGTTTCTCGGTAGGTTTAACCTTATCGCTAATATCTTTAAGTTCATTCATCATCTCGTCATCAACTGTCATACGACCTGCAGTATCGACGATAAGGAAATTACAAAGCATATACTTTGCTTTGGCTATTGCTTCATCGCAAATCTTAACCGCATCTTTTTCCTCAGGATGAATATAGCAATCAATTCCGTTTGCTTCTGCCAAAACACGAAGCTGTTCAGCGGCAGCAGGTCTGTGAACGTCAACGGAAGCTACCATAGGCTTCTTTCCGTCTTTCTTCAAAATCTTTGCCAGCTTAACGGCTGTTGTTGTTTTACCGGCACCCTGTAAACCGTAAAGAATGATTACAGTAAATCCCGTAGGAGAAACCGAAATCTTTGTATCGCCTTCACCCAAAAGTTCAACCAAAGACTCATGAACAATTTTTACAATCTGCTGTCCGGGTGTAATGCTATGCTCAATTTCAACACCCTTACACTTCTCACTCATATCGGCTACGAAAGCCTTGGTAACGGAGTAATTAACATCAGCCTCAAGTAAAGCCATGCGAATTTCCTTCATCATGTCTTTGATATCCTGATCGGTTACGCGTGCTTTACCGCGCATCTTAGCTGTTATGCTTTGAAGTTTTGAAGAAAGACTCTCAAACATCAACCTACTCCGTAATTATGTCATTTCTGATATCAATCAGTTTTGCTTTTGCTTCTTGGTAGTGTCCGGCATCCATAAGCTTAATCGCTTCATCAACCGAAGACTTCTCTGCTTTAAAACGCTCAACGAGGCCCAGCTTCTCTTCATATCCGTCAAGAATTGCCGAAGCTCTTTTAACGGTATCGTGAACTGCCTGTCTCGAGATTTCCTTTTGTTCTGCAATCTCAGCCAATGAAAGGTCATCGAAAAGATAAAGCTCACAGATATCTCTCATGCGCGGTGTCAGTAAGTTACCGTAAAAATCCAGTTCCAAAACAGTTTTAAGGGACTTCATGACACACCTCCGCCTTAAAGCACCAAGTTATAATAGCAAAGGCAATAAGCAGTGTCAAGTAATTTTACTTGTCATTTATGAAATTAAGCTTCAATAAGCGAATCGATAAACATATCAGGGTCGAAATCAACCAAATCGCCGACCTGCTCACCCAATCCTGCAAGTACAATAGGAAGCTTTGAAGAATATGCTACGGAAACCGCAACACCGCCCTTAGCAGCGCCGTCGAGTTTTGTAATACCGATATAGTCAAGATCTGTAGCTTCACCGAAAGCCTGAGCCTGCAGTACCGCATTTTGTCCTGTTGTCGCATCGATTATAAGCATAGATTTAACGTTCGCATCACCTGCTTCTCTTGAAACAACACGATTAATCTTTGAAAGCTCATCCATAAGATTCTTCTTGTTATGAAGTCTTCCCGCTGTATCGATAATCAGAACATCAGATTTACGAGCGATGGCTGCATGAATTGCATCATAACAAACTGCTGCAGGATCGGAACCGGCCTCATGGGCGATTACGGCTGTGGACGTTCTTTCACCCCAAGCCTTAAGCTGTTCAATTGCCGCTGCACGGAATGTATCTGCGGCCGCAAGAATTACCTTCTTGCCTTCGGCCTTATACTTCTCCGAAAGTTTTCCCGCTGTAGTGGTTTTACCTGTGCCGTTAACGCCAACCATCAAAATGATGTTAAGTTTTCCCGGAACAATCTCCAAGGTTTTCTTCTCGCCCAAGATTTCCTTTGTTTTTACGCGCAAAGACTCGAAAACGGCTTCACGACTGTTATCGCCTGTCTTTTTAATGTTCTCTTTAACGAAATCGATGATTTCCTCACTGGCATTCACACCGCAATCGGCGCAAACCAAAATTTCTTCGAGCTCATCAAGTTGTTCCTCGTCAAAATGGCCGCTTTTGGCAGCAATCTTTGTAAAACCTGCACTTACAAATGTTCTGGTCTTCTCAAGACCCTTTTTAAAAACGTCAAAAATTCCCATATCAGTTCCTTTAAATAAGTTTAAGCATCGCCCAAACGCATGGACAAAATCTTAGAAATACCGCGCTCCTGCATGGTAACGCCGTACATTCTGTCGCACGCTTCCATCGTTCCCTTTCTGTGAGTAACGATAACAAACTGAGATTTCGCGGTATAGCGATGCATAAAGTCCGTAAATCTCGAAATATTAACATCGTCCAAGGCAGCCTCAACCTCATCCAAAATTACAAACGGAGACGGTCTGAGCTGCAAAATAGCGAAAAGCAAAGCAATAGCGGTAAGGCATTTCTCTCCGCCGGACAAAAGTGACAAACTCTGAAGTTTCTTTCCCGGAGGCTGAGCCTTAATCTCGATAGCGCAGTTAAGCACATCGTCAGCGTTTTCGAGCACTATTTCAGCTGCACCGCCGTTAAACAAATCTTCGAAAACAACCTTAAAGTTCTCGTTAATGATGTTAAACTGCTCGGTAAACTTAAGTTTCATCTCCTCAATCAAATCAGCGATAACCTTCTCCAGATCAGTCTTGGCCTTAACGATATCGTTTCTCTGATTGGTAAGGAACTCAAAACGCTCAGAAACTTCCCTATACTCTTCAACAGCGTCAGGATTTACAAGACCGATATTCTTGATTTCAGCCTTAAGTTTTGAAATCTCACGCGAAACATCGTTCTGATTTTTAATCTCGATAACGTTCGGCAAAGCATTATCATATGTAGTCTCGTAATCTTCCCACAAACGATTCTTGCAATTATCGATTTCTTCAATGTAACGCTCGTACTTATTGACCAAAGTATTAAGCTGATTCTTAATGCTGTTAATCGTATCGTTGCAATCGGTAAGTTTATTGACAAATCCGGAAAGTTCTTTATCGATAGCATTTTTCTTCTCGTTGACCTCAGCGATTTCTTGCTCTTTCGACTTAACGCTCTCGGACAACTTCGAATAATCTTTCTCAAGATTATCAATACGCTTCTCAATTTCAGTTTTGGACTCAATATCAACCTGCTGTTCCTTCTTCTTTTGCTCATAAGAAGACTCAAGACTTTCTTTCTGTCGAATAAGAACATCTTTAACGTTCAACAAACCGTTTCTTTCTGCAATTACCTTCTCGGCATCAGAAATCGCAGCATTCAATTCATCGCGAACGCTGTCCAATTTTTCACGGAATGACTTGTTATCGCTGTCGTTCTTCAAAATATTCTCACGCAAATCGGTAATAGAATCTTCGGTTTCACCGATAACAAGATTAAGCTCCTCCAAATCATCCTCGGAAACAATCTTTTCTTTGGAAAGTTCTGAAGTACTTTCATCAATCCGGTCGATAGAATCCTTTGTTTCGCTGATTCTGGTCTTAAGATTCTGATAGTTCGTCTCAGCCTTTGCACGCTCGATGCTGAAATATTTGAGTTGCTCGTCAAGCTGAGCAAGTTCTCTTTCAGTTTCGTGTACCGACTCGTCGAGTTCCTGTCTTTCAGCCTCGCTGACGGAAAGTTTCTGATTAAGTTTTTCGGCCTTTTTATTAAGCTCGTCGATTTCTCTGCTTCTTCCCAAAAGACCGCCCGCATCTTTACGAACGGAACCACCTGTTAAGGAACCACCCTGATTTACAGAATCACCCTGAAGAGTAATAACCTTATTGGAATACTTTATCTTAGAAGCAATTTTTCGAGCGTTATCAAGAGTATCGCAGATAATAATCTTACCCAAAAGATTTTCTACGATATCGTCAATTTCAGAATCACGTTTAACCAAATCGGATGCTATACCGATAAATCCTATCTGACTTCTTGCCGTCTCATAAAAATCGTCGTCGATACGTCTCGGTTTAATATTCTCGATAGGAAGAAAAGTAACTCGACCGAAATGCTTCTCCTTCAAAACATTAATTAAATCCGAAGCCTGCTTTTCCGTCTTCGTTACAATGTTATGAATACTTGCGGCAAGTGCCGTTTCGATTGCGATTTCATACTCTGCATCCACAGAAATCAAATCACCCAAAACACCAACAATATCAGACTTCACAGAAGGAGTCTCATCTGCATAAAGAAGGAGTCTTCTTACTGCATCCTGATAGCCTTCCTTGCGTTTCTCAAGTTCGGTTAAAGCCTTGATTTTTGATACCAATCCGAGATAGTTACGGTTATCGTCCTCATATGAAGCTAAGAGCTTGGTGTATTTCTTCTTAATTTCCGAAAGTTTTTCGGTACGCTCAGCAATATCCGAAGTTACTGCACCTTCGGATTCAATCATTTCACGAAATTTAATATCGGCTTCTTTAATCTCTTTCTCAGCCTCGTTAAGAGCCAAAACCATACTGCTTCTCTGAGAAGCCAAATCCTTAATTTTCTCATCCAAAAGTGATTTCTTGGATTCAAAACTGCTAACCTGCTCTTTAAGTGAAATAAGCTCTGTCGTTTTGCTGTCGATATCCTGTCTTATCTTATCCTGGCTCGAACTTGAATTATTAAAATCGATAAGGAGACTATCCTTTTGCTCGGACAACCCTTCCGCTTTTTTCTGGAATTCATTTGCCTTAAGCAAAAGAGAATCGGCTTTTTTGTTATTCTCGCTTATCTCATTTTTAAGTCTTTCGAGTTCTTCTTTAATCTTAATTTCTTCCTCATCAAAACTTTCCAATCTGAGATTGGTCTGAAGAAGTCTGTCTTTATTGAGCTTTATATCGGAGTTAACATCGTGCATTTCTTCGGTAATATCCGAAAGTTCCTGCCTCTTATCTTCGTATAAAATATCAAGTTGCTCAGCCTGCTCCGAAAACTCCCTGTTGGAATTTCTTATTTCAAGATAACGATTCTCGTTAAACTCAAGATCTTTCTCAAGCTGTTCTTTTAAATCACCCTGACCGCCCATGGCTTCATTAGAGGATTTAATCTTGTGAACAAGAAGAGAAACGTCTTTTTCTTTAAGTTCATCGTATGTTTTGTGATACTTTATTGCTTTTTCAGCCTGCTCCTTAAGAGGACCTACGCGCTCTGAAAGTTCGTTAAGAATATCGTCGATACGAACGAGGTTTTGTTCCGTGGAATTAAGTTTTCTTTCAGCCTCTTCCTTACGAACCTTGTATTTTACAATTCCGGAAGCTTCTTCAATAACTCTTCTTCGGTCTTCCGATTTTACGGATAAAATCTCATCAACTCGACCCTGACCGATTATTGAATAACCGTCTTTACCAAGTCCCGTATCAAGAAAAAGGTTAACAATATCCTTAAGACGGCAGTTTACATGGTTAATCTGGTATTCACTCTCACCGGAACGATACAATCGTCTTGTAATCTGAAGTTCGTCGTACTCCACGTCAAGATAATGATCGCTGTTATCCAGAGTCATGGAAACTTCGGCATAGTTCATTGCCTTTCGGGACTGAGTACCGTTAAAAATAACGTCCTCCATTTTACCGCCGCGCAAAGATTTAACACTCTGCTCGCCCAAAACCCAACGAACGGCATCGGTAACATTAGATTTACCGCTTCCGTTAGGGCCGACAACAGCAGTCATGCCGACATCAAATTCAATCAATGTATATTCAGGAAAGGACTTAAAGCCCTGCATTTCCAACTTTTTTAAATACATTCGAATAATTCCTTGACTTAAAGTTTCAACTTGGTAATTATATCATACTAATTACTTTTTCCTGTCGAAAAGTCGGACAAATTCATCTATGGCAAGCTGTGCGCAGTTCTGTTCAGCTTCCTTCTTGCTTTTACCGGATGCTTTTGCCAGTAAAATGCCTTCAGCATAAACCTCTACATCAAATACTTTCATATGAGAAGGACCGCTTTCGCCGACAACCTTAAACTCTACCTGATGCTGATTATTCTTGCTTTGGGCCAATTCCAAAAGTTTGCTCTTGTAATCAAGAAAGAGTCTTCCTTCCAAAGCATCATCGATAATCTCAGATAAATTGCTGATTATTACCCGTTTTGCTTCCTCATAGCAACTGTCAACAAACACGGCTGCAACTACCGATTCGAAAGCATCCGCCAAAGTCGAATCCTTGTCCGCACCGCCGGTTGAAGTCTCGCCTTTACCGAGCAACAAAAGTTCACCCATGTGAAGCTTTCTTGCTACCTTGGCAAGAGATTTCTCGCAAACAATAAGGCTTCTGGTTTTTGAAAGGTAGCCTTCGTCTTCATAAGGCTTCTTTTCGAAAATCAAACGACCTATTACACAATCAAGAACGCCGTCTCCAATAAACTCAAGGCACTGATTCGAATCATAATGTTTTCCTTTGTGCTCGAAAACATATGTCGTGTGAGTAAATGCTTTTTTAAGGAGGCTTTTGTCTTTGAATTCGTAACCGAATTCTTTCTCGAACTGCTCATAAGAACATTTCATAGTCTTTTCTCCTATAAAAAAATAAGCTGAATGCGTATAAATACACATTCAGCTCAAAATATTTCTTACAAATTACTCTGTCAAGCTCTTAACGTACTCAACAGCATCACCTACAGTAGCAACTCTTTCAGCTACTTCATCAGGAATAGAAATATCAAACTCTTGTTCCATAGCCATTACAAGCTCAACCATATCAAGGGAATCTGCGTTGAGATCATCAACGAAAGAAGAATCCATTGTAATAGAACTTGCATCAACACCGAGCTGATTAACAATCATATCAACGATGCTCTGAAATAAATCTTCATTAGACATAATCTTTACCTCCGCTTAGGTTCTAACCTACTAAACTGTTTTAATGTAACACAATATAAAAGTCAATAGTAAATTTAAAGTAATTTTATATTTATGCTTCTTTAAGGTAATTACGATTCTTAATGAGGTAATCAAGTCCTGATATAACTGTCATAATTACGCTTATTCCAAATAATACATCACCGATGATTTTAACAACATTCGGAGCCATTCCCCATCCGATAATCATCGGCTCAAATAAAAGCCAAATAATGGCAATCATCTGAGTTGTTGTTTTAATTTTACCTATCATCTTGGCTGCCATAACAACACCCTTGGAAGAAGCAACACATCTAAGTCCCGTTACCATAAACTCACGAAGACAAATAATCATAAGAAGCCAAGCGGATATTCTGCCAAGCTCAACAAATGCCAAAAGAACGGAAATAACAAGCATTTTATCTGCCAAGGAATCAAGAAACTTTCCCAAATCTGTTACAAGATTACATCTTCTCGCAATCTGTCCGTCGAAAAAGTCTGTTATCGAAGCTATAATAAAAATTATTGCGGCAATCATTAAGCCATATTTTCCTATAAACTCATTCCAACCGGCTGGTTCAAATCCGAAAAGCGAAATCGGAAGCATAAAAAGCATTACAAGCGGGATGAGAATAATTCTTAATAAAGACAATTTATTAGGTAAGTTCATAAGTTACTCCGGTTAATTCATAATCTGAACTGTCAACTATCTTCACATCATAAGATTCTCCGACAGTAAGTTCACCAGTTTGAGATATAACATATATCTCAGGATCGACCTCCGGCGCCTCGCCGTAACTGCGACCCTTATAAAATATACCATCATCGGAAATTGAATCAATAGTTACTCTTACACAAGTTCCGACTCTTGCGGCATTTAATTCACGTGAAATTTCACGCTGAATCTCATAAACAGCATTATATCTTTCCTCTTTTATCTTCATATCTACCTGATTAGGCATTTTATAGGCAAAAGTACCTTCCTCAGGCGAGAATATAAAACATCCGAGTCTGTCAAATTTCCAAAGTTTGAGATTACTGATGAGATTATTAAAAGCATCGTCATCTTCACCCGGAAAACCGACCATAACGGTAGTTCTGATTATAATGTCAGGTATCTCTTTACGAAGTTTATTAATAACTTCCGTAATTTTCTCGACAGTATCCCTTCTGTTCATTGATTTAAGAACACTGTTATCTCCATGTTGAATTGGAATATCAAGATAATGAGCAACCTTCTTATTGGTCTTCATTTCATTAATAAGATCGTCATCAATACCATCCATATAACCGTACATAACACGAATGGTCTCAATACCGTCAATTAAGGAAAGCTTTCTTAAAAGTTCGGGAAGTCTTCTTCTGCCGTCAAAATCGATACCGTAATTAGTAGTATCCTGTGCAGCAAGAATTATTTCTTTATAGCCTTTTGATGCAATAATCCGTGCTTCCTTTAAAATATCTTCTTCAGATCTTGAAACATACTTTCCTCGTATTAAAGGAATAGCACAGAAGGTGCAACAATTTCGACAGCCTTCACCGATTTTGAGCCAAGCAAAACATTGAGTGGAAATATATTTATCTTCCGTAAGATGATCGATTCCGCCGGCTTCAGAGTGATAACAGGTTTTATAATCAGATGAAATATATAAGGATTTAACAGCCGCAGCTATGTCCTTATAATGCGAAGTACCCATAACAATATCAACCTCGGGCATTTCCTCTAAGATTTCCTTAGGATAACGCTGTGGAAGACAACCGGTAACAACAATAAAATCTGCATTCCCGTTAGGCTTTTTATAATCTGCGGCATTAAGAATTGCATCAATTGCTTCCTTCTTTGCATCCTCAATAAATCCGCAGGTATTGATTACTATAACATTAGCCTCATTAATGTCATCGGAAATTACAAAACCTTCATTTTGAAGTATGGTAATCATACATTCGGCATCAACCAAATTCTTGGAACAACCCAAAGTAATTAACGATACTTTAATTTCAGAACTATTAAACATATATACCGTCCAATTGATTAGTAATAATACTAATTACATATATTACCAAATAAATCAAAAAACAGTATATCAATATGAGATTACTTCTTTGAAAGAAAAACCTTGAATGCAGAATTGAAACACTCGTATGAATAACCGCGTTTAGAAGCTATTCCTGCAAGATTACTTCTGAATTCATCCGAGAAAACATCTGAAGAATCATCGGTATGGGCTTCAAAAAGAGAAATAATCGTATCGGAATCGGACGGAAGTTCATATATGTAATCTTCAGCCACAAATCTGTCCACACCGCCTTCTATAAGCCTTTTAAGCATAAGATCCTTACTTTCCTGTTTTTTCCCGGTTCTGGAAAGAAGTATTTTACGAGATGCTTTAACATCATCTATATACTTACGCTCAATTAATTCGTCTACAACAGTGCGAGCTGCTTCGTCAGAAAAGTTCTTACGAAGCAGATACTCATAAATACTGCCGCTTGAATATGTAGCTATACCGATATGTTTGATTGCAACTTCTCTTGCAGACTTAATATCAGATGAATCCATATATTACAAATCAATACCGAGAATGTCGGAATCATCAAAGTTTTCAGGTGCTTCTTCCAATTCGGAATCGTCCTCAATAACAGAAGCATCTACCGTCTCATAAGATTCACGGATAAGCTGTTCAATCTCGTCACGGATATCATTATGTTCCTTAAGATACAAACGAACGTTATCCTTACCCTGAGCAATCTTCTGATTCTTATAGGAGAACCATGAACCGCTCTTATCAATAATATTATTTGCAATAGCCAAATCAATGATACATGACTCGTTGGAAATACCTTCACCGTAAAGAATATCAAACTCAGCTTCCTTAAACGGCGGAGCAACCTTATTCTTAACTACTTTAACCCTGGTATGGCTTCCGATTACATCTGTTCCGTTTCTTAAAGTTTCTGTCTTTCTTACGTCGAGACGTACGGAAGCAAAGAACTTCAAAGCACGACCGCCCGGTGTAGTCTCAGGATTACCGAACATAACGCCAACCTTCTCACGAAGCTGGTTAATGAAAATACAAACTGTGTTTGACTTGGAAAGAATCGGTGCAAGTTTACGAAGTGCCTGGCTCATAAGTCTTGCCTGAAGGCCTACATGCGAATCGCCCATCTCACCTTCGATTTCTGCCTTAGGTACAAGAGCTGCTACAGAGTCAATAACAATAACGTCAAGACATCCGCTTCTTGCAAGTGTCTCGGTAATTTCAAGTGCCTGCTCGCCGTAATCCGGCTGAGAGAGTAAAAGATTATCAACGTCTACACCTATTTTACTTGCGTACACAGGATCCAAAGCATGCTCGGCATCGATAAAAGCACATGTGCCGCCCATCTTCTGAGCTTCTGCAATTATATGAAGTGCTACAGTTGTTTTACCGGAAGATTCAGGTCCGAAAACCTCAATAATTCTTCCGCGCGGTACGCCGCCTACACCCAAAGCTACATCAAGTGTTAAAGCTCCTGTCGGAATCGTATCAATTTCCTGAACTTCACGATCGCCCAATCTCATTACTGCGCCCTGACCATAGTGCTTCTCAATTTCGGCTACTGCTGCCTCAAGTGCCTTCTGACGCTCGTTCTTGTTATCCATAGGTACAGACTGTACCGAACCTTTAGTTGCTTTTGTCTTAGCCATATTGACCTCCGTTATGAACGTTTGTTCTTATTTCTGTTGTAATTTTATTGTTTTGTTTGTGTTTTGTCAACAGCAGAAAGTGCCAAAATACTGCAAAAACAGTCTTTTTCGAACAATTGGGACAATATTGGGACAGTTCGAACCTTTTTGTCTCACAAACGTAATATTAATTCTGCTTTTTTGGCTTTCGTCCGAGCTTTGAAAGCACTCTGTCAATCCAGAATTTGCTCTCATCCATCTTAAAGAGATATGCCAAACCGAAATAAATCAAAACAAAACCGATACCGAAAGCTGCCAAAACGGAAAGTTGAATAAGCTTGCCTCTTCCTGCGAACATCGGGTAAGTATTCTCAAAAATAAGGTATGCGATGATTCCCGGAATAATTGAAGATACAAAAGCTTTCAAGAGGAATTTACCGATGTTTTGTACTTTCAAATCTTTATTCCTGCAATATAGGACAACCAAAAGTATCATCTGAACAATACTTGTAAATGAATATGCCAATGTAAGAGCAAAAGCACCCATATCGATATATCTTATAAGGAATATACAGGTAAGAGGATTTAATACAAGACTTATAACACCTGAAAGCAAAGGAATCTTTGTGTTACCGATGGCGTAGAAAGCCTGATTCATTATGAAAACAACCGTATGCGTAATTATTGCTATTGCATAACCCGTAAGAAATGTACCTGCTTTATTGGCATCATCCTGTGTATAAGACGAACTCCACTGATAGATTGCGGCTACAAGTTGATCCGAGAATAGGAATACAAAAACCGCAGAAGGAATTGTCATAAAAAGTGCCGTGCGAAGACGTGCTGTAAGAAAACTTGATGCTTCCTTAAAATCACCCTTCTCAAACATACCTGCCAAAGAAGGAAGCATAACATTTCCGACTCCTACGGCGAATATACCGTATGGCAACTGCCAAATGGTTGACGCATATCTTAAAGCAGAAACGGAGTTATTAAAAAGCAATGCAAAGTTGTTAAGCACAACCAGGTTAATCTGAACGATGGAAGCAGATATCAAAACAGGCAAAGCTCGCTTAAAAAGCTTAATAAACTCACTGTCTCTCGGCTTAAAGTTAAAACGAATCAGCTTAAGTTTATCAAAACCGATTATGTACTGGAAAAGGAAGTAAATAACCGCAGCACCCATGACACCTGCCGTACAACGCATAAGTTCGGTCTGGGAGTTACCTGCAAAGAAGATTATCGCAAGCAACACGAAAACATTATAAACAGTAGGTCCGAATGCCGTAGAAGAAAATCTTCTGTAAGCATTTAAGATACCGATAGATAATGCTGCAAGCATCATAAAGAAAATCTGCGGGAAAAGCCATTTGGCTGCCTGAGACGCGAGATAAATAATCTCTGAAGACGTTGCTTCTCCGCTGTTTACTCCGACCGCTTTTTCGAGAAGACGGGTAATCCACTCATAGCTTGAAAATATAGGTTCGGAGAAAATTACACCTGCCGTACAAACAACAAACATAATTACTGCGAATACGGAAATGAAGATACTTACTACATTCATTCCCTTCTTCTCTTCACCTTTGGCAATCCATCCCGAAAGAGAAGGTGTTACGGCAGACTGAATTGAACCGCCTATAAGAAGGTTATAAAACAAATCGGGAATAGTGAAAGCAAGCGTAAAACTTTCTCTGTACACGCCCGAAAAATTATTGGCTACAAATGCATCTCTTAAAAATCCCGTAGCCTTGGAAAACATAAGGCCTATCATAACAAGGAGAGTAGAAATACCTATTCCCTGCGCCTTTTTAAGAAAATTCTTTTTTTGCGTTTCGTTACTTTCAGAAACGACAGTCTTATCACTCATTATCAGATTTCTCCCGATAGAATTTTGCGTCTTATATAATCATAAACCTTAACGGCCGTGGTTTTGCGAATCTTGGTTCTGTTACCGTTAGACTTATAAAGGAATGATTCCGTTCCTTTAGCGCTCGAAAAACCGATATAAACCGTACCGACAGGCTTATCATCGGTTCCTCCGCCCGGACCTGCGATACCTGTTACGGAAACAGCGATATCGGCATTTAAAAGGTTACGAACTCCCAAAGCCATCTGCTCTGCGCATTCCGAAGATACTGCTCCGACTGTATTTAGAGTATCCGATGAAACTTTAAGAACATTTTCCTTAACCGAATTATCATATGAAACAACAGCACCAAGGAAAACATCCGAAGACCCCGGAATATCAACTATACCCGAAGATAAAAGTCCTCCCGTACAGCTTTCGGCGAATGCAAGTTTGAGATTATTCTCGCGAAGCAAATCAATCAAAACTTCAGGTAAAGATCTGTTACCGACTTCATAGATATTATCGCCGAATCTTTTCTTAAGTTCGTCAACTACAGGAGTAATCTTATCTTTATAAGTCTCATCCTTTCCGACGCTTTGAGTAACTCTGAACATGCACTCACCCAACGAAGCATAAGGAGCAATCGTGGGATTAACCTGAGTATCAATTAAATCCTTAATCATTTCTTCCGCAGAAGACTCACCAACACCGCATATGTGAACATATTCATTTATAAGCTTATTAACGGAATACTTCTCGATAACAGGCTTAAGCTTGGTATTAAACATCGGAATAAGTTCTGAAGGAGGACCCGGCAAAACAGCTATCAAACACTTATGATTGTTTTTCTCCCACAAAAAAACAGAACCCGGGGCCGTACCGTTATCATTCTGAAGAACCAAGGCTCCTTCAGGTACCATAGCCTGCTTTCTGTTATTAGGAGCCATTTCACGGCCGCGGAATTTAAAGAATTCCACAATTCTATTAAGGCTTTCCTCATTTAAAACCATCGAAAGCCCGCAGGCAGCAGCCGCTGTTTCACATGTCAAATCATCTTCGGTAGGTCCCAAACCGCCTGAAAGAATAACCAAATCGTTTTCGGAAGCGGCCTGATTAATCTGGAAAAGAAGTCGTTCGCGATTATCACCGATTGTTGTTTCCCTATAGCAAAATATACCGAGTTTCGAAAGTTCTTGGGATATGAAGTTTCCGTTGGTGTTAAGTGTACTTCCGAGCAAAAGCTCAGTTCCTACGCAAATTATCTCGCAACTTTTGATTTCTTTATCAAAATTAATAATTTCCATTATTTGTTATCGCCTCTCGCCTTTATCTCAAGCCAATCAGTCTGAGTAATAAGAACCTTACGAGGTTTACTTCCCTCAAACGGTCCTACAATATGTTTTTGTTCCATTACGTCGATAAGTCTTGCAGCACGCGGATATCCTATTCCGAGTCTTCTCTGCAAAATAGATACACTTGCTACGCCCTGTTCAATAACGGTTTCTACAGCCGCATCGAGCATATCGTCACCGCCGTCCGAATTATCTTTGCGTATATCGGAAGAACCTGACGAAGAATCCGAATCAACAGAAGCAGATTCGATTTGCTTAATCATTGCTTCATCATAATTTGAACCGTATCTTGTACGTAAGAAACCGACGAGTTTCTCGACTTCGTCATCGGATACAAAACCTCCCTGACCTCTGATAGGCTTGGTAGCACTTATAGGAGCATAAAGCATATCGCCTTTACCCAAGAGTTTCTCGGCACCTACGGAATCAAGAATCGTACGGCTGTCAGGACCCGAAGAAACTGCGAAAGCTATTCTGGAAGGAATGTTGTTCTTAATTACACCGGTGATAACATCAACCGAAGGTCTTTGCGTTGCAACAATCAGGTGAAGTCCTGCGGCTCTTGCAAGTGCGGTAAGTCTTGCAATATGTCCTTCAACTTCCTTAGCGGCAACTGTCATCAAATCGGCAAGCTCGTCAATAATTATAACTACCAACGGCAAAGGTTCTTCGCCTTCGAGCTTAACATATTCGTTATATCCGTTAATATCTCTTACGCCTTCCTTAGCGAAAAGCTCATATCTTCTGGTCATTTCTTTAACTGCCCATCCCAAAGTATTGGCAGCTTTCTTACAATCGGTAACTACAGGCATTACAAGATGAGGTATACCGTTATATACCGAAAGCTCGACAACCTTAGGGTCGATAAGAATAAGTTTTACTTCATCAGGGGAAGCCTTACAAAGAATACTGGAAAGAATCGAGTTAATACAAACAGACTTACCCGAACCCGTTGAACCTGCAATCAAAAGATGAGGCATCTTTGTCAAATCGCAAAGAATCGGTTTACCCGGAATATCTCTGCCCAACGCAACGGTAAGTTTTGAAGATTCTCTGAATTCTCTTGTGTCTAAGAGTCCTCTTAAGTGAACTGCGGTACTCTTATCGTTCGGTATCTCGATACCTACTGCGCTTTTACCCGGAATAGGTGCCTCGATACGTACTGAAACCGCTGCCAAAGCAAGCTGAATATCATCTGCAAGGTTTGTAACCTTGGATACCTTGGTACCTGTTGCCAAAGAAAGCTCAAATCTGGTAATTGTAGGTCCGTGAGTAATATTTATTACCTGAGCGGAAATACCGAAGCTTTTTAACGCATCCTCGAGTTTTACCGCCTTTGCACGAAGTTCGGCATCGTTATTCGCATTTTTAACGCTGGTATCCAAAGCCAAAAGATTTGTAGGTGCAGGCTTATAGGCTCCGTACTTCTTACGCTTAACCGAAGCAGTTTCCATTGCAGGCTTGGACGGCTGAGGTACCTGAGGTGCTGTCGAAGAAGAATTTACGGCAACTCGGTTATCGGTCGCCCTTAACTCGTTCATATCTTTCTCAGCATTGATTCTGATGTCCGAACGTACAGTAGCATCGGAAGGCTTCTGCTCGAAAAGGAAATTCTTATTGGGATTAATGTCCACAGGAGTACCGATTTGTGACAAATCCACATTAGGTTCGCGAACACTCGGTGTTTCATTTCCTGTGCCGTTAATCTCATAAATCTCATCATCGTCGTCGGATTCGTATTGACCGTAGCCTTCACGTGGCTCGTAAGAAGGAGTCATGGACTCACTTTGATATTCTGTCAAACCATCCTTGTCGGAACCTTCCAAATCGTAGAAAGACGGTTCCTTGTTCTTCTTAAGGAAGGAAAGCTCTTTATGCTGTCTCTTATTCTGAAGAGGTGGATTTTTCGGGCCCGGATCAAAAGAAAAATCGGCGCCGTCAGAATTTTGAGCAGTTCTTACAGTCCTGTCGTTATACGAAAGCACGTCGTTTTCGGAAGGTCTCGAAAAACCGTCAGGCATTACACTTGTCGTATCAACAAAACCGGAAGTACTGTCAACAGGCATTCTCGTATCTCTGAAAGGGTCAGGCATTAAGTTTCCGTCGATAATCGGTACTTCCAACTGCCCTTGAGCATATCTGACAATCGGAGACGGCTTATAAATCTCGGTTCTGCCCGCTTGAGGATTGGTCTGATTTACAGGTCTTCTTGTAACATTATCGTTTCTGTAATTTTTAACCTGTCTGTAAGCGGTAGCCGTAGCGCTTCCGATGGCCTTGGCTGTTTTCTTTACTGAGATATGGAAAATAAGGATAATCTGAGATAAAGAAGCTGCAATCAATAGAATTATCGTAACGGTTTTTCCGCATAAAGCATTTAATCCCAAAGCGATTCCGCCGCCCAATATACCGCCCGGAATGGCATTTGAGGAATAAGATGCAGGAGTAATCATCTTTCCGTCCAATCCTGAATCCCAAAGAAGCTTAATTGCCTTGGTTGCGGTAAATTTACCTTCGGGATTCTCGCAAAGAGTTCTGAAATATCCGAAATCCAAAGTAAAAGATGTAAGTAAAGCAGAAATGCAAAGAACAAGTACAATTATAGACTTGACTCTTATAGGTGCTACACCCTCGCGCTTTTCGAGGAAGAAATCAATAGCAGCATAAAAAAGAAAAAACGGCAAAACCAATGCCACGGATCCGAGCAAGCCGAATCCGATACTTCTGAGGAAAGTACCCAAAAGTCCCGTCACTGTCTGCGGCAGGAAAAACATTAAGGTAAGAATAATTGCAAGGAAAAAAAGAATTATTCCCGTAAGTTCCCTTTTGTTATCAGACGCCATCCTTTAACCTCCCGGCTGCCTTCAATATGCAAAGACAAGATTTACCGTCGGAAATCTCATCGTTATCAACCATTTTCAAGAGTTCCTCAAAAGGAATCTTAGAAACATTTACGAACTCGCCCTCATCAAGGTGCCAACCGATAAATTCCAAATCCAAAGCCAAATACATGTAGATTACTTCGGAGCAATATCCCGGAGAACTGATCATTTTACCGAGAGGAATAATCTTCCCGCTCTTAAAACCGGTTTCTTCTTCCAATTCTCTTACGGCACACTCATACGGATCTTCACCAAGCTCAAGCTTGCCTGCCGGAATCTCGGTTAAAACCTCACCGAAAGGCGATCTGAACTGATGAACAACGTATGCATTACCTTCCGAATCTATAGGAAGAATGCAGCAACCGCCGTTATGTTGAACGATTTCTCGCTTGGATTTTCTGCCGTCGGCAAGTTCCACGTCTCTTAATACGCACTTTATTACTTTGCCCTCGAAAACAGTCTCTTCCGACAAAGTAGTTTCATTAAGTTTTTCAAATCTGTCAAATCTGCTATCCATTATTCTTTATCCTGATATTTCTCAGACTGCGCAACCGCAAGTCTGTCACATCTGTTATTGTATTCGTTATCGGCATGTCCTTTTACTTTTATGAAAGTGTACTCATGCTTTGAAAGCAGTTCCAACAATTCTTTCCACAAATCGCTGTTGGCAACCGGGGCTTTTGTACTGTTACGCCAATTATTTCTGACCCATTTTTCTACCCAGTTCTGCTCAAAAGCATTTACCACGTAAGCACTGTCACTGTAAATACTTACCTTGCAAGGCTTTTTGAGAGCCTTCAAAGCGAAAATAACAGCCGAAAGTTCCATTCTGTTATTTGTAGTGTACTTTTCACCGCCGGATAACTCCTTCTCGACACCCATAGCGCATAAAACAGCGCCCCAGCCGCCGGGCCCCGGGTTTCCGGAACAAGCACCGTCCGTGTAAATAACTACCTCGGGTTTATTAATCATTTAGACATTTCCTTTGTCTTCTCGTCAGCTGCCAAAACAGCTTTGATTACTGCATTGCGAAGTCCGTTCTCCTCAAGTGCCATAACACCGGCAATCGTCGTTCCGCCCGGAGAACAAACCTGATCTTTAAGAACACCCGGATGCTTACCTGTCTCAAGGCAAAGCTTGCCTGAACCCATAACAGTTCCTGCAGCGATTTTCAAAGCATCGTCACGCTTAATTCCCAAAGCACATGCAGCATCTGCCATAGCCTCGATAAAAAGCATTACATAAGCAGGACCCGTACCTGAAACGCATCCGATTGCATCCAATGTCTTCTCGTCACAAAGAACAACCTCACCGCAGGTCTTAAAAAGCTTCTCGGTAAAAGACTTCTCTTCATCGTTTAATCCTACAGGACAAAGTGCACTTACACCTGCACCTACCTGAGCAGGTGTGTTAGGCATAATTCTTACAAACTTACGATCGCCGATAAGGTTTTTAATTCTTTCGCACTTTACTGCGGCTGCAATTGAAAGAACTATGGAACCTTCCTTCAAACTGTCCTTGAAGGACTTAACCGTATCGTCAAAATTAACAGGTTTAACGGCTACCAATACATAATCGCAATCTTTAACCGCCAAAGAAGCCTCAGAATATCCGTTAACATTATAAAGAGCACAAAGCTCGTCAACTTTCGCTTTAAAGCAGTCGCATATATTCACATCGGAAGGATCAAACATCCCGCTTGTTACAAAAGACTTAAGTAACGCCTGACCCATGTTTCCTACGCCGATTACAGCAATTTTCATATACATCGCCTCACATTTTAAATATTATTATTAGCAATACAGTAAATGATAACATTCTACTTGACATAGTGCAAACTCTCGGATAATATAACGATTGTTGTCAAAGGGGAGTGGCTCAATGGTAGAGCAGCGGTCTCCAAAACCGCTGGTTGCGTGTTCGAATCATGTCTCCCCTGCCAAACAAAAGAGGCTGTCTCAAAACAAAGTACGGTTTTGGGACAGCCTTTTTTCTTCTGTAAAACCCGTAATTCTGCAAAGCCGCTGTGCTTTCTTTGCTTAGATGCACTGTTTTTGAATGATTTTGAGTAAAAGCGTATAGAATTGGCTTTTGGGCTTTAATCTATACGCCTTTTTTCTTCTTTAGAGACGTTCTTAAGATGCCCCGCGATGTAAAAAGCGTATAGAAATCCGTGATTTCTTTGATTCTATACGCCTTGGGGTACTTCTGATTAGAGTTAATGCCTCGATGCAACACAAAAAGCGTATAGATTTGAAAATAAAGATTAATCTATACGCTTATTGGACAAATTCAAGAGTTTTCAAAGAGTCGATTCTTCAAAAAGGCGTATAGACAAGATGTTTTCGCACCTTTTAATACGCTTTTCTTGAATGTAGCATACTACAAGCAGGCTTCGCGCAATTCTTCAGACAGCCATTTTTTGTTTTTGAATTATTCGGCAAGCCCTTCGACAACTCCCAGCATTATGATGCCTATAAACACAAGCCCGATCATCAGATATTCGCCCAATGAAAGCTTTTCTTTAAGGAATATTCTCGCGAAAACAACCGAAGCGACACAGTAAGCACCAACTACTGGTGCTGCTACAATTCCGTTACCGGACATCGCATAAACATAAGCAAACTGACCTGCAGTTTCAAAAAGAGATGCAAAAAGTCTGTGCTTGCCTCTTCCCTTGAGACTTATTTTCTCGTGCTTAAACACCAAAAGATAGACAATAAAAACTATCGCAACAAAAAGGAACGTTAATTCATAAGAAATGTTGGCGGTATCTTCCAATGTTTCTTCCGTAACACCCAAAAGCGGCGTTGTAGAAATATCATCAAGATAGTAACCGTCCAAGAATGTTCCGATGGAATCGATTATGCAATAGAAAATCGGAATCAAAATAGCCGCTATGCCCTTGGAATACTTCTTCTGTTCTTTGCTTAGCGGAATCTTTTCCTTCTTGCGCTCGAAAACGCCGAGCATTACGACACCGATAGTAATCAGAATCACTGCAATTCCCGAAATCAAATCAGGAAGCTCGTGCAAAACAATAATCAAAAGTATCGAACTTACCGCGCCGGAAGCATTCTGAACCGGTGAAGATACCGAAAGTTCCAAATATCTTAATCCGAAGTAACCGACAACCATTGAAAGAATATACATCGCGGAAACCGGAAGATATATCAGGAGATTTCTGAAATCGTAAGGAATCCCCTTAATTATCAAGGTAGCAAGACCCGTAATACCCATAACAAGGCCTACCATAATTCCCGTTTTTATATGAGAGCACTTTTCTTCGTTATCGTTACCCAGTTTATAAAAAAGGTCAGCAAAACCCCAAGCCAAAAATGTCAAAGCTGCAAATATCAACCACATATAACCATACCACCGTTTACACCTAAAATTTGCCCCGTAATAAACGAAGCTTTATCAGAAGAAAGAAAGAAAATCGCTTCAGCAATATCCGGAGGCAATCCGAGACGCCCGACAGGAGTCTCGTCAATAAGATTTTTTATGGTATCCTCATCAAAATAATCCATCATTTTAGTTTTGATAACACCCGGAGATACTGCATTTACACGTATTCCGGAAGGGCCCAATTCCTTGGCGAGAGATTTAACATAAGAGTCAACCGCACCCTTGGAAGCAGAATACAAAGCCTCGCAGGAAGCTCCGACCTGACCCCACATCGAAGATACGGCAATAATAACGCCGTCTTTTTTATGTATCATATACGGCATAATCTCGTGAGTCAGATTAAAGAATCCGCCGAAATTAACATCCATAATCTTTCTGTAATCTTCAAAACCGAAAGTGTCCGAAATTCCCACATAAGAGATTCCGGCATTTGAAATCAGAATATCGGGAGATCCGAACTTATTAACGGCCGATTCGATGCAAGATTTTACTGCAACGGGATCGGATACGTCAGACTTAATAATCAGAAGATTATCGGCATATTTCTGAAATTCCGATTTAAGTTCATCGGCCGAATCGTCATCAGAAGAATATAAACATGTTACGTTACAGCAGTTTATAAGAAACTTTTCCGTACATGCTTTGCCGATGCCTCTGGTTCCGCCTGAAATAACAACGTGCTTCATATGGTTCTCCCATTTCGAAAAATACATTTGTGATTATAAACTATAAAAAGAAAAATTTCATTGTAAAGTTTTGATACTGATATTAAAATATCTTCGTATTTGAAAGCGAGGTATAAAAATGGAAGACAGTAACATTAAAAACGCTTCTGAAAGTACTCAGGAGGTCGTTTCTAAATCTCATCCTTTTATCGAAAAATGCAAGAAAGACTTCGTAATACCGTTATGCTTAATCGCAGCGGTTGCTATTATAGTTGCAATACTTTTAAGGAGTATACTCCCGATTTTTACCATAAAAACTATGGGAATGTCTTTAACTGATTTCAAGACACGTTATGAAAGCACCGACACGTTTACCAATTTGTATGCGCCATACGGTTTTGACTTACCTATTCAGTATATAGATTCGAAGGACATACCTTACATTGAAGAAGGAAAATCAACCGACGGCAGAGGTATTAAGTATTTCGGCGGATTGGTAATTGACGGATTGTTCTTCTATAACATAATTGTTCAGGGTCACGCACGCGCTACCGACGATAAGCTTATCGATATGAGAGTAACCATAGAATACTCGAACGACAGTTACTTCTTTACATTCCTTCTGTCCTATTTGGCAACATATTTCCAGGCACTTTATCCTGAAATGACTAAAGAAGAACTTACACAAGCAGCAAATGACGTCATTACACAGGGTATTTCACAATCGGGAACATATCTTGTTCACGGTGACTACGCTTTCAGAATCGTTCCTTCCGAATTTGATGTTCACCAGCTTATAAATTTCGACATTACTTCCGCAAAGGCAGCTATTGCAAGCGGTAACTATGTAACTTATCCTCTCGTAGCAGACGGTTCCGTTTCCGCAATGGAAGGTGCAAGCACTTCAGAATCCTGAGTACTCTCTGAAGTTTCTTCGGGAACAACACCTGCATCACCGTTAGGATAATCTATATTTAAAGGCAAATAATCAAGTATTCCGATGTATTTATCCTGTAAGGATACGTCGGAATATATTTTTGCGTCGCTTACAAGATCATCGTTTCTGTACGGCAACGTTACGAGCGCATAGCTTACGCCCCAAATGATTAATGCAACCAAAATCAAGCTGAAAACCAACAAAGGCGTAACTGCGGAAAAAATAATACTCTTCTGTTTCTTGCCGGATTTAGTTTTCTTATTGTCTGAAGATATAAACTCAGCTACTTTAAATGTAGTTGAATTAACCTTGGTCATAATCTTATCGTACATGGAGTTCTTGGTATACTCGTCCAATACTCTTTCAGCGAATGTCAAATTCTCGGGAAGAGGAAACTTCTCAACCACATCATTTGCGTTATTCAAAAGAATGTCACCGAAAACATAAAGGACTTCTTCACCCGGAACGGTATTTCTTTGCTTATAAATCTCAACATAAGTATCGACTATAGCCTGCTCGGTTCTGGTGGTTTCCTTACAAATCTGAAAAACCGAAGAATAAACCATCGCTACGGTCGAATCATAGAATTCCTGGAAATTCTCGTTAGTAATTTTTTGATTCCACATTTCCATAATTATGCCTCCTTATCCTTCGGATTCTTCGGTCCGAAAACGCCGTCTGCACTGTTGGAAATTCTCGATAAAGGATAAGCAAAAGCAATAAACACCGTAATAAATGTGAGAATCAAGAGAACGATTCTGACCTGATTAATCGATAATGCAACAGCATAGAAAGGAATCGAAAGAAGAACTGCGGCAATAAAAGTCATTTCGCAGGCTTTTCTCAAGTTTCCTCGGATTCTGTCCTTGGCAAGACGTGCAAGAACATAAAGGAATATAAAATCGTGACTTCCGAGACTGATACCGAATAAGCAAACCGTTACAACAAGAACCTTTGCCGTAGGAAGTAAAGCGAAAAGTAAAAGTCCCATAACAGTAGAAGCGGATGATATAAGAATACGTATCTTGGATGTAAGAACGTTCTCAAAACTTCTCTTAAAAATCGGCATAATGAAAAGTGCCACAAAAGCGCAAAGCAAATAGTAGAACGCAGAAGTAGCAAGTGAAATACCTACTGTTTCCAAGTAATTCGGAACAAATCCGATAAGGAAGCAAAAGATAATACCGAGTACGAAAAACGCTGACATCAAAAGCTTTCCGGTATACTTATTACCGATAAGTTCAAGCCACTTATTAATCGGAAGAGGAGACTCTCTTACCGGGTTATTGTTGCGCATAAATAAGAGCATGGAAGCAGCAGTAAGAATTGTGCATGCACCGCTTACGATGAATACTACCAGGATGCCGAAACGCTCATAGAAAATACCTGTAAGTACAGTTCCAACGGAGGCGCCCAAGAAATATGAAACATACTGGAGTCTGTGGATTGTACGATCATCATATTCCTTATATCCGAGACTGCCTGCGTTGATTCTGTAATCACGAAGATAGTCATAAGTCATTCCGTTACAAATGGAAATCGGAAGAATAAGTGCAAGGATTACATAAGGGTTAGCGACGATACCTGCAACAAGTGTAAGGAAATAACCGAAGACTGTTACGGAAAGCAAAGCCACTTTGGAGGTAAACTTCTCTTTGACGGCTTTTCGAAGGCTCTTAAATCCGAAGAAACCGAAAACATAAAGAAGAAGAGATACGCCGATTATTACCTGAACAAGAACGGAACTTATATTGCTCAGGCTTTCCTTATAGTAAACAGCCAATACTATAGGCTGCATAATCGCTGCAAAAGCAAAGAAGAACGAGATAAAGCCGCAAGCTTCCTTGCCGTACATAATAAGTATCGGAACATCGACCTTCATACCGCCGGAAACGGTTGAAATAAGAAGATTTATCTCATAAATAATGATTCCTACGGAAACCGCAATCGCGAAAATAGTAAATATCCAGCTTAACGACATACCGTTAACGGTAGATGTAAAATCCGACATCGGCATTCTGATTTCGAGAATTCCGGAAACTGTATTCTGTTCGGAAATAATAGGAGCGATGGCACAAACGTATTCAATCTTGTTTTCGGTACGTTTGGTAAGAGCAACCTCCTGAAGTTCAAAACAGTCGTTATAGACCTCACCTGCACCTGTAAGCGTATAATCTTCAAGGGTTTCGGTGTTGGCGGATGTATAAAGTCTTAAGAAGGAATTTCCTGCCTTGGTGTAAATGTCAACGATATAGTTCTTTCCTTCCGCATAAGAATAAACCGAAAGAGGATAGGACATGTTCTCGTGAATATCCACATAACTTAAATCGGCGGAACAGGAAACCGCACAGGCTTTCATTGCCTCGCCGCGCTCAATCTCCAGAGCTCTGATATAAGAATCCGTAAGTACGGAAGACATAACAAGCAATACTACCAATACAATAACAAAACTGTATCCGATAGTTGACGCGATTGTTTTGCGCATCTGCTGCTTTTTACGTGCTTGAGTAGTTCTGCTCATAAAATCTCCTGTCCTCCCTTCTTACCTGATTTAAACAACTTAGGAATAAGAAGCTGTACTGCAAACAAAAGAATACCTGCAGCAACGGAAATGATAACAGCCTTCAAAACTCTGCCTTCAATTTTGCCGCCCATGTCGGAAAGATTGCTGTAAGTGGCGCTATATTCAAGAACGGCAACACATCTGCCTGTGCTGTCAGCAATCGGAACCAGAACGGTATCCGAGGTTTCATTGGAAATAACAGTAGATTTATTCTCGGCATTAAGCCAATCGGATATGTCGATTCTTGATACAGTATAACTGAAATTCTCCGGTGCATCGGAAGAAGTGAGAACCGAAAGCTGTCCGCCGCTATAAAGGAATAAGCCGTATGCCTCGGTCGAGAAACTGTCTTCGGAAACGTCAGCCATTACAAGCGACAAAACATCGCTGTACTTTTGTACACAAGCCAATGGATCCGTCGCGATTTCATCGCCGTCCAAAGCAAGTTTTGCGGTATCGGAAACCTGCTGAAGTTTTGTAAGAGTTACTCCGCGGTACTCTTCTTCGAACTTTAATCTCATATGGTGAACTGCAAAAGATACTGATACTATCGCCAATATCAAAGCAACAATTATAAGTACGATTCCTCTGATGATTTGATTCAAAACATCGGATTCGTTAATCTGCTGCCCGTAACTCTTTTCCGGCATACAAAATCTCCTTATGCACACAAAAATCGATAATATATTATAACTTATTAAATATAAATTGCACCCATTAAATCAATTAAATCTGTGTGATGTAACGGGAATGGTTTGTGTTTGTAAATTGTTTGACTGTAATTACCAAAAATTGTAATCTTGTAGTATTAATTATCAGGAGTACAATATGACTTTCTGGGCAAAACTTTTCATAAAAGACTATAAAAATGTTTCCGATTTCAAAGTACGAAATGCATACGGTAAACTTTCATCCATACTCGGCATTATATTAAATCTGATTTTGTTCGCAGGAAAATTCCTTGCGGGTTCGTTATCCGGTTCCATCGCAATTACCGCAGATGCCTTTAACAACCTTTCCGATGCATCTTCCAGTATTATTTCCCTTATCGGATTCAGACTCTCCGAGAAGCCTGCCGACAAGGATCACCCTTTCGGACACGGGCGCTACGAATATATCGCAGGTCTTGCGGTAGCCGTAATCATTATGGCTATCGGTATTGAGCTTCTTAAAACCGGTGTAGAGAAGATTTTCCATCCGACGGAAACCAATATTTCAATCCTCGCCATGGTTATTCTTGTTGTGTCGATTCTATTTAAGCTTTATATGATGTATTTCAATACCAAAGCCGGTAAACTCATTAACTCGAAAACGCTCATCGCAACAGCTCAGGACAGCCGCAACGATGTAATTTCCACAGGTGCCGTTCTCATAGCTTCGATTGTAATGTTTATCTTTGACATCAACATCGACGGATATATGGGTGTCGCAGTGGCACTTTTCATACTTATATCCGGCTTCGGACTTATCAAGGACACATTAAATCCGATACTCGGACAGTCGCCTGACAAGGAACTTGTTGATAATCTCAACGCGAAAATCACGTCATATGAACATATAGAAGGAATCCACGACTTAATTGTTCACGACTACGGTCCGGGCAATATTTTCGCCAGTGTGCACGCAGAGGTTGATTCCTCTTATGATGCGGTTTTGGCACATGACGTCATAGATAATATTGAGAAAGACGTAATGGAAACTATGGGGATTCTTTTAACCATCCATTATGACCCAATTGCTGTAGGCGATCCATTTACCGATGAAGCAAAAGCTTTTATTAAAGAAATCGTCAAAAATATTGACGAGACAATCTCCATCCACGATTTCAGAGTGGTTCCGGGAGTAACCCATACGAATATCGTTTTCGATATCGTGCTTCCGTATACGATAGCAATAAGCAGTGAGGAAGTTAAATCCCTCACGACTTCCGAAGTCGCAAAGACTCATCCTGATTGGTGTCTTGTTATTACCGTTGACCGCGATATGACATCATCCTTAGGCTGTTGATTATCGCAAGAATCAGGATTCCGACATCACCCGGAACAGCAAACTTATAATCCCCTGTTCTTAAGGTCGGCAACCAATTGAACATAGAACTCTCTGACATCAAATCCCTTAATGTTCTCGCGATTTAAGTCAATAACGTCACCGTGAGATATGCCGCGTTTATATTTCGGTCTTATAAAGGTATATTTCTCACCGTATTCGAAAGAATCGTATGCCACGAGGCCGTCATTCTCGCCATCGAAATGATTGACCAATTTTGATGAGAAATTCAAAGGAAACTGTCCGCCTCCGGAATTTTTCATTACTGTGCCGACGCTTTGGCAAAAAACGCCGTCCGGTGCAGGATGTGTTTTATCGAAATCACCGCAAAATTCCGCTGTCAAATCCGTAACGGCAGCAATAAAATCCGGATTAGGATCTCCGAGTTTTGCCGCAGCCGCATTGTAAGCAGACGATACCGTGTTTTTAACCGCCTCCGGAGCCTTGCTCAGAATATAATCGGCAAAATTACATCCTCTGTGCGGCGAATTTATCGTAGTAAGTGAAGCAACATAAGGTAAAGCGCCCTTCTGTAACGCTGCTCTTGTATCGAGTCCGCCCTTGGAATGTGCAATTATATTAACTTTCTCGCAGCCCGTGGAGTTTACAATATCTTCTATTCTTTTAATAATCTCGTCTGCACTTTCATCAACGGAAACAGCCGATGAATGTTGACCGTAATACACGGTAGCACCGTTTTCGATTAATTCTTCGGGAATACGTCCCCAGTAGTTCAGATACTTAAAATCCCTGAAAAAAACTCCGTGTACCAAAAGAAGAGGATATTTTGTCGCACATATGCGTTCTGATTTTCGAGCTATATCAAGATAATACTTTTCAGTCTCGAAAAACACCTCATCTTTGCAACAATTAATTATACTTATAAGAAACACCAAATTTGCAAAAGGAATACATCCGAGCAAAATACCTTTAATCCTCTTCTTAATTCCCAACTGCAGCGAAGTGAAATATACAAAAAGTATTCCGTTAATAAACAGCACCAACTGTGAAAGAATGCTTACAATCAAACTGATTATAAAAACCGACGGTTTATCGTCCAAAGTAAGAATTCCCAGAACTATATGCCAGATAATCGACACAACGAAATTTACATAGAAAACGAAAAGGCACCCCGTTCCGTGATTCAAAAGTCTCAGACGACGACTCGGAATTTTACGATCGAACGAACCTATAAGGACATTCAAAACAAGTGCAATGAAAGATGTAAGAAATAAGTACCAATAATTACCGTTCAAAAAACAAACGCAATTACTTACAAGCACAAATAAAATTGTATAAATTATCAGCAAAACCTTGTTATACATACTTAAACACAATTCAAAATCAGAATTCGTTATCAGTATAGAACGAAAAACCGGCGATTGTCAAAGACAAAAGCCGGTCAAAAAAGTTCTCAAAATGTAAAAAGCAGAAAGTCTTTCGTGCAAAAAAACAATATGTCATTTCAGAAAATAACCTTGGCATTCTTATCGCTGCCGATATCTTTTTTGGTTGCCCCGCAAACAGCTGCACCGTTAGATTCGCACTCGTTGGACATAAAATTCGCGCAATTCTCGCTGCGCTGAGCGTTCTGAGGTTCACGTCCGTACTTAGAGTAAAGAATCGGAACAAATCCTCCCGTCACCTCACTCAATTCTGTTTCGGTCAACTCAGAAAGTTTATTACTCAATTGTTCATACTCTGCCTTAAGAGCATTTAATTCATCTTTTGTTTTCATAGAAACTTCTCCTTTCAATCTACTGTTCTTATACTTTTATACGAATGTTAATTGTAAAAGTAAATTCCAGTTTGTCAGATTAAATTCATTCTCTCCAGAAATTAGTGTGGCATAGAATTTGAAAGTAGTTTTTCAACTTCATATAATTCAGTTGCAACTGATTGTCTGCCTGTGCAGATTGGAG
>JAZLML010000070.1:0-24894 GCA_045598625.1 Saccharofermentans sp.
CATTCTTATGCATAAGAAGTTTTCGAGTACGCATAGGATCAAGATTAAAACGGTTTCCCATCTCATACGGGCTTATATGAACACCGATAAGAAAAATCTCACCGTCTTTTACCGTACAGTAACTGTCTTTAAGATTAACACGCCCAGCCCTTAGGCTTTTAACCTCAGTTCCCGATAAAGCAACGCCTGCTTCATACTTTTCTTCGATAAAGTAATCATGAAAAGCCTTGCGGTTCTCAGCAATCAATTTTATTCCCTTAACTATAGCCATTTTCTACCTCTTACAACGATAAAGAAGGAGCTGCATTTAAATCCAAACCGTGTCTTACGCCCCTTATAAACTCAAAATAACCTGCCGATGCAATCATAGCACCGTTATCCGTACAAAGTTTTAATTGCGGATAGTAAACATCAAATCCGTTCTTGGCTGCCGCCTCATCGATAAGATTTCTTAAGAACGAATTGGCACTTACGCCGCCTGCCAAGCAAACCTTCTTAATTCCGGTCTCTTTTACGGCTGTAATCGTATTTCTTACCAACTCAGATGCAATGTGATACTGATAAGAAGCGGCAAAATCCCTAACATCGATACTGTCGCCTTTCATCTTAAGTTCGTTAATTTGATTCAAAGCAGATGTTTTTATTCCGCTGAATGAGAAATCCAATGAATCTTTCATATGCGTTCTCGCAAACGAGTACCTTGTCACATCTCCGCCCTGACCTGCTTTATCCATTTTAGGACCGCCGGGATATCCGAGACCGATTACTCTCGCTATCTTATCGATTGCTTCTCCGGCTGCATCATCTCTGGTACGCCCAAGAATTTCCATATCAGAAAAGTCATTAACTTTAACTATTTCGCTGTGACCTCCGCTTACGGACAAACATATAAAAGGCGGAGTCAAATCTTTATGGCAAAGATAGTTGGCGGCAATATGACCGTGCATATGATTTACACCAACCAAAGGAAGTCCTGTAACTTCACATATACCTTTTGCCGCAGACAATCCTACCAGCAAAGCCCCGACAAGACCCGGACCATAGGTTACGGCAACTGCATCAATATCATTAATGCTTAAGCCTGCCACCTCCAAAGCCTCATTTATCAACGGATAAACAGCATCTACATGCATACGGGAAGCAAGTTCAGGAACTACACCGCCGTATTTCTCATGAAAATCAGCTTGTGATGCAATAATATTACTTAAAATTTCGCGACCGTTTTTTACAACGGCGCAAGCCGTCTCATCACAAGAAGATTCAATTCCCAAAATATAAACGTCTTTATTCATCTCCATATATTTATCCGAAATATGTTACCAAATACTCAAGTATAGTATCAGAATACTGCTTTGTATCCGTAGAATATGATTCCAAATAACCCGCACCGGGAACTATAAGTGCAGTAGTAATGTTACTGTTTAATCTGTTTCTTTCATTTACCAATTGCTCAATTTTATCGGCACCGATAAATGTATCATGACCGCCATATATAATGCAAACAGGAATTTGCATTCTGGAAATCTCTGCTGCAAGATTATATGAATCAGATTCGCCTGAAGAAAGTCTTATTGCATAAGCAACGTAGGTATCCGTAAGACTACCAAGAAGTTCATTTTGTCTTACAATAGGAAATATATAGTCATCGGTATTTTTGGCCGGCGAATCAAAAATAATACCCTTAATATAACTTCTGTCATACCCAAGATTAATATAGTTAGAAGAATAATCGGCGAGTTCTGTCTCACTTAAACCTGCTGCAGGAAGCTTATCATATGCAAGACAACAAGCAGTACAACCGGTACCGATACCGTACAAAATTACATCTGTCGTTACGGAAATCATTCTTACCTGACTAATTGCACCTATTACATCCTGCCACTCAAGATATCCATAACCGGAAATATCACCTTCTGACTCACCGGAATTCCTTAAATCAAAGAGGAAAACATTGTAATTATTATCCAGCCATGCCTCAATCATATCTATCATCTCGACACCGAACTGAAGTCTGTTGTCTCCGGTATTATGAACAACAATAATCGTACTTATCGGATTATCACACTTGAAAAACCAACCTGAAAGGTTCGTCTGCTCATCAAATGACTCAAAGGCACACGTTGAATATGAAGGCAAAATATTGGAAGGAACGTTAGAAACACTCTCGCTTTCAATACTCATAAGTTTATTGGAAGATATAACCGTAAGAACAATAAAAAATATCAAACCCGCAGCAAGAACGGATAAAACCAGTGCCAGTCTTACAATAATTGCGGAAAAAGATCCGGACGAATTCTTTTTTCCGGAAACACTGTAATTCATTTCTTATAACCAATCCTTTTTCTTCAAGTAAATAAAACTAATTACCATACTCAAAACACATACGGCAGTAAGTATGATAAACGGCCATGGGTCAGAAGAAAATCCCGCATCCCAAGGAAACAATACATTCTGACCAAAGAAACTCGTAAAAATATTCGGTACCGTAAGAACAATCGTAACGGACGCCAAAAGTTTCATGACATCGTTCATATTGTTACCTATAATCGAAGAATAAGCATCTATGGAGTTTTTAACAACCGACGAATAAATATCGGCCATTTCATGAGCCTGTTTATACTCAATCAAAACGTCCTCAAGAAGATCCTCATCTTCCTCATATTGCTTAAGTTTCTTTCCTCTCATTAGTTTCTCAAGTACAGCCTCGTTAGATTTGAGGGATGTATTGAAATAAATGAGGGATTTACTCCACTCGTGAAGTTTATACAAATCTTTATTGCTGATTGATTTGGAAAGACCTGCCTCAGCCTCATCAAGGCTTTTATCCATATAACGAAGAAGACGAAGGTAATCTTTGGCAACCGCATACAAAATCTGAATGGTAAATCTTGATTTATATGAAACAACGCATTCTTTAATTCGGTTCTCGATAAAAGCATCAAGAATCGGAACCTTTCTTAAAGAAACGGTAATGATGTTTCTCTCGGATATAATAATACCCAACGGCAATGTCTCATACTTAACAACATTGTTCTCACGATTGGTATACGGAATATCAACAATGACAAGCACATCGCCGGTATCATCATCAAAGTCCACACGAGGTCTCTCTTCTTCATCCAAAGGATACCTTATAAATTCGGAAGGAATACCTAGAGTCTGTACTACTTCATTAATTTCATTCTCGGTCGGAGCGAATAAATTTATCCAAGAATCGGAACTTATGCTGTCAACTTGAGTTATTTTACTGTTAAAGTTTGAACCTATTGTTCCAATGTTATCTGAAACATACATTTCAAGCATAAAACCAGCCTCCGTTCCTTATAAATCAATGTTATTCTAACACTTTGGTCATATTAATTCTATTCAATATCCAAATTACTTAAGTCTAAGCACGGAAATAAATAACAATTCTTCTTATCATCCTTATTCGGCTATTTACTGAAACATAAAAACAACAAAGTTTTTCCAACAAAATATATCCTATTTATCAGAAAGCGGCATTACAAACAAGCGTGATAATAAAATTATTGTGACGATATCGAAAACGGTTTATATAGTCTTCTGAAACCACATCAAATCGTACCATCTGTTAAATTTCTTTCCAACTTTCTTCATATGTGCAACTTGAGTATATCCTCGATTCAAATGAAAATTCATACTGTCATTAGAAAGATATTCATCCTCTTTCTCAATATACGCTACACCTGCCAAAATGTTGATAATACCCTGTACTTTAAGTTTTTTCTCAAGAGCTGCATAAAGTAAAGTACCCGCTTTATTCCTGCGATAATCTTTATCGACATAAATAGATGATGTTACCGTCCAATTATATGCTTCACGAGAACTGTAAGAATCGGCGTAAACATATCCGATTATCTTATCGTCAAAAATACATACCAGATACGGAAACGATTTCTTGGTATTTTTGATTCTTTCTTTGAACTCCGAAACAGACGGAACTTTATACTCGAACGAAACAGCAGTATTTTCAACATAATATGCATATATTTCTACGAGTCTTTCTGCGTCAGTCTCTTCGGCATCTCTTATCATGAACTTTTCTTCAATCATACATATTCACCTTACTTTCTAAACAAAAACACCGCTCGGCCTAACCCGAACGGTGTCTCAAAACTTCATTTAATCAATGATCAAATCTTGTTAAGTGCCTGCTCGATGTCAGCAATAATATCATCAGGATCTTCCATACCGACAGAGAAACGAATAAGGTCAGGAGCAATGCCTGCCTCAATAAGTTGCTCATCAGTAAGCTGTCGGTGTGTATGGCTTGCCGGATGGAGAACGCAAGTCTTTGCATCTGCTACGTGTGTGCAAATAGAAGCAAACTTAAGGTTATCCATAAAGGCGATAGACTTATCTCTTCCGCCTTTAATTCCAAAGCACATAACACCGCATGTTCCTTTAGGAAGATACTTCTCTGCCAAATCATGATACTTATCGTCTTTAAGACCGGGATACTTAATCCAAGCAATCTTATCGTTGTTCTTTAAGTATTCTGCAACCTTAAGAGCGTTAGAGCAATGACGAGGCATTCTTACATGCAAAGACTCAAGGCCGAGCTGGAGATAATAAGCGTTTTGAGGAGACTGGATGCAACCGAAGTCTCTCATAAGCTGGGATGTAGCCTTTGTAATATATGCGCCCTTGCCGAATTTCTCTGCATAAACGATACCGTGATAAGAGTCGTCAGGAGTTGTAAGTCCCGGGAATTTATCTGCATGAGCAAGCCAATCAAAATTACCGCTGTCGATAATGGCACCGCCTACGGATGAAGAATGGCCGTCGATATATTTTGTTGTGGAGTGAGTTACGATATCTGCACCGAACTCAAAAGGACGGCAATTGATAGGTGTAGCAAAAGTGTTATCGATAATAAGCGGAACACCGTTATTATGTGCAAGCTTTGCAAACTTCTCGATATCAAGTACACAGCATGTAGGGTTGGTAATTGTCTCACCGAAAATACACTTTGTGTTAGGCTTAACATACTTCTGAAGTTCTTCCAAAGGAAGGTCCTGATCAACAAATGTTACTTCAATACCCATCTTAGGGAATGTAACTCCGAAAAGATTATATGTACCTCCGTAAATAGAAGAAGAAGCAATAAAATGTCCGCCTGCTTCGCAAATATTAAATACAGCAAAGAAATTGGCAGCCTGACCTGAAGATGTAAGCATTCCTGCTACACCGCCTTCAAGAGCTGCAAGCTTACTTGCTACGAAATCGTTTGTAGGATTTTGAAGTCTTGTATAGAAATATCCTTCAGCTTCCAAATCAAAAAGAGCACCCATAGAATCGGATGTATCATATTTAAAAGTTGTACTTTGAATTATCGGTACCTGACGAGGCTGACCGTTAACCGGACTCCAACCTGCATGTAAACACTTTGTATCAACACTGTTTGCCATATTCTTTATTCCTCCAAAAATAAACAAGAATAACTCATTGGATTATAAATAACCTAATATGTTTTATCAAGGAAATATTAAGTTTCCGAACCGCTTATGCTGACATCCGTAATAAGAATTGACGGCATAAATCTCTCACCGTTTGAACCAAGCTCTTTATACATATCGTTTCCGATTTCCTTAAAGCGCTTGATAATCTCATAGAAATTATCCGCAACGGTAATCTGTTCGATACTTCTTTCAATTTTACCGTTCTTTACAAGATATCCCTCGGTAAGAAGCGAGAAGTCACCGCTTAAACGATTTAAGCCCGCATGAAGGCCCGAAAGTTCAGTAATAACAATACCGTCAGACATCTCGGCCAAAAGATCGTCAAAGGATTTATCTCCCGGCTTAAGGATAAGATTTGTAACACCAAGACCCATACCACCGCCTGCCATAAAGCCGTTACCGGTTGAAACGGTACCTGCTTTATTTGCGGTCTTGAGATTATGAACGCCTGTTTTAAAGACACCGTTTTCGATGAAGAACTTGGAAGTAGTCTTAATACCTTCCTGGTCAAACGGAAGCTTTGATAATGCTTTATCATAGTAAGGATCTTCATAGAGGCTTAAATTCTCGGAAGCAATCTGCTCACCTTCTCTGCCCTTAAGAAGTGACAAACCTTTTTGCATTGCATCGTAAGAAAAGTTTCCGAAAAACGAAGTAATAAGTTCGGATACTGCGCGGTTCTTCAATACCACATCATACTTACCGGACTTAACCGACTTGGCATCAAACTTGGAAAGCAAAACATCACAGATTTTCTTAACCAACTCTTCTTCGTTATAATCATCGATATCTATTCCGTACCAGTCATCGGCATTGGTCTTAACCACACCGTTTTTCTCACCGCGAACTTCTGCAACAACTACGATAAGATCGGAACTTTTACGCATAATAAGTCCCTCGGAATTCTTTATGAAAGAAGTACCGCCCGAAAATCCTACAGAAAGATAATCGACTGCTTTAATGGCAGGATCGTAATTAAGGATGGCTTTCTCAAGAGAAAGACCGATTTTTACAATGTTATCGTAAGTATTCTTTTCCGGATGAGTAAATTTAAGCTCATATTCCAATACTTCGCCCGGGTTTTCGCAATGAATAAACTCAATATCGTCACTATCGATAACAGAAGCATTCATTGAGGCCTGCGAAATAATCCAATCAACGGATTCATCATTAAGTTCACTTGAAGATGCAGTACCCATTTTGCCGTTAAATAGGCCTCTGAAAGATACTCCGCAGTCTTCGGAACATTCGAAATTGCTCACTTCACCGTTTAAAACTTCAATTCCGGTGGAACTGCCCTGAGAATACGCAGCTTCAGAAGCAGAAAAACCGGCATCTTTAGCCTTCTTAAGGATTTTATCGAGATATACGCTTATTTCATCTATAGTCATAGAAATATCCCCCTTATTAATCTCTGCCGCCGACAATAATCGACGATACTCTTATAGTCGGCTGACCTACTGTGGTAGGAACACTTCCCGAAAGCGAACCGCAGACACCCGCAGCAAGTTTCAAATCATTTCCGACCATGTCAATATTCATAAGAACCTCTGAACCCTTACCAATCAAGGTTGCTCCGCGAACAGGTTCGCAAATTTCACCGTTTCTGATGATATAACCTTCGTTTACGGCAAAATTAAAATCGCCTGTTGATGTATCAACAGAACCGCCGCCCATATCCGATGCATAAAGTCCGTATTCCGTATTTGAAATAATCTGCTCAGGTGTGGAATCGCCGTTACAAATATAGGTATTACTCATTCGTGATGTCGGAGCATACTCATAGGACTGTCTTCTGGCACATCCCGTAGGTTTAACTCCGCCCATACGACGGGAACCGAGTTCATCTATAAGATAGTTCTTAAGAATACCGTTCTCGATAAGAAGGAGATTTGAAGAATCATTACCTTCGTCATCCGTGTAATAAGAACCCCACTCACCTTCAATTCTGGCATCATCTCTGGCACTTACGACGGAAGACGCGATTTTCTCACCAAGCTTATCCGTAAAATAAGAGTTTTTAATTCCGACAGCGGTAGCTTCCAAAGCATGACCGCAAGCTTCGTGGAAAATTACACCGCCGAAACCGTTACCGATAACTACAGGCATTTTTCCTGATGGACAATAACCTGCATTAACCATTCTTATTGCAGATTCGCAGCACTTAGTAACCTGAGCGTCTATATCGGCAGAATCAATAAACTCAAAGCCTCTTAAAGCACCCGGTGCTACGCGACTGCTTTGTTTCTCATTACCCTTGGCAGCAATTGCTTCAAAAGAATATCTGGTTCGAATATTGGATTCTTCACGAACTTTTCCGTATGTGTTATGAATCAGAACTGTTCTTTGTGTATATGAAACGCTGCAGGCAGTCTCAGAGATGGCATCCCCGAAAGAAGAAGCCTTGGATGTAGCCTTTCTCAAGAACTCTACAGTATCAGATTTAGGTCTCAATAATGGATTAATATCACAAACCGATGGATTGGTCTTTTGTAAGTTTCCCAAAGAATAGGACATAAAGGATTCATCAGGAACCGCATTAAGTGACTTACCGGCAGCAATACAAGATGCTATCAACTTATCGACATCACTGCTGTTAGAGTAAAAATATACGGAATTTACACCTTTCATAAGTCTTATTCCGATACCGTACTCCATAACGGAAGAGGCCTTCTGAACCTTTCCTTTGAGCATGGCAACACTGCTTGACTCAGTATTCTCCTGATAAACTTCGCCGAAATCAGCACCTGATGAAATTCCCGCATCAAGTATACGTTTTACATCATAATCATTAAGCATAAAAAAGCCTCTTTCCCAAAGAAGAAAAGAGGCATTTAACTTCAATTAATAAAGCATCAGTATCTCTTAATCTTCTTAGATGTATTCTTCTCGAACTCGTTAGGACGGTAAACTACATTCTTAATTTTCTTATAGTTAATGAGTTTCTCGTTAACCTCATCGCATACAGCTTCCAAAATAGGCATAATCTCTTCCTCGGAAGGATTCTTCTTATTAAGTTTTGCTTCAATCTCATCCATATTAGGGAAGATCGTAGCAGTTATGAGGATATCGTCCTTACGCTCATCGTGAACGCCTGAAACAACGCTCTCCTGAACATAAGGAGAAAGAGAAAGCAAATACTCAATCTCTTCAGGAAAAACGTTTTTTCCGTTCTTAGCAATTATAACATTTTTCTTACGACCTGTAATAATGCAAAAACCGTCTTCATCGATATAGCCCAAGTCACCTGTGTGGTAAAAACCGTCGGAATCCAAAGCTTCTTTGGTAGCTTCTTCATTCTTATAGTAACCAAGGAAAACATTATCACCCTTTACGGCAAACTCACCGATTCCGTCTTCGTCAGGATTGATAAGTTTAACTTCGGTACCTACAACAGGCATTCCTGCAGCATTGTTCTTAAAGTCTACGTCTCTGTTTACTGCACACAAAGGAGCACACTCCGTAAGACCGTAACCTTGAATACAAATCATACCGATGTTCTGGAAAAACTCCAAAATCTGAGGATCTATAGGCGCACCGCCGACAATAATAAGTCTTACTCTGCCGCCGAAATTCTCATGAATCTCTTTAAAGAGTTTTCTTCTTACATCAATCTTAAATTTCATAAGGAACTTGGAAAGCTTAACACCCTTATCAAACTTCTTTTTAAGTTTCGGGTCTGCATTAAGTTTCTTATTGATGGTTCTGTAAAACATCTCAAGCATTGCAGGAACCATAAGTATACAAGTAGGATTACATTCTTTTATATTTGTTGTGATATAACGAAGGCCCTCGCAAACTGCAATTGTCGAACCGCGATATACCTGACCCAAAAAACCGCATGTACACTCATAAGTATGGTGAAGCGGCAAAACAGAGAAGAAAACATCGTGGGTATCAATATAAATCATTGAGTACATTGCCATAAGGTTCTTACAGATGTTTCTCTGGCAAAGCATTACAGCCTTAGACTTAGATGTAGTACCTGACGTAAAAAGAAGAATAGTCATGGCATTAGGGTCTATAGGAGCTTTAATAAACTTATCGTTTCCGTCCTTAAGCTTCTTATCACCGGCTTCAACCACATCCCAGAAATAAAGGAATCTGTCATCTTCTACTTTATCCATACAAATAAAGTACTTAACAGAATCTATATCATCAATGAATTCGTTAACTGCGGATAATTTACTTTTCGAAAACACAAGAGCATCAACTTCGGCTCTTTCAAGCATGTTCTTTATTTCTTCAGCATGAAGTTCTTTATCAAGAGGTACTACGCATCCGGTACCGTTAGTAGTAGCAAGATAAGTAACAAACCACTCATATCTGGTCTCGGAAAGAATAGCAATTCGACAGCCCATAGGAAGCATGGATAAGAATTCGGTTCCCAAGGAATCGATATCGTGATCGTACTTCTCAGGCATTATTGTCTCGTACTTTCCGCCTTTCTCCATTTTCTGAAGAAAAGCCGGATGATCCGGACAAAGCTTCATTCTGTTCTTAATAATGTCTCTGAAGTTATCAATATGTGTAACTTCATATAACGGTTTATTTTTCATACGTTTCCTCTGATAGTTTGATAATCAAAACAAGTATAAATATGTGATTAAATTTTAGCAATACCAAAAGGAGAAAAATACGCAAAAATTAAGCAAAACATCAAACAGGATGTAATTTTTTGAGTTTTTGAACACAAATTTTGTAGTTTGGACAATAAAGAGCGACCAAATTCCAAAATTCCGATTTGTGATGCATATGTGTAAGATGAGCAAACTCATGCATCAATATGTAAAACAACAATTCATCTGAAAGATAAGTGCAATAAGACGAAATACTTATAACCTTATCGGAAGTACATCTTCCCCAATAAGTTTTCGAATTGCATATCTTCATTGAAACCGGACGCGGACCGTCATAGTTGCTTTGGTCAATCAATGTCTGACAACGCTTGAGAAGGGCGTCTTTAAAAGAAGCTGATTTACTGTTTGGCGGAAGTTCAAGATCGGTCTTTTCTTCCGCTTTATTTCTCCAACGGACAAAAAGAGACTTCTTACTGATGAGAAACTCCTCGATTTTATCTCTTGGAATTCTGTAATCAGCCTTAACATCAAGATAATCTTCGCACATAGTAACACGAATACCGGCGCTGTAACCGATGAAGTACTCTATGCGATACTCACCGATATCATCCATATATCCGATGAAAACAGGTACAGGCGCCCTTTTTGCTCTTGCTTTGCTTCTTCTCGCTGCCATAAAAACTATTAAAGGTGTGCGTGACCTTTTTCGATTGCAAGTCTTGCTCTCTGCTCTGCCTTACCGCCCAACGCAATCTGGTCTGCGATGAATGTTGGGTGAGAATCAAGGAAATCCTTCATGTAATCGGACGGCGACTCCAAAAATCTCATAGTGAGATTGAACTGAGCTTCGTTAATTACTCCGTTATTTTTCGCTTCCTCGAAAAGACTCTTATCGATACCGGCAAAAGTAAACATAGATACACCCAAAGCCTTAAGGTTCTCTTCACCGCCCTGATATCTGTTAATTATGGCAACAGTATCCGTAATATCGCTTCCGAGATCTCTTATAGCAGGAATCCAAGCTCTTACGTAAGATGAAGCTTCTGTAATAAGGTCAGCCAAATGAAGTGCTTTAAGGCCTTTTAAATCAACATCGGCCGAATTTCTGGTAATCTCAAAGTTCTGTTCGGAGTAAACGGATGTACCGTCCTTAAAAATAGTGAGATGAGGCTTTTTTGCAAAATATGCAGGAAGAATCGAGAAGAAAAAGTCTCTTCTCTCACCGCCTGAAATATAGTCAAAATCGTATTCGGCAATCTTTTCTACCAAAAGGTCTGTAATCATCTTGAAAGAATCGGATGTCTGGTACATTTTCATCAAATCAGTGAAAAGTCTTTTCGGCATCGTTAACTTATCTTCAGCGATATATGTCTCGATTTTCTTAAGGAAATCGTTGGCAGTTGCCTCATCTTTGATAAGAAAATGTGTGTTTATGTAGAAAGGTCCCAAAGTACCGGAGGTATACCAGAAAGGTGTTTCCTCAGGTGCTACTCTGATGGCGTTTGTTGAAAAAAGTGCATCCAATACTTGATTTGACATTATAATTACCTCACTTAAATTATATTTAACGAATAATGGTTACCAAAGAGTTAATGTTCCCGTAAGTTCCGATAGCTTTATGCCTTCTTTCTCACAGTAAGAAATCAAATCTTTGGTTATATCAACAGGGCAAGTCGGATGAATAAGGCTTGCCGTACCGATTTCTACGGCACTTGCGCCCGCAATCATAAACTCGACTACGTCTTCCCATGAAGAAATGCCGCCGCAACCGATTATCGGAATATCCAAAACCTGATAGCATTCAGATACCATTCTGATTGCAACAGGTTTGATGGCAGGACCTGAATATCCACCAGTATTATTCTGCAAAACAGGTCGTCTGGTCTTAATATTTATAACCATACCCAAGAGCGTATTAATGAGAACAACTGCGTCAGCACCGCCTTCCTGAGCAGCCAGAGCAACAGATTTGATATCGGTTACGTTTGGCGTAAGTTTAATCCATAAAGGAAGCTTAGTTTCTTTACGCATCAAAGAAACAATTTCTTTTACCTGCTTAGGATCACTTCCTACAGACATACATCCTGCTTTAACATTCGGACAGGAAAGATTAATCTCGAGAGCATCAATCTTATCGGAATACTTATCAAGTTTAGATACCATAGCAAGATAATCGTCAAAGGAATGACCTGCAACATTAATTATTCTGCCGGTACCGAGTGAATTCATATAATCCAGATAATGGTCGATAAAAAAGTCGACACCGGGATTTTGAAGTCCTACGGAATTAAGCATACCGGAAGATGTCTCGGCTACACGAACACCCGGATTTCCTTCACGAGGATTAATTGTAAGACCTTTTGAAGAAAGTCCGCCCAAAATGGACAAATCATAGTACTCGGACAACTCATAACCGAAGTTACATGTTCCCGAAGCCAAAATCAAAGGACTTTTAAGGCTTACGTTACCTACATTAACATTAAGTAAATCAGACATCAGAAAATAACCTCCTCAAAAGGAAAAACAGGACCGTCTTTACAGCATCTTACATGTGTAAATTCTTTACCTTCGGCCTCAGCCTTTAGTTTACAAACGCAAACAAGGCAAATACCAATGCCGCAGCCCATTCGTTGTTCCATAGAAACATAACAAGGAATTCCCTTCTCTGTTGCCCAATTTCCGCATGCCTTCATCATCGGAAGAGGTCCTACACAACATAATACCGCGTTACTTAAGTTGCTTTCATCCAAGGTATTAAGTCCGTCACAACAATTACCTTTTAATCCCGCATCGCCTTTATCGGTGCAAAGGACATAATCAGGACTGTTCATGATAACCTGAGATGCCTCTCTGAAGCCTTGAACAACGGTAAAGTTAATATTGGTTCTTTCGCAGTATGTCTTGGCAAAATTAATCGGAAAAACACCCGTACCGCCTGCCACAAGAATAACGTTTTTGTTTTTCAACTCATCGAAATCAAAACCGTTACCCAAAGGCCCCAATACATCTACGTTTTTTCCTTCCTCAAAGCCTGCGATTTCTTCCGTTCCCTTACCAACAACTTTAACACCTATCGAGAAAGTTCCGCCCTTGGTATCGGTATAAGCTATTCCGAACGGACGCTTAAGAAATTTGGAACACGAGATATTTACAAACTGACCGGGTCTTGCTTTCTTGGCGATATCCGCACATTTAAAAGTAAGATAAGCAGTATCGTCGTTGAGCATTATTTTCGAGATAAGCTCACATTTATATTCTTGTCTGAATTCTTTGGCCATTTTAAATCCACCTTAAATATATTTACGGTTCTTAAGAGCATTATTAAGCTTATCGCGCATATCAACTGCTTCATCACGGGTTGCCTTGGCAAACTCTTCAGGCTTTAAATCTTCGCGCTTCTTCCAAGCACACATAAGACTTCTTGAAGCATTAACGATTGAACCCTTACCGTCTGCAGTAAAAGATGCAACCGCCGCATCAGGACCTGCGCCCTGTGCTCCGTAACCCGGAACAAGAATCAAACTTGCCGGCATACGTTTTCTGGCATCAACAGCCTGCTCAGGCCATGTAGCACCAACAACGGCGCCTACGGAAGAAAAACCGGACTCACCTACAAGATCCTTACCCCACTCGTTTACCATATCCGCCATGGCTTCATAAACCTTTCGGCCGTCTTTAAGTTCCAAATCCTGCAATTCTCCTGCGGAAGGATTGGAAGTTCTTACAAGTGCAAAAATGCCTTTTCCGTCAGCTTTACAAACATCAAGGAAAGGATTAATTCCGTCGGAACCCAAGTATCCGTTAACCGTTACGCAATCGCAGTCATACATCGGAATGGACAAATCTTCACTGTAAGAAGTTCTACCGATGATGGAATTGGCATATGCAGTTGCCGTTGTTCCGATATCGTTTCTCTTTGCATCCGCTATAACAAGCATTCCTTTGCTTTGTGCATAAGCAATAGTCTCTTTCAATGCTTTAAGACCGTAAATACCGTACATCTCATAGTAAGCAAACTGAGGCTTAACCGCCGGAATAATATCGTAAACGGCGTCTATCAAAGCCTTGTTAAACTCAAGAATTGAAGCACCTGCGGATTCTTCAGGGTTACTGTAAATACCGTCATTTTTTTCTCTTATAAATGCAGGAATATAATCAAGCTTCGGATCCAAACCCATTACGGTAGGGTTATTCTTCTTCTCGATTGATTCGCAAAGTAAATCAGCAAAGTTTCTCATATGTCACATTTCCTCCCATAATCGTAAGCATTGTTTCACCATAGAGTTTCCAACCGTCATAAGGTGTATTTCTGCCCTTTGTAAACATCTTGTTCTTATCGAATGTAAACTCGTTTTCCAAATCGAAAACAACCAAATCGGCATCCGAACCTTCTTCCAGACTTCCGACACCGAGTTTTAATATTCTCGAAGGTGCATAACACATAAGTTCGATAAGTCTGTCAATAGTAATATGACCTTCTCTTACGAGGTATGTATAACCCAAAGCAAAAGCTGTTTCAAAACCTACGATACCGTTATTAGCAAGAGAAAATTCAACATTCTTCTCATCTTCGTGATGAGGAGCGTGGTCTGTTACGATTGCATCAACCGTTCCGTCTTTAATACCCTCGATAATTGCAAGACGGTCTTCCTCTGTACGAAGCGGTGGATTCATCTTGTAGTTTGAATCATAGTTCTCGCAATAAGCTTCGGTCAAAGTAAAGTAATGAGGGCAGGTCTCGCAAGTAACCTTAACGCCTCTTTTCTTAGCATCTCTTATCATTCTGATGCCGCCCTTGGTACTTACGTGACAGATATGAACAGGAAGTCCCAAGTATTCTGCCATAATGATATCTCTTGCAATCATAATATCTTCTGCAGCTGTAGGAATTCCTCTGATTCCTATACTTGTTGAAAGAGCACCTTCGTTCATGGCACCGTCTGCCAAAGTCATTTCTTCACAGTGATTTAATACAGGAAGATCGAAATCCGATGCGTACTCAAGAACTTTTCTTAAAAGTTCCGGTGTAGCAATAGGCTTACCGTCATCGGAAATGGCAACCGCACCTGCGGCCTTCATAAGACCCATCTCTGCAAGTTCTTTACCTTTAAGTTCTTTACTTGCAGCACCGATTGGAAATACTCGTGCAAAACCCGCATCTTTTGCTTTTTTCAAAATACCGCTTACAACGGATGCATTATCGCATACCGGATTTGTATTAGGCATAGGACAAACTGATGTGTATCCGCCTTTTGCTGCACTTCTTGTTCCGGTGTATATTGTCTCGCGATATTCATAACCCGGCTCTCTTAAATGACAATGCATATCTACAAGTCCCGGGAAAACGGTTTTGCCGTCCAAATCAAAGACCTTGTCTGCATCTTTCTCATCAAATTTCGTAGTAAATTTACCGTCGTCGATGTAAAGTTCCGTCTTATCCGTACCGAAAACCTTACAATTTTTAATTAGTGATCTCATAAGTTGTTCCTCCTTGCCATAAGAAGATAAAGAACTGCCATTCTTACGGCTACACCGTTTGTTACCTGCTCATTAATTACGCTCTGATCGCAGTCGTAAACGGCTGTCGGAAGTTCAATACCGTGATTGCAAGGACCTGGATGCATAAGAAGTGCTCCTTCCTTTGCCTGGCTTAAAATTTCAGGAGTAATCGAATAGAAAGATGAATATTCAGCAACCGACGGGAACAATGACTTATGCTGTCTTTCGAGCTGAACACGAAGTCCCATAACCGCATCACAATCTTTTACTGCGTCTGACACTGAGTCTGCTACGCGAACGCCCATGTTTTCGATGCCCATAGGCATCATTGTTCTTGGTCCGTAAACACTTACGTTGGCACCAAGTTTAGTCATACCGATTGCGTTACTTCTCACTACGCGGCTGTGATAGATATCACCGCAGATTGCGATGTTTTTGCCCTCCAAAGTTCCGAGTTTCTCATAAATGGTAAACATATCGAGAAGTGCCTGAGTCGGATGCTCGTTCATGCCGTCACCTGCATTTACTACCGAAGCATTCAAATGCGGAGCAATAAAATGAGGCGCACCCGATTGACTGTGTCTCATAATGATAATATCCGTAGCCATCATATCGATGGTTCTTGCAGTATCAAGAAGGGATTCACCCTTTGCAACAGAACTTCCCGATGCAGAAATATTCGCACTTGCGGCACCCATATATTTGGAAGCTAATTCGAAAGAAAGTCTTGTTCTTGTGCTGTTCTCGTAAAATAAAGTGATTACCGATTTACCCTGAAGATGACTGGTTTTCTTGTTACCCGAAGTTAAAACCATTTTCATCATCTTGGCAGTTTCCAGAATTTCCATGATTTCATCGGCTGAAAGTTGCTTCAAGCCGAGCAAATCCTTGCTTTTAAGTCCCATTTTATGCCTCCTCACAGAGCAAAACCTGATTTGCTCCGTCAACCTCCGTAAATTCTACGTGAATAAGTTCCTGCTTGGATGTAGGAACATTTTTACCGACGAAATCAGCTCTGAACGGAAGTTCTCTGTGACCTCTGTCGATAAGAATGGCAAGTTCGATTGCTGCAGGTCTGCCCATATCGAAAACAGCATCGATTGCAGATCTTACCGTTCTTCCCGTATATAAAACATCATCAACAAGAATTATCTTCTTATCGTTGATATCAAATGGAATTGCCGTACCGTTAACTACAGGATGGGCATTAAGTTTAGAAAGATCGTCTCTGTAAAATGTAATATCGAGAATTCCCATCGGAACCTCTACGCCTTCAATAGCAACGAAATTCTCTCGAATCTGTTTCGCCATCGGAACTCCGCGTCTTTGGATACCGATAAGACAAACATTATCAAGTCCGTTATTACGTTCGATAATCTCGTGAGAAATACGTCTGATTGCTCTGTTAAGTGCTGCCTCGTCCATAAGAATCGACTTAGTAAGTAAACTCTTCATAAAACTTCTCCTCCCTGCAAAATAAAAAAAACGGCCGGACTTCAAGAAAATCCTGCCGAGTATATATAAAGATTAGTAAGCATTCTTAGAAACCTTGTCAACCTCTCGGGATTAACTTAAAGATTTATGTATTCAGAATATACTTCTTGTTATCGAAAAGCAACAACCAAAATTCCGACAAATTGACAATAATTACATATTTTGAAGTTCAGTATACGCAATTTTACCAATCTTCGTTCTAGGCACCTCGTCTATAAAAATATATTCACGAGGTAAGGCATATCTTGCAATGTTTGTATTGCACAATGATCTGATTTCTTTTCTCATGGAATCTATATCACAATTCTTATCCTTAAGAACTATGAATGCCTTACATTTCTGACCCATAATTTCATCCTGAATTCCTACTGCAGCACTTACAAGTACATTCGAATGAGAATTAATCACGTCTTCTATAATCTGAGGATAGATGTTATAGCCGCCCGAGATAATAACTCTCTTACGTCTCTGAAGGAAATACAAAAATCCGTCCTCATCCATTTTTCCGATATCTCCGGTATAAAGCCACGTTTTACCGTCATCACGAACTTTCAAAACATTGGCTGATTCGGTAGATTCCTTAGCATATCCGATCATTACCGAAGGACCCGAGATAATAATCTCGCCGCTTTCACCAAATGGCAATTCTTCATCGGTTTTAGAATCAACGATTTTAATATCAGTTGCGTAATAAGGTAGGCCGACACTCGAATCTTTACCTGAGTTTTCAGGCATAAGACAAATTCCGGTTACACTTTCGGTAAGTCCGTAACCCGGACGAATCTCGGTTTTACAACCGCATTTACGAAGCATATCGTCAAACTTGCGCTTGGTGCTTGCAGACAAAGTATCGCCGCCGCATATTATGCACTTAAGGAATGATAAATCCGCATGTTCAAATTCCTTATTCTGAAGAAAACTTTCATATATGGCAGGAACTCCCACAGTAACATTAGGCTTATATTTAAAGAGCAATTTATAAAAATTTGCTGCCTTAAACTTCGGAAGAATAACTGCAGTTCCACCGAAAATCATAACCGTATGAATGCAGACTCCCAAACCGAAACCGTGAAAAATCGGCATTACCGATAAAACTTTATCACCGGGCTCAAGACATCCGCATCTTTCGATACTCTGAAGAGCTACGGAATTAAAACCGATGTTGCTTAACATAATACCCTTGGATTTACCTGTAGTACCGCCGCTATATAAAATAACGGCACAATCGTCAGATTTTGGAGACACTTTAACATCATCAGTCACATTCGTACCGAGATCTAAAAAAGCTTTCCATGTAATGGATTCTTCAGGAATGACATTCTTTTTACGGGACGATAATAAAAAACTTAACTTGACGTCTATCGGCATCGATTCGGCAGCAGAAACAACTACTATTTTCTCGACACCTGTCTCAGGCAAAGCGGCACATAAATGTTTACAGGAAGCATCCAATGCAAAAATGTATTTACAATCAGAAACATTCAAATAATACTTCATCTCATTTACAGCTGACTGTGGATGAATCATATTTGCAACAGCACCGATTTTACTTACGGCATAAAACAAATAAATAGCTTCAGGAATATTAGGAAGGCAAATCGAAACCGTCTCACCCCTTTTTACTCCCAAAGCAACCAACGCACGGGCACATTCGTCAATTTTCTCGAAAAACTGACGATAAGTAATCTTGCGCGAGAAATACTGAAGCGCAATCATATCAATATGTTCTGCAGAACATTCCAAAATATACTCATAAAGTGAGCAAGAAGGAAACTCCTTAAAATCAGAACTCATAACGTACCCCGAAAAGATAAACTACTGAAATTATACACAAAAAACAATCGCGAAAAAGCACTTAGAACAGTTCTTCACAGAAACTTTAAAATTACTGATACCGTATATTGGCAAAAAAAAAGAGTCCAGGGGAAAGACTCTTTTTCGTAATATTCATATCAGAAGATCGGTTGTACTTACAGGGCATATCTTCAGGGAAAAGATTCCTGCATCTTCCGAATTGAATCAAATTCAAGTTGCACAGATAAAACATCAAGTTCCATCCATCGCATGACACAATTATGTCACAATTGTTCCATAATTAAAATGATTAATTTTTGCACTGATTTATACAACTTTTTTGTCACAAAAAGCATGAAAAGTGCTTTTATACGCTATCTTAAACGCACAGCACAATTTTTATATAATTATGCAGGTGTACTAAAGTATTAGTGTTTCAGTTCACATTGTACAGAAACCTCAACAGCTAGAATGTAGCAGAAATTGATATATCCTATTACAAGCATAGTAAAGATGCGGAAAAATCAGGTTTTTAAAACATGTTTATTGATTTTACATTAACAATGTCAGATATTTACTATCCGACACTTCGTTTTCAAACAAACAAAAAGGTGTTCAAAGTAAAAATACTTAGAACACCTTATTTGGTCGGAGTGGCGAGACTCGAACTCGCGGCCTCTTGCTCCCGAAGCAAGCACTCTACCACCTGAGCCACACCCCGATTTAACTTTGTAATGATAGCAAACTATGATTAAAAATGCAAAGGTGTATAATAAAAAAATGATTAAAAGCAGCAACATCCAAGCAAGAGATTTTTCGAAAGGAAGCATTGTCGGAAATATTCTTCGACAGTCCATTCCTCTTTTTATTGCACAATTTGCTGCTTTACTTTATTCCACCGTTGACAGAATTTACCTGGGACATATCGAAAACATCGGTAAAGATGCGCTTACAGGAATCGGTTTAACCTTCCCTATTATTTCAATTATCTCTGCTTTTACGGTTCTCTTCGGTTTGGGCGGAACTCCGCTTTTTTCGATAAGCAGAGGAAAAGGTGACGATAAGAAGGCTCGTAAAATTATGGGAAACTCCTTCTCCCTGCTTTGCATCTCATCCGTTTTTATAACCGCACTAAGTTATATCTTTGCATCGCCTGTTCTTTATCTTCTCGGTGCAAGTTCCGTTACACACGGATATGCTTACGGTTATTTAAGGATTTATCTTCTCGGAACACCGTTTCTTATGATTGGCACGGGTATGAATTACTATATATCCGCTCAAGGCTTCTCACTTAAAGCGATGGTTACAACTCTGTCAGGTGCTTTGATTAACTGTGTTTTGGATCCAATTTTCATTTTCGTTCTCGGACTCGGTATCAAAGGTGCTGCCATAGCAACAGTAATTTCTCAGACCGTTTCTTTCTTATGGGTAATGTACTTCTTTTTTATTAAGGGCAGTATCTATTCCATCAAAGCTGACAATATAAAGCTTTCGGGCAAAATTGTCGGAAACATCTGTGTTATGGGAATTACCAATTTTATTATGGAAGCTACCAATGCCGCAGTACAGCTTATTTGTAACAAGTCGTTAAGTATACTTGGCGGAGACGCTTATGTGGCAATAATGACCGTTGTAAATTCCGTGCGAGCTATCATGACACTTCTGGTAAGCAGCATGACCTCCGGCTCACAACCTGTTATCGGATTTAACTACGGAGCCAAAAAATATGACCGCGTCAAAAGCGGAATTAAGTTTAATACGTTTGTCGGTATGGCATATACAGCTCTTGCATGGCTTTCGATTATCATGTTCCCAAGTGCTTTTATGAAGATATTTACGGACGATGCAGATGTCGTAAATATCGGAACTCAATATCTTAATATATACTTTATGGCCTTCGTTTTTATGGCTTTGCAGTTCTCGGGTCAAACTACGTTTATGGCACTCGGCAAATCAGTTCCTGCGATTTGTTTCTCGCTCCTTCGAAAAGTCGTTATCGTAGTTCCTCTTACTCTTATTCTGCCGCATGTCCTTCCGGACCCCGTAAGCGGCATATTTTGGGCAGAACCGATATCCAATGTATTGGGCGGTACCGCATGCTTTGTTACTATGTATTTTCTCGTCTACCGTAAAATCGGAAAAGAAACAGAAACAGCATAAAAAATGCGGCCCGCAAAAGCGCAAGTCGCATTATGTAATTCAATTATGTTAATTAGGATAGTTGTCGAATTCCTCGCTGCTTCCGCAAAAAACATTCATATCAATAAATGGCTCTTCTCCGCTATATCCGTCCAAACGGTGCCTGTTCGAAAACTGCCAAAAAACGGCGTCGATTTCATTTGGTAATGAAGTATAAACGCTTCTGAACCACAAATCACAGTCATCGAAATCATTTTTCACGATAGCTTCGAACGATTCATTTGAAGCATATATAATAGGTTTCATTCCATACTTTGCTGATATCAAATCCACCAAAACCCTAAGTTCGTGTTTTACTTCGGAAACATTAAGGTCTTTCTCAGATTCGAATCTGCCGTAAAACTCAACGTCTATTACCGGAGGCAGCATATTATCGACAGGAGTTACCGTACTGCAAAACAAATCAGCTTGTTTTTCTCCGGAAGATTCAAAACTGAAGAAATGATATGCTCCGATTCTTAAGTTTGTATCGGCTGCATTTTGCCAATTATTCTCAAAATACGGATCTACATATGAAGACCCCTCAGTAGCCTTAATAAACGCGAAGCTTATATCTTGAGATGAAAGTACTTCCCAATCTATATCACCCTGATAAGAAGAAACATCAATTCCGATGACGGAACCTGAAGGAGGATTATTGAGGTGAATAACCCCGTTCCAGAACAGGAAAACTAAAACAATGAAGGAGATAGCAATAAGAACAACAAGTACTGTAATAAATCTTCTTGTCTTCATTCTCTCTCCTTCACAAATTCTGCTTTAATTTATTTCTTACGAGTATCAGTTAGAATGCTTTACATAGTTCTTAACATCATAGTCAAGCTTTGCTGCAAAGTCATCTACGCTCATAGAACCCAAGTTATCCTCGAATCTTGAACGTACGGAAAGCGTACCTTCGGATACCTCCTGATCACCGATAGTAATCATATAGATAATCTTATCGAGGTTTGCTTCACGAATCTTCTTACCGAGCTTCTCGCTTCTCTCATCAACTTCTACTCTGAAGCCCTTGGCACGTAAAATATCTCTTACCTCATAAGCTCTGTCAAGATGAGCATCGGAGATAGGAAGAATTCTTGCCTGCTCCGGAGCCATCCAAGTAGGAAGACAGCCTGCATACTTTTCGATAAGGTAAGCAAGTGTTCTCTCGAAGCAACCAAGGCTCGTTCTATGAATGATATAAGGATTCTTCTTCTGACCGTCTGCATCGATATATTCCATACCGAACTTCTTTGCAAGAAGCATATCAATCTGAATAGTTACAAGCGTATCTTCCTTTCCGAAAACGTTCTTGTACTGAATATCGAGCTTCGGACCATAGAAAGCAGCCTCATCGATACCGATGGAATACTCAAGACCCAAGTGATCGAGAATTTCTTTCATAATACCCTGAGCTTCTTCCCACTGTTCTGCCGTACCCTCGTACTTATTCTTCGGGTTTGCAGGATCCCACTGTGAGAATCTGAAAGTACAATCCTCAAGAAGTCCTACGGAACCGAGCATAAACTTGGCAAGTTCCAAACACTCCTTAAACTCTTGCTCGAGCTGGTCAGGTCTTAGGATGTAGTGACCCTCGGAAATGGTGAACTGACGTACACGGATAAGTCCGTGCATCTCACCTGAATCCTCGTTACGGAAAAGTGTTGATGTTTCCGTAAGTCTCATAGGAAGGTCTCTGTAGCTTCTCTGTCTGTTGAGGAATACCTGATACTGGAAAGGACATGTCATAGGACGAAGCGCAAAACACTCTGCTTCCTCATCATTAGGATCGCCCATTACAAACATTCCGTCCAAATAATGATCCCAGTGACCTGAAATCTTATAAAGGTCTCTCTTTGCAAAAAGAGGTGTCTTAGTAAGAAGACAACCGCGCTTTTGTTCCTCATCTTCTACCCAGCGCTGCAAAAGCTGAATTGTTCTCGCACCCTTAGGAAGCATGATAGGAAGTCCCTGACCGATATAATCAACAGTCGTAAAGAACTCAAGTTCACGACCCAATTTGTTGTGGTCTCTCTTCTTCGCGTCTTCAAGCTTATCAAGGTACTCTTTGAGCATATCCTTGCTCGGGAAACTTGTTCCGTAGATTCTTGAGAGCATCTTATTCTTTGAATCGCCTCTCCAATATGCACCTGCAGTTGAAGTAAGCTTAAATGCTTTAATTTCTCCTGTGCTTTCGATATGAGGGCCTGCGCAAAGATCTGTAAAATCTCCCTGCTTGTAGAAAGAGATAACTGCATCTTCAGGAAGATCTTTAATAAGCTGAACCTTATAAGGCTCTTCTTTTTCTTCCATAAACTTGATTGCTTCTTCACGAGGAAGTTCAAATCTCTCAAGTTTGATGTTCTCTTTTACAATCTTCTTCATTTCAGCTTCGATTGCTTTCAAATCTTCAGCCGAGAAACCGCCTTCGCGGTCAAAATCGTAGTAGAAACCGTCCTCGATAGCAGGACCGATAGCACACTTTGTCTCAGGCCAAAGTCTCTTAACAGCCTGTGCCAAAACGTGGCTGGTCGTGTGACGATACTTGTTTCTTTCAACTACATCATTAAAATCTACCATTGTTCTTTACCTCCTTAAGTTATTTCCGGTAGCATTCACGGACATGAACTTTTTCCGGACATAAAAAAAGCCATGTCCCATAAACAATGGGATGCATGGTTGCACGGTTCCACCCATATTGCAGTTTTTATTATAAAAACTGCCGCTCATTTATCCGTAACGCGGATTAGACGGCGAAAGTTTCTTCTCTTACGACAAGTTTTACCTTCCGCGGCTCGAGGGTTGTATACGAATACGACTGTCAACGAAGCTTCCAGCCAACGACTTCGATTCTCTGTTTGATGTTTCCGTATGGGTACGTGTCCCTTGTCAACGCCTTTATGTCGGTAAGTTTACTATTATTCCCATAGGTATGCAAGTACTAGACACATATATAATCCTTAATTTGAGCATATTTCCCTTCCCCGATACCGCTTACGTTCATTACATCCTCAATTTTCTCAAAAACATGCACCTCACGATAAGCAATTATAGCCTCTGCGGTAACTTCTCCTATTCCGGGCAAAGTCATTAATTCAGCCTTATCAGCCGTGTTAATATTTACAAGATTTCTTTGCCCACCGTCTGTTTCATCATCGTAATTCATATTTCCCGACAAGAACGCCTCATTATCCGGCCTTATTATATAAGAATCACCGGATGATAGATTCTCATCCGAAGAAGGTATATATATCGAAATATCCGAAAGCAATGTAAATACCATATTTATATTATTGACAGGTGCTTTATCCGTAAGTCCTCCAGCCTGCTCTACCAGTTCATAAAGCATAGTGCCGCTTTTAACTTCATAAATCCCGGGATTATTTACCTCACCGCAAATATAAACCGTAATGAAAGCTTCAACCGTTTCGGATTCGGTAATTTCAGTTATTTCTGTATCCGACAGACTTTTGTATGACTCTGTCAAAGTTACGGAATTTACGGAACTTACATTAACTTCGGTACTCGTAAACCTCGGAACCACCCCTTCGGAATTTCCGCGCATTAAAAACTTATATGCAATTCCGAAAAGCATAATCAGAACAAATCCCAAAACCGCCAACAAATCCGTTCTCTTGATTTTCTTCAAAACTTATCTCCCTAAGCTAAACTTAGGACTAATATAGCATCCGTAAAAGTGCAAAAACGGTGTAAATCGGTGCATTAGGTGACAAATAATGCTGTCTGAAGAATTGCGCGAAGCCTGCTTACAGTATAGATTTTGCCATATTTAATTTCCTATACTACAAATTGCGAAAACGAGGCTCATTGCACACGAAAATGTAGTATAGAAACGAAGAAAATCA
>JAZLML010000071.1:0-6370 GCA_045598625.1 Saccharofermentans sp.
AAAATGAAAATTTGGCCTATTCTGATTGCAGTGGCAGTTATTTTGAAGTGTTTTGAAGGAATGAAATAGGCCAAATCCGCGAAAAAATCGGATTTTGGCCTATTTTTGTGGGTGAACTGATTAAGAAGCAAAGAATTTGCTTAGAATCGATGGAATTCAGCAATTGCAAGATAAGTATCGCCGCTAAGCATTGCCGGGGACCGTTAGAAGAAATCTCAATGTATATTCTGAGACAGCCCCTTTAAAAAAACATATACGACGAAAAAATACAGAGCAGTATGGGGGTACCATATTGCTCTGTATCTCTTTTTGTTAGCCAACCCGTTAGCAACAGCGCTCATTTTTCAGTGTTACTGTTTTATGAACACTGCCCTAATTTGGCGGGCCTTCTTTATACTAAGACGAAATCAATCGTGAGTTTTGGTGATTTTGCCTTCTTGGATTTTGAAGTATGCGCAAACCTCGTCCATACTGCCGCGAGACAATTTCTCGTACTCCTTCTTGGCGTTAAAGTTGAAAAACTTCTTGTTGACGCCGATTCTGTAATCGATATAAGGGAATTCTTCATCCTTCAAATCGAAAATGATACGTCCGTAATCGAAAGTAGTCGCGTCGTCTCCGATATCGTAAACATGGTCAGAATGAATGGACGTTACGTTTTGAATTTTTGCAATCGTTGTTGTCATATCGCCGTAAGGACTATGGATGTAAAATAATCCGTGCTCTTCATCGATAAAAAGATTTCCGTCGCATAATGTTTTCGAGCCGGCGAAAACGCTTTGACGGCGCTGCTGCTCTTCGCTTCCGGACAAACGACCGTATTCCTGGGACTTGTACTTGTTAAAAAATAAACCCATATTAAATCTCCTCTTTTCATAAAATATCCGCCGCAGGCTCCTCCCTAACCGACGACGAAGTTGTAGTTATCGTAGCAATATTGCGGGGAATCGTCAACCGATTTCGGGCAAACAAAAAGGCCTCCCGAAATACCCCTTCAGGAAACCTCTTTGAAGTTGCAATTAATTACTTGATTAGAGTGCTGAAACCTTTGTACCGGAAACGGAACCTGCTGCCTCGTTTGCATCAACGATGAGGTTAACGTTCTTAGGTGTGCATACGAAAGTTGTCTTTACTGCTGTTGGCTCAATCTGGCCTTCGAAAGCGTAAACACCGCCGCAGATAAAATCAACTACACGCTGATTGTTGGAGCTTGCTGTGAGGTTACAAACTACGATGTGACCTTCACGGATGTGATCGCAAACGATCTGGCTTGTTCTGATGTCGTATGGGCTGAGCATAACTACTGTAGATACAGGCTGCTGATATACAGGTGTTGTTACTGCAGGTGCAGGCTCTTCAACAACTGCCTGTGACTCATAAGACTGATAACCAAAATTCATTGGTTCTTCTATTTCCTCTCCGTATGTCATATCATCGTACTCGTTGTCGAATGACTCATAATCTTCTGTAGCCTCGAACTCGCCGCCGTACAAGAAATTCTTAAACTTTTCCATAAATCCTGCCATGATATTATTCCTCCTGTTTTTGCCCCAACCACAAAGGGCTTGAATTAACTATGGTTGGATTGTACATATCGTTGGCGGAAATTGCTATACAATTTGGGCAAGTGTAACTAAAACGCCATTTTAGTAACGGTTTTCGCAATAATTGTTACATCAGCGTAATATTAAGCGTTAATTATCTGCGTTCTGTCACCGAAAATGGCAGTGCCGATACGGATGTGTGTTGCGCCCTCGGCGATGGCCCATTTATAGTCCTGGCTCATGCCCATGGAAAGAACATTCCAAAGGGTCGGATCTGCTGTTTCACCCTTAAGGCTTTCATATAACTTATATGTATCAGCGAAAACCTTGCGCGCTTCGCCGTCAAATGTCTGCTTCGGAGCCATGGTCATAAGGCCGTGTAACGAAAGGCTCGACATTTGGTTTATTTGTTCTATTACGGAAGCGGTCTCCTCCGGAGCAAATCCGTGCTTACTCTCTTCACCGGATACATTGACCTGTATCAATATATTGGATACAATACCCTTCTCTTCCGATTTACGATTAATCTCCGATGCCAATTCCAGAGAGTCTACGGAATGAATAAGTGTTGCTCTTCCTACCACATACTTAACCTTGTTCTTCTGAAGCGTTCCTATTAAGTGCCAATTCGGATTCATGTTAAGTTCGGCCATGGTATCAAACTTGGCCTTTAAATCCTGCGGCTTATTCTCTGCGAGATCTTTAAGGCCGGAGATAAAAGCTGCCTCGGCATACTCTACCGGAAAAACTTTGGATACACCTATCAAGGTTACTTCATCAGGGTTTCTTCCGAACTCCCTGCAACAATCGTTTATGTTTTCTCTTACAATATTAATTCTTTCAGAAAGTAAGTCCTTGAGTTCTTCTTTGGTACTCATTACTTATCAACCTTCTCTCCCGGTTTTATGGTACCCGGATTCGTAATAATTACGGTTCTGGTATTCGGCTGAGCAGAATCCTCGAACGGAGCAATAATCGCAAACTCACGATCGTTATCTTCAATCAACACATTAACTTCTTTGGCAAAACCGTTCTCGTTAATATAAATCGTTGCAATGCCTCTGTCGTAGTCAGGACTTACAAGACAGGTTACCGGAACCTTAAGGCCCGAAGTTGATGAGATAACAATCTCGATATTTACAGTACGCAAGTCGATAAGGCTCTCAACATAACGTGTCGTCGAGAATACAACAAGAAGACCGTCCTCGCATACGGTAGAACGAACCACTTCGCATTTCGAAATATAGATACCCTCGGAAGAAACATTGATATCGTGAAGTGTACCTACTTCAAATTCTCCCGCGTTATATCCGTTGCCTGAAAGAACAACCGCCAGATACTGCTCTTCATTCGAAGAGATTCTTGCAACCTTCTCGTCCGCATCGATATACATATCGGAAGTAATGGAAGACTCCGAGGATGAGATATATTCGCTTACCGTATCCGGATTCGAATTTAAAAGCACGTCAAAGCTTAATTCGTCCTCAAGTCCGTCGAGCTTAAAGGATACTATTCCCGGGCTCGGCGCCTTAATTATGGAAGAAGAATTAGTAAGCTGATTCTCGTAACTTGCCTCGTCGCTTCGTAAAATCGTAAGTCTTGCGTCGTCGAAATCGATTGTTGTGAGCTCGTTTTCGCGCTGGTCCATAAGAACCGACAAAGAAGATCTGTACGAAGAAAGATCGTTTAAGTTACCGTTCATAACGTCGACACGCATCATGTCGATAATAGGTCCTATATTCTCGTCGTAATCTCTGTAGATTTGCTCGGCGCCGCTCGCATAACCCGAAGCAATAAGTTCCTGCTGAACAGCCGAAATCTGGGACTGCGTGTTACGAAGGTCGTCAACCACGCCCGACATATTGTCAGGCACGATAAGAGCAATATTTTGACCCGTAGAAACTCTTGAACCTTCCGTTGCCTTAGTAACAAGGTCGCCCGTGGCAGAAGAATCAATTGTAATCTCGTTACGTACAACCAAAGCCGTGGCACCGATTGTGTGCTCGACACTTCCGTTCGATATAAAAGAGAACTCAGGCTTAGCTGCAATATAGTTAAAAAGATGATATACGACAAAAACGAGTATACCTATCGAAAAAGCTGTTATAAGGAGCGCAATCAAAGTACTTCTCAAAGTCTTCTTTCCGGCTCTTGCCTTAGTCGATTCTTTCTTACCGCTCGTTGTCTTATACGGCAACGAAGATTTCTCCGAAGTCTTAGGAGCCTGCTTCATTTTGGAATTCTTGGATTTCTTGTTATCGTATTTCATCAAATAACTCCGTCTTTAGTTAATTACAAGCATCGATGCAAGCTTGGCCTGCTCATAAACAAGGCCGCCCTGCATATATGCGATATAAGGCTCACGCATCGGGCCGTCGCAGGAAAGTTCCGTCGTCGCGCCCTGCACGAAAGCACCCGCAGCCATAACAACCAAATCGTCATAGCCCGGCATATCATACGGCTCAGGATTTACAAAAGAATCCACCGGTGAGCACTGCTGAATCATCTGGCAGAACTTCACCATCTTCGGGCCGTCGTTAAATGTTATGGTTTGAACGATATCGCCTCTTGCCGCATCAGCCTTAGGACTTACGGCATATCCCGACATCTCAAAAATTTGCGCCGCAATAACCGCTGACTTCAAGCACTCAGCAACAACTGCCGGCGCAGTAAAAAGTCCTCTTGCGAGCGTCTGATTAAATCCCAATGTAGGACCTACGTGAGAACCTAAGCCCGGTGCGGTAATTCGCTGAGCAACCTTCTCAACAAGGTCTTCTCTTCCTACTACATATCCGCCTGTAGGACAAAGTCCGCCGCCCGGATTTTTGATAAGCGATCCGCCGCAGATATCTACGCCGACGGAACAAGGCTCACGTGTCTCCGTAAACTCTCCGTAGCAGTTATCCACCGCAATTACTATGTCGTGATTATTCTCTTCGGACCACTTACGAACAACCTTAACGACCTTCTCGATATCATCGCTCAAAAGTGCTCTTCTCGCGGAATATCCTCTGGACTTCTGAAGGAAAACCATCTTCACGGTCTTATCAAGCTTCTTCACGATTCCTTCCAAATCAGGCGAGCCGTCAGGAAGAAGCTCAACTTCGTCGTAGGAAATTCCGTAATCTTTAAGAGTAGCGTCGTACTCTATTCCCTCGCCTATTCCGATTGTCTGAAGAAGCGTGTCGTAAGGTCTTCCCGTAACCGAAAGCATCTTATCCCCCGGTCTTAAAACGCCGTACAAAATGCTCGATATAGCCTGTGTTCCGGACGAAATCTGCATTCTGACATATGCCTTCTCCGCTCCGAACAAATCAGCGAAAATCTCCTCGAGCTTTTCTCTTCCGATATCGTCATATCCGTATCCGGTGGTCTTTCCCAAATGAACCTCGGAAAATTTATAACGTCTGAACGCGTCAAGCACCCGAAGCTCGTTAACTTCTCTTATTTCGTCGATTTTCGCGAAAACAGGTAAAACGGCATCCATTGCCTCTTTGGTCAACGCTGCCGTCTTATCGGATATACCGTATTTCTCATATGGATTACTCATCAGATTCCGTAAACCTCCTCAGGTGAAAGAACCTTAATGCCGTTCATATGGAAAATATTTAAAGCCTCATCACCGTTATCAACTCTTATTACAACAACCGCATCCGAAGACGCTCTGCCCACGAAGGCATAGAGATACTCAAGCGAGATACTGTTCTGGGACAAAAGCTCCAACGCTTTTCCCAAAGTACCTGGCTTATCAGGAACCGCCAAAGCGATTACCGAAGTCTGGCTTACCGTAAACCCTGCATTCTGCAAAACAATCTGCGCCTCCGCCGGCTTATCTACTATCATTCTCAAAATACCGTAATCTGTCGTATCGGCAATATAAAGCGCTCTTATATCTATCTCCGAAGACGAAAGAACCTCAGTTACTTCCGCAAGTCTTCCGGACTGGTTTTCCAAAAAAACATTAATCTGTTTAACCCACATACCGATGCCTCCGAACATATTTTTAACTATTATACCAATATTATTAATAGCGGGAAACAAAACATCTCATTCTGCCTCAGTTTCTGTCACTCAGTTTCTGTCACTCAGTTTCTGTCTTCGGATTCTGTCACTCATCGAAAACGTTCGCTCCGCCCGTCTCTCTTGGTACTTTGCCATCAAATTTGCCATCAAATGGGGGTCAAATGATGGCAATATTGATGGCAAACGCCCCTGGGCATCAGATTTGCCATCAAACTGAAGTGGTAACGTAAAAGTAGACACCGATAGGAAAAATATATACATCTTCATTAGTTTCAGTTACATAATTAAGTATCAACTAGACAGAGGTGAAAAAATGTACGACTCAAAAGAAAAAAACTAGCCATCGGAAAGCAAGTCCACGATGGTGAACTAACATGTCGAGAGGCTGCAGAATAGCATGGTATTCCCAGACGCACAGTTAGTAGTTGGGTATCTCAATACAGAGAATCCATAACTGAAAGAAAAACATCCAAAAAAGCAGTAAATAATGTTCTGAGTGACGAAAGAGCTGCTAATTTCGTATAACACCAATCATGGTGCTGTCTCAAATTTCGCGAAGTCTGCTTATAGTATAGATTTGACAGAATTTCATTTTCTATACTACATTTAAGAAAAGCGTATAGAAAGGCGCGAAAGCATCTCATATATACGCCTTTTTGAAGAATCGACTCTTTGTAAATCCTTGTATTTGTCCAATAAGCGTATAGATTATTCTTCTTTTTCAAATCTATACGCTTTTAGTGTTGCATCGAGGACAGTAACCCTAATCCGAAGTACCCAAAGGCGTATAGAATCAAGGAAAT
>JAZLML010000072.1:0-24171 GCA_045598625.1 Saccharofermentans sp.
ACGTTTTTGGCTCGCAAGCCCCCTCCCAAGCTCGAAAAACGATAATTTTGGTGAAAAATCGCAATTTTTATGGTTACTTCAAAGCGCGACGACAAATGACTTATATTTCACGAGCAAGAAATTTGCATTGCCTTTCAAAAGTCACGAAAATATCCATAAAAAACAGCATTTTCGAGACTTTTTATGGTTTTTCGGCCAAGCGGCTGATAAGAAGCGGAAGATTCATCCATAAAAAACGCCGAAATCGTTAAAAATTATGGTTCGCCGGATTGAGAACCGCGCGGACGGAAAGAAAAAAGCAGATTGCGAACCACCTAAAGGCGGGGGCGGGAGAGAAAAAATCGGAATGTACATTCATTATTCTCAAGTTTTCCGTGAATGAGCAAAAATATATCTCCTTTTCGAAAAATCCCTCTCTTAGCGGATTTTTGCCCCCACTAATGATACAATTTACTTGTTTGATTAATTACCACGGAGGAAACCTATGTCCAATCCTTATTTACCGCGTTGGGAATACATTCCTGACGGTGAGCCTCGTGTTTTCGGTGACCGCGTATACATCTACGGTTCCCACGACATCGCAGGCAACGACGAATTCTGTGACTATAAACTTAAGTGCTGGAGCGCATCCGTCGACGACCCTGATAACTGGGTTTGCCACGGCGACATTTTCCACACCAAAGATGACAAAGACCATAAAAGCGATATCGACTGGGGTTCGGATAAGCCTAAGCTTTTCGCGCCTGATGTCGTTTATAAAGACGGCAAGTATTACCTCTACGCTTATATCGAGAACACCCTCGGTTGCGTAGCCGTAAGCGACCGTCCGGAAGGCCCGTTCAAGCTTCTATCCAAATATATGTACACAATGCCGGGATACCTTTGCAACGACGGAATCTTCATAGATCCGGGCGTCTTGGTTGACGACGACGGAAGATCCTACATTTTCTGCGGCTTTGAATATTCTTTCGGCGCAGAACTTTTGGATAACATGTACGAAGTTAAGGCCGATTCCGAGGTTCCGGACATCATCCCGAAGGAGCTAAACGAGGATGCAATCTCCAGAGGCTTTGACGAGAAAGACAAACTTTTCTTTGAAGCTTGCTCGCCTCGTAAAGTAAACGGTACATACTACCTCATCTATTCTCCTCAGAAATGCACCTGCCTTGCATATGCCGTATCCAAGTCCCCTCTCGGACCATACACTTTCGGCGGCTATATCGTTGACAGCGGCGTAGATTATCCGGGCGGAAACGACCACGGTTCCGTATGCAAAGTTAAAGACCAGTGGTATATCTTCTACCACCGCATGACAAACAACACCATTATGTCCCGCCGCGGTTGCGTCGAGAAAATCTCGTTCGAACCTGACGGAACAATAAAGCAGGTTGAAGCTACCTGCTTAGGTTTTAAAGAGAGCCTAAACCCTTATCAGATTACCGATGCCGATTTGGCCTGCATCCTTAAGGGCGGCGCCTTTATTACCGAGCGTAATATTTTCGAGCGCATCATAACAGGAATCACCGCAGGCGACGTAATCGGTTACAAGTATTTCGAATTCGGCGAAGACTACTCTTCCAAGACCATGGAATTTGCCTGCCAGGTTTTGTGCTACGGAACAAACTGCACTGTCGATATCCTGATTGACGGCGAGAACGGAACCAAAATAGGTTCGTTCAAGGTCGACTCCGACAGCCGCATAATCAAGACAGACGTTACAGCCGTAACCGGTCGTCATTCGGTATTCTTTAAGGTTTCCACCGACCATACCGGCTGGATGGCAGACTATTTCAAGGGCCGTCCGATTTTTGAGCTTTCCAAGTTCGTCTTCATGAAGTAATTTATGTTTCTGCTTGTTGCCGTCAATGCCAAGTACATTCACTCAAACCCCGCCGTATACTCTTTACGGGCATACGCGGGGCCTGATTTTGACGTAAAAATCTCGGAATACACCATAAATAACAATACTTCGGATATCTTGCGCGACATAGTTCTTCAGGCTCCTGACGCAATCGGCTTCTCGTGCTACATTTGGAATATCTCCAAAATCAAAATCTTGATTTCCGACATCGCAAATCTTCTTCCTTCAACCGACATCTGGCTCGGCGGTCCGGAAGTTTCATTTTGCGCCGAGGAATACCTGTCTTCATACCCGAACATCAAGGGCGTTTTCATAGGTGAAGGTGAAGCATCCTTTAAGGAAGTTTTGAAAGAATATGATTCCGAAAAAGATTTCGTAAGCATCCCGGGAATTTGCACACGCGACAATATCGGCAACACAAAAATGCCGCAACAGATTAGTTCGGACAATATCCCTTTCATCTACGAGAACGGATTTTCTGACTTTACCAATCGAATCATCTACTATGAATCTTCGCGCGGCTGCCCTTTCCGTTGCTCATATTGTCTTTCTTCAATCGATAAAACAACGACATTTCGTTCGCTCGACCTCGTAAAATCAGAACTTTCCTTTTTTCTTGCACACAAAGTTCCTCAGGTTAAGTTCATCGACCGTACCTTTAACTGCGACAAGTCACGGGCACTTTCAATCTGGAAATATATAGCAGATAACGATAACGGCATCACGAATTTTCATTTCGAAATAGCAGCCGATCTGCTTGATGACGATTCAATTAAGCTTCTCTCGTCTTTACGACCGGGGCTCGTCCAACTTGAAATCGGCGTTCAATCCACAAATACCAAAACGCTCGAGGCCGTTAACCGTCCGTGCGACATCAGTCATATTTCCGACATTGTCAGAAAACTCAACGTCGCAGGAAACACCCTGCTGCACCTGGATTTAATCGCAGGTCTTCCTTATGAGGACTTATCCTCGTTCCGAAAATCCTTTAATGATGTTTGGGCTATGAATCCCACTGTTCTTCAGCTCGGGTTTCTTAAGGTCCTCAAGGGCTCACCGATAGCAAATCAAGTCTTGGATTTTAACATTAAATATACCGTCGAACCGCCTTATGAGGTTCTTTCAACGACTTGGCTTTCGTACTCTGACATCTGCGTTCTTAAAGATATCGAGGCCGTCCTTGAAATCTACGGCAACAGTCTTCAGTATACTTCAACCCTGCCGAAGCTTATGACATACTTTGATACGCCTTTCGACTTCTTTTTTAAACTTGCCGAATACTATAGGAATAAGAACCTTTTCGCGCTCCCGCCTGCACGTTCCGCACGCTACGAGATTTTGTATAACTTCGCCATATCAGCCTGCGAGATCGGTTCCGATACGCTTAAGGAGCTTCTGACACTGGATTTTTGTCTCCGTGAGAAACCAAAGAAACTCCCGGAATTTTTTACCAGGCTTCCTGACGGCATTACCATCGATTATTCTTCCAAAAATCCCGTAACCGGGAATTACAGAATCAACTGATTCAGGAAAAGAAATCACATTTTTGTGACGCGCAGAAGAGTAAAAACGTCGCAAAAAATAACAGCGTTCTTTGATCCGCTCAATATTCGGGTTTTACTTATGTGACCGTTTCGCTATATAATATTTGAGTAAGCACAAGAAACGTTATAAAGGAGGCAACGTATATGAGTAATATCAAAGAAGCAATCAGTGAACTTAAAAACAATGAGGAATTCATTAAAAGGCTTGATGAGGTCAACAAGAATTCGAAAAATCGCGATGAAGCCAAATCGCTAACACTTCAATTAATCAATGAATATGGTTATGATTTTAATGAATCCGACCTTACCGATGTTACTCCTCTGAAAAATGGTGCTTTATCAGATGATGAATTAGAGGCTGTTTCAGGCGGCGGCGACAAAAATTGCTATTGTGCTATTGGCGGCGGCAGCTCCGGAGCGATGTGGGAGTGTGCCTGCGTAATTGGCGGTGGCGGCAGTGATGGACACGGAAACGTATGTATTTGTCCTATTGGCGGTGCCGGAAACAATTTGGAATAAACTATTTTGTTTTACAGAAATAGAATAACTGCTTTGTAAGGGATTTGTAATACTATGCATTTCAAATCCCTTTAGTTTTTTAGGCCATACTCCAATTACTCCGCTCAGTCTGAAACGAAAGTAAAGAGGTACCTGTATATGGTCACAAAATATATATTGAACAAAAGTATCAAACTAAGAGGATGGAACCTGCTTCCATACGCTTTGGTAGTTGCGCCGACTAATTATGTTTTATTTATTGATAAAGACACATTTGACATATTATCTTTGTGCAACGGAAAAATCGATTTTGACAATCCGATATTTGATGATGAAACAAGGAAAAAATTTTTGCGGTTGGAGGAAAACGGCGTTATTTCAAAATCTTCAGATAACGAGTCACTGGAAGAATATCAAGAATATAAGTGTTTCGATAATCGTTTTATCAGGTCTGCTTTATTTTCCATAACAGGAAGATGCAATTGCAAGTGCAAACACTGCTACATGTCTGCCAATGATGCGAAGTATGGAGAACTAAGTAAAGAAGAGATTTTTTCAATAATCGACCAGATGAAAGAATGCGGAATTTATAGTGTTCAGATAACCGGCGGTGAATGTTTAGTAAGAAGAGATTTCTTTGAAATAGTCGATAAGTTTATTGAGAACGATATTTATATTTCAAGGATCTATTCAAACGGACTTCTTGTAAATCAACAATTACTGGACGAATTTAAAAGCAGGAACCTTTATCCTACGTTTGATATGTCATTTGACGGAGTGGACGGCTGGCATAATTGGCTCAGAGGACTGGACTATGCTTTTGATAGGGTAGATAGTGCATTTAAACTGTGTAGAGACAACGGTTTCAAAACAGCATCCGAGATGTGTATTCATCAAAAAAATAAGCACTTATTAAGAGAAACGATTAACTATTTGGCCAGTGTCGGATGCAGAGCGGTAAAGACATGCCCGGTTACTGATGTTGGTGAGTGGCACAAGAATAATTATGGCAAATCTATCGAGGTAGATGAACTATTCAATATCTATCTGGATTACATTCCTCATTATTTCGAGGACAAGCCTGATATTAATATTCAGCTCGGCGGTTTTGTTGCACTTAACAGCCGTAATTTGAACAAATACGTTTTGCCGTCTTTAAAACCATGTTCCAATCCCGAGATTCATGTTGCATGCGGTCATGCCAGAAATATCTTATATATAAGTGCCGAAGGAAGAGCGTTGCCTTGCATGGCGCTTACCGGAATGTCCATTCAGAACGATTATCCGTTAATTACTGAATTAGGATTGAAAACTTGTTTAAATGACTCATCTTATTTAAGGTTAATAACGAAAACTGCGAAAGAGCTCTTCGAGAAAAACGACAGATGCAAAAATTGCATGTATCAGCGTTTCTGCTTAGGCGGTTGCAGAGCTTCAGCTTTGGATTTTCATCCGGATGACATTAATTCCATAGATGAGGCTGTTTGTACATTGTTTAACAATCATTGGTTTGAGAAGATTAATGATGCTGTAAAATCCTGCAATCCAAACTGCGTATGCAAAGAATATGAGGATTTTAAAAGCAGTAATATGTTGGACAAAATAAGTTAGCCAAAGACAAAGATAATGATGGGTTAGCTTTCTATCCTAAAAACGTGAGAAACCATAAAAACGGGCCGACTCTTTTTGAAGAATCGACCCGTATTAATTTTATTTCTAAATCATCCGACGGATAATTATTTAACGAGAGCTTCCGTCTCCTGAGCGATAGCAAGCTCCTCGTTTGTAGGAATGATAACAACCTTAACCTTGGAATCGTCAGCAGAGATAACAGCCTCTGTTCTAACGCCGTTGTTCTTGGAAGGATCAATCTTAACACCCATGAACTCCAAGCCTTCGCAAGCAGCTGCACGAATGTAGTCTGTATTCTCACCGATACCTGCCGTAAATACGATTACGTCAACGCCGCCCATTGCTGCTGCGTAGGAACCGATAATCTTACGAGCCTGATACTCGAACATCTCCAAAGCGAGCTTAGCGCGCTCGTTACCTTCCTTGGAAGCCTTATCCAAATCACGGAAATCGGAAGATACACCGGAAAGACCCTGTACACCGGACTTCTTGTTAAGAAGTGTATCAACTTCCTCAGCGGAAAGGTTCTCGTTCTTCATAAGGAAAGGAAGGATAGCCGGGTCGATATCACCGCAACGTGTACCCATGCAGATACCGGAAAGAGGTGTAAGACCCATGGATGTATCACAGCACTTACCGTTCTTAACAGCTGCGAAAGATGAACCGTTACCGAGGTGGCATGTGATAATCTTAATGTCTTCGTAATTCTCGCCCAAGAACTCAGCTGCACGATGTGAAACATAACGATGGCTTGTTCCGTGGAAACCGTAACGACGGATGGAATACTTCTCGGAAATCTCAAAAGGCAAAGCATATGTGTAAGCCTTCGGCGGCATTGTCATGTGGAAAGCCGTATCGAAAACGGCAACTTGAGGTGTGCCCGCAGGAAGTACTGCTTCGCAAGCCTCAATACCTGTGAGGTTTGCAGGATTGTGAAGAGGTCCTAACGGGAAGCACTCTCTGATTACACGCTTAACGTCTTCGTCAACAATAACGGACTCGCTGTAGTACTTACCGCCGTGGAGGACTCTGTGACCTACAGCAGCAATCTCGCTGATGTCGGACAATACGCCGTGATCCTTATCTACCAATGCGTCAAGAATCATCTTAACTGCTACCTTGTGGTCTGGCATCGGATCATTTGATACGAACTCATCTTTGCCTGTAGGCTTATATGTGAGTTTACCGTCGATACCGATTCTTTCGCAGTTACCCTTTGCGAGAACGTCGCCTGTGCTTGTCTCGAAAAGCTGGAACTTACATGATGAACTGCCGCAATTAATTACTAAAATCTTCATTCGGAATTCTCCTTAATCTTTATTTTCCTTGCTGTGTGCCGGAATAACTTAAAATCAAGCCTGCATCTGAGCCTGTACAGCTGTAATAGCTACTGTTCCTACGATATCGTCAGCAACGCATCCTCTGGAGAGGTCGTTAACAGGCATTGAGAGACCCTGGAGAACAGGACCGTAAGCACCTGCATTAGCGAGACGCTGAACGAGCTTGTAACCGATGTTTCCTGCTTCCAAAGAAGGGAAAACCAATGTGTTAGCCTTACCTGCAACAGCACTTCCAGGTGCCTTAAGAGCTGCAACCTCAGGAATGAGAGCTGCGTCGAGCTGGAGCTCACCGTCAACTGCGAGATCAGGATAGTTCTCTTTTGCAATCTTAACTGCCTCAGCAACCTTGGTTACGTCATCGTGCTTTGCAGAACCCATTGTGGAGTAAGAAAGCATAGCAACCTTGGAAGGCTTACCTGCCAATGCCTCGAAAGACTCAGCGGAAAGCTTAGCAATCTCAGCGAGCTTAGCGGAATCAACATCTGTGTTTACAGCGCAATCAGCGAAAACGAACAAACCGTCTTCACCCAATGTGCAGTTAGGAACTTCCATGAGGAAGAAACCTGAAACAGAGCTGATGCCTGCCTTTGTCTTAAGAAGCTGAAGAGCAGGACGAATTGTGTTACCTGTGGAGTGACATGCACCGGATACTGCACCGTCTGCATCACCGCACTTGCACATAAGGCATGCATAGTACATGTAATCTTTTTCCATCTGCTCCTGAGCCATTTCTGCAGTAACACCCTTCTTACCGCGGAGCTCAACGAACTTATCGATATATTTCTGCTTGTTAGGATCATTGAAAGGATCTACGATAGTAGCCTTGGAAATGTCATAACCTGCACCGTTTTTAGCAATTTCTTCAGGAGTACCGATAATTACAACGTTAGCGATATCCTCCTTGATAATCTTCTCTGCTGCTTCAAATGTTCTCTTGTCCATGGATTCAGGCAAAACAATAGTCTTTTTGTCTTCCTTGGCTCTAGCCTTAATTACGTCGATAAAAGCCATTTTCTAAGTCCTTCTTTCATTTTATTTCGTCGCGGGCATATAAATAATATACGCGCGCGTTTAAATCACGCATAAGAGTATACTCTTATTGGCATGGGTTTTCAAATAAAACGCCGTTACTTGCGCGTCTTGTCAGAGGTAAATTTCGTTCTCTCGAATCCGAACCGTCCCGAAGTCCTATATAGTCTCGTGCACACCCCGAATGAAACGGCCGCCGCCAACGGAACAGACATAGCAAATGCCACTAACATATCATTGTCCCTCCTTAGTATTGTCACGATAAACGAACGCATCTTCGATCTCGTCGTTCTTGAACTTTGATTTCCAAGATAAAAATTCGCTAAGTTCAATAAACAGAGCAACGTAGCCTACCAGTGCGATTGCCATATAGAAAATGTCCCTTAACCCGTCATCATTCATCGAATTGCCGACAAAGTACGCGAGAAGCGCAGAACATATCAAAGCCACAACCGTTGTAAGCACAGTGAAAAAGATAAACCTGATCTTACTGAACGGTATATTTCCCGCCATTTTCCCTGTCTGCCCATTCATGAAAATCGTGTATGGCTTTCCCTCGTATCTGTACGTAATAAACCAGGCAGGCAACACAGCGAACTTCATTTCACCGAATTTTGCTTCACCGCGAGTCTCAACCTGAATTTTGGATTTTATCCTGTTTTCCCGCCTTACACCATCCTCGAAAAGTTCCAGCGCCTCATTTTTAAGCATTGCTTTCGCGTTTTCGATGGTTACATCGGGAATATATGTATAGCAGCCCTTAAGTCGTCTCTCGTCAAATTCTCCGAGTTCACTCATATCATAGGGCTCAATGCATTCGCTGAACAAATCCGAAAGAGGAGTTACCGCATCCACTGCAAGATTCTCGAATTCGCAAATGCCGTGCATGACGGTACCCGGAGCCTTGTCGTTCAAAACAACATATTCAGTATCAATTTTCAAATCCGAAATCAGATACGGGATATAAATTCCTTTTACTCCGGTACTTTCAACCCGCCATGATTCTTGGGGCATAAAGAGACTTCGGCGAACCTTCTGCCTGATTTTCTGCTCGGCTTCCTCACGACTAACCTTGAACGGAATCATATACTGAAGTTTTTCTGCACGTATTACCCTCTTAAAAATCGCATTTGCGCCGCAATATATGCATTTCGAAAACTCCTCGTTCTCGTACACCAAATCCTGCGCGCCGCATTCCTCGCACTCATAAAGATAGGCATCGTAATATTTATCGGATTTATATTCGCTGCCTTGAAAATCACCGCATTCTTCAAATAAATCCCTAATCGAACTTTCAGGCGTCATTTAATATCAGTTTCCTCTTCTCTTGATTACATTCTGCTAAACGGGCGTCTGCTTTTCTCTTCAGCATACATATCGATGCCTCTCGAAAAATCGTATACCGTGCCTTGGCTGTCGCCGAAATCGTTGGATTTTTTAAGCATTCCGGCACAAATAAAACATGTAAGTCCGACAGCAACAGGCGCCGCTATCAAAATTGCGAAAAATACTTGCATATCACAAATCCCCCTGTCTCTTCTTTACATATCCGAACATGCTCTGCGACTGCGTGAGCTTAATCGCCGACATGACTTTGGTTATTTTCCTGATACCGGCAATCAAAAGTGCTATACCGCCTGCGATAATCATTGCTACAAGTTTTCCCGAGTCGGAACTCTTAGAGCCGAACATTGCCGGAACCCAAAGTTCCGTTATAAGTGTAAATGCAACAAAGAAAACAGCGCAAATGGCAGCGAAAATGCCTATGAAAAGGCCCTTGTTCCACGGTACTGCGCCCGACACTTTTCCCGTCTGACCGTTTACCAGAATCGTGTGTGGTGTGCCCTTATAAGAAAATGTCACAAACCATGCAGGCAGCATAGCTGACTCCACATTGTTAACGGTTCGCTTCATATCCTGAGTGATTATCTGCTTGTTGGAAGCCTTTATCGAATTCATGAACTGTTCCTGCATCAGTTCCCTGGCTTTGTCAACCGCCAAACGCTCGCCGTCAACCTTCTCGACATCGGCGATATCGGAATAAAATCCGGCAAGATAGTTCTTATCGAAATTCGCCAAATCTTCGAAATCATATGGTTCAAGTTTTGCACTGCTCATGTCTGCAAGCGTAACCGAAGCATCGTTTGTGAGCTTATGGAAATCGCACTTGCCTGCGCGATAAAAATACTCGGTATGCGAACTTTTTCCGCTTCCGACTCTTCCTTTAACCTCCATCGACAAATCCATATTTAAATCCGTAAGCCAATAAGGAATATAGATTCCGCGCACGCAATCGGTACTGAAATTCTTGATTTCTTTCGGTATAAAAAAGCCCTTTTTTACTATGCTTCTGACCTTCTCCTCGGCCTCTTCTTTAGTTACCTTGAAAGGAATAATATAAGTCGGTTTTCTCATGCGTGAAACCCTGTCAAACACGATATTCGGGCATCCGCAGTAAATACATGCAGTAGAAGCTTCGGTAGTATTAACGGCGATTTCGGCACCGCACTGATTACAAATATAAACCGACGAATCGTAGAAGTTTTCTTCGCTGTCCGGATCTCCGTAAATCTTCTCACCTTGAAGTTCGGCCTCGGTCTTAAGATTCTCACTTTCTATACTTTCCGTATTCTCAGTTTCATCCAAACCGATAAGCTTATACTCGTCCGCTTTGGCCTGATTCAGTTCTTCAGCGCCTTTTATTTCTTCAGGCTTAAAGCTGCTTCCGCACATTTTACAGTCAAGCATTCCGTTACTCGGATTAAATAATAACGGTGCCGCACAATTAGGACACGTTTCTGTCATTTCATATCTCCTTTTTTAAAGCTCGAAAACTTTCTCTCACAGTTTACTTTCTGTTAAACTGTCTTCTGCTTTTCTCATTTAAGTATATATTAATACCGGCAGAAAAATCATTTACGGTACCTTGGCTGTCGCCGAAATCATTTGATTTTTTAAGCATTCCTGCGCATATAAAGCATGTAAGGCCGACAGCAAGCGGAGAAGTAACAAAAAAAAGCAATACCAAAAACAGTACAAACATATTACAAATCCCCCTGTCTCTTCTTTACATAGCCGAACATACTGTGCGACTGAGTAAGCTTAATCGCCGATGTGACTCGTCTGATCTTTCTGATTCCTAATACCAACAGCAAAACACCAAACATTATGGCATATGGTGTCGGCCATGCAGACGAAGCTTCGCTTATGTCCCCGCTCAAATAAGCCATTACAGCAACTATGCCCATAAATACCAAGCAAAATGTCAAACAAAAAGCCGCAAAAATTCTGTTAAAAAGCGACTTGTTCCACGGAACGCCGCCTGACACCTTTCCCGTCTGACCGTTTACCAGAATCGTATGAGGTGTGCCTTTATAAGTAAATGTCACAAACCATGCCGGCAGCATTGCAGATTCCACTTTGTTAATGGTAGTTACCGCATCCTGACTGATAATCCTCTTTTTCTTGGCATTAATCGTCCTAAGAAGTTCTTCCTTCATAATGTTTTGTGCTTTATCTATTGCCAAACGCTCACCGTCAACCTTCTTAACATCGGCTATATCTGAATAAAATCCTGCAAGATAGTTTTTATCGAAGCTCTTCAAATCATCGAAAAAGTACGGTTCAAGTTTTGCACTGCTTAAATCTGCAAGTGTAACCGAAGCGTCGTTCGTAAGATTATGAAAATCACAGATACCGCCTTTCAGGTAATACTCCGTGTGAGAATATTTTCCTCCTGTGGCCCCTACGACTTCAAGCTTCATATCCATGCTCAAATCCGTTATCCAGTACGGGATATAGATTCCGCGCACGCAATCCGTACTGAAATTTTTAATCTCTTTCGGAATAAAATAGCCCTTGCTCAAAAAATTTCTGACCTTGGCTTCGGCTTGTTCCTTAGTAACCTTGAAAGGAATAATGTATGTAGGTTTTCTCAAACGGGAAACCCTGCTGAAAACTATGCTCGGGCATCCGCAGTAAACACACGCAGTAGATGCTTCAGTAGTGTTTACGGCTATTTCGGCGCCGCACTGACTGCAGACATAAATCGACGACTCGTAGAAGCTGTCTTCGCCTTGAATTTCTTCGTCAGTCTCTACATCCCAATCGTTGACATTCTCAAGACCTAAAATTTTGTACTGCTCTTCAAATTGTTTCTCCGCGCCCTTTACGGTTTCCGGTCTGAAACTGCTGCCGCATATTTTGCAGCAAAGCATTCCGTTACTCGGATTAAATAATAACGCTGCCGCGCAATTGGGACACGTTTCCGTCATCTCATATCCTCCTGTCAAAAAAGCTTACTAGAATACTTTTTCGCGTTTCTTCTCTCTTTTTACTATACCTGCATTAATACGAGCAGAATCATACGGACTGTGATTGTTCTTACCTATTTTATTAGATTTACGCAAAATAAGCGAGCAAATCCAACATGCGACGCCTGCTGCAAAAATTACCGAAGAAACTATGACGATTACCATGTTACATATCTCCTTTTCGCTTATCCGCAAATTTGAAAGTCTGCTCGGACTGCGTAAGCTTTATTCTTTTTGTCACCGACAAGATGTTCTTGATTCCTTTAATCATTAAAGGAATGCCTAGACCCGGAAGAAGCAGCGAACCATAATTAAAAGCCTTGGAATAGTCCGGCCATTTTGAACTCATAAACGAGAACAAAAATACCGATGCGGCACAGACTGCAAGAAAAATAACGGCACCGACTATCAGGAGCAGCATTTTGTTGCTCGGAACTGCGCCGCACACCGATCCCGTTTGTCCGTTTACCAAAATGGTGTGTGGCTTACCCTTATAGTTAAACGTGACAAACCAGGCAGGTAAAAGCGCACGTCTGTTATTTGTAAAGCTATGTGTCTCTTGTTCACTCAAAAGAGTCTTTTTATTGCAATCGGTAATGTCTGCGTAAACAAATTTCACCATGAATTCATGCGCTCTTTGTACTGCGATTTTTTTAACCTCATTTAACTCCAAATCAGAGACATCCGCATAAAAACCAGCAAGATAACCTTCGTTAAACTCCACCATATCATCCTTACAGTTATACGGCTCAAGACTTTGGGCCAACTCATCATTCAAAGTTAACGAAGCATCATTTGTGAAGTACTTGAAATCAGCGACACCGTGTCTGAAATACTCCATACTGCGAGCAGATTTGCCGTACCCTTCCATTCCGTGTGCAGTCATCATTAAGTCCATTTTAAAATCGGAAATCCAATACGGAATATATATACCCTTTACACTTTCCGCATTAATGTTTTTTATTTGCTTCGGCACGAACAAGCCCTTGCCCAAAGCTTTCTTAACATTAGAAACAGCCTCATCTTGGGAAACTTTGAACGGTATTATGTACTTTGGTTTTTTAACAACTGACACACCCTTGAAGGAAACGGTCGGGCATCCGCAATATACACAGCTTGTCGAGGTTTCTTCGGAATTAAAAGACACCTTTGAACCGCACTGACTGCAAATGTAGACATATGATTCATAGTAACCGCTTCCGTCCTCTGTGCTCTCGCCTTTAGAATTCTTCGTTTTCGGCATGACAGGTTGTGAACGATTTCCCGATGTGCCGTCAACCACACCTGCTCTTTTCTTTTCCGCAAAAGTCATGGGACGACCTGATTCGTTTATCACCGCCGTCTCATTAATCTTAATTCTGTCCTTACTTCGGCCGTTTGCATCAAAGATACTTCCGCACTTGGAACATACCAGGTTTCCGACACCCGGATCAAATACCAACGGAGCTGCGCAATTCGGGCACGATTCAGTCATTTAGTTTCCTCACTGTCTTCCAAAACCAATTTGTTTTAATAAAACTTAACTTCAGAACCTTCGTAATCGGTGATTTCCGTAGGCGCATCACCCATATTGTTAGATCTGTCAAGGAGCGTAGATATGCAAAATGTTGCAACTCCGATTGCCCATGGCAAAGCCGCTACCAGACCGCCGATAAAAAACTCTATGTCATAACCTGCCATATCACATACCATCCTGTCTCTTTTTAACAAATGAGAACAACGTCCTCGATTCTGTCATCTTTATCTTCTTAATTACTTTCTTACGTTTTGCAAGTCCCGCAGCTAAAACGGACAACGACAGCGCCAGCAATAATCCCGCTGCTATGAAAGCTTCCGAACTGGCAGATTTTACAACCATGTCGAAAACAATCGTCCACAAAAAAGCAAATATCACATAAGTGATAAGAGCCAAACCAAGTGTCATCAGAACATATTTCTTTCTGTTATAAGGAACGGCGCCTGCAACTTTACCCGTGCTTCCGTTAACCATTATTGTATGCGGAACGTCGTTATAGCGGAAAGTATAAAACCAGCAAGGACACATGATCGGTTCAGTATCATAAACCTCGTAGGTTCCTACAGGCACACTTAACACCGGAGGATTTATTGGGTTTTTGGTGCGTCGCTTTACTGTTTCCATAAACAGTTTCTCCGCTTTTTCCAATGCTTCCTCTTTTCCACCTTTGCGATTAATATCGGCAATATCAGAATAAAAGCCTGCCAAATATGCCGGATCGAAAGGCTTAAGACGTCTGATATTAAACGGCTCAAGGCTGTCCATAAAATCGTTAACCAGCGTGTACGAAGCATCGGTCGTGAGATTTCTGAATTTGCAATCACCCGATATTGCATTGTGATCGGTAACTCTTCTTCTGTTTCTGCCGTCACTTTCGATTCTGTCTACAGCAACATCCACAACACCGTTATAATCAAGATTCGTAAGCCAGTACGGAACATATATTCCGCGGATGCAATCCGTCGTAAGTTCATCCTTAAGCTTTTTCGGAACAAAGGAACCGCTTGTAATTCTTTCTCTTACCAGCTGCTCTGCCTTTTCCTTGGTAACCGTGAACGGAATAATGTACTTAGGCTTAATAGTCTTATCGATACGTGACATAACTATATTCGGACATCCACAGTAAATGCAGATTGTCGAAGATTCTGTATCGTTAACTACAATTTCTGCTCCGCACTGATTACAGATATAAATCGTGCAGTCCATATACTCTTCTACATAGTTGTCCTCTGTAGGTTCATTCATTTTTTGCTCATCCAGAGCAATCAGATTATCTACGGTAATTCCACCCGGATTATCCCAGGAAACGTCGCCTGCAGCTTCTGCCAAATCCTCAGGAAAATACTCTCCGCCGCATCGTCTGCAAACAAGTACCTGAAGATTAGGATCAAATCTCAGCGGAGCCGCACAGCCCGGACAAGATTCTGTCATATAAATACCCCTCATTGTTTTATAAAAATCACTAAGGCGATTATATCACAGCAGATTTTTCTATCTTTATATTTAAGAGTAAGATAAACCCCGTAATTCAGCATTTTCTCTGAATAACGGGGTCGGTAGTCTTTATATTAATAGGATTTTTCCATCGTAAGTATGTTCTTATCGTTTTTGCGCTCGTAGTACACATTGTCCATTTGCTTCTTGGTAAGGAAAATGCCCAATCCTCCGATTCCTCTTTCTTCAGCCGAAAGCGTTGTGTCAGGGTCAGCTTTTTTAAGCGGATCGAACGGTATGCCGGAATCCGTAAGTCTTATTATCGCCTTATCCCCATCAGCTTTAACTGCTACTGTGACATCGCCCAGCTCGTCGGGATTCGGATACGCGTAGCTTGCCACATTCACGAAAACCTCCTCCAAAGAAAGCGTCATCTGCATCAATGTTTTCGGCGGACATCCGGCCTTGGTAACCTCGTCCTCGACGAATCCCAAAACATCGTTTAATTTATCGAGTTTTGCAGGGAACTTACTTACGGCAAAGCCGTCATTTATGTCTTCCGCATACTTCTTATAATCAAAGATCAACATCGTAATGTCATCGAACTGTTCTTCACTCTCCGTGAAGATATCGATATCCTCCTTAAGGCCTTCAAGCGTGTCTTTTACGCTGAAATTTTTCGGGATTGTACCGTCAAGATATTCTTTAAGTCTGTCTTCGCCGTACAAATCGTGCTTGCTGTTATTGGCTTCCGTTACACCGTCGGTATAAAGGAAAATTTTGTCACCGGGCTTTATCTTCGTCTCACCGAGCTTATATCGCATATTAGGCATTGCGCCCAAAACAAGTCCCGAGCGCTGCTTCAAATACTCGAATTTACCGTCTTCACCGGAAGTAATTAACGGCGGATTGTGTCCCGCATTACAAAACTCCAGCTTACCGTTCGTTATATCAAGAATTCCGAGCCATGAGGTTATGAAATATGAAGCCGTGTTATCCTCGGCGAATACCGAATTAAATTTGCGGAAAACCTCCGATGGCTTACTGCCGCCTTTACAAAGATTTCGAATGAAAACCTTCGCCACGGCCATAATGATTGCTGCCGGAACGCCTTTACCCGATACATCACCCACCAAAAACGCAACGTGAGTATCGTCTACCAGGAACATATCGTAGAAATCACCGCCGATTTCTCTGGCAGGTGTCATGGATGCATATATATCGAAGGAATCATATTCCGGAAACGGAGGGAAAATTCTCGGAAGAAGTCCCTGCTGAAGGTCTGATGCAAGTTTTAACTCCGCACCGATTCTGTCCTTCTCCTTTATGGACTTAAGCATCTCGTTAACGCTGTCAGCTATATCACCGATTTCATCATCACTTTTAAGCACCAACGGGTCCTCCGGAAACACTCCGGTACCGATTTGCTTTAAGTAGTCATCGATATCGGATACTGCGTTGGTCCATCTTCGGCTTATGACAATAATGCCGAGGCTCGTGATAATCGAGAGTGTGATTATTATCAATACAATGCTCGATGTGATTCTCGACGAATTCTTGATTTCACTTACGGCTTTACCTGTAACAATACAGCCGACAATTTCACCGTCGGAGTTTCTGACGGTCTGATACACACAGAAAATGTGACTTCCGACAACATTTGCTTCACCGACATAAAAACCTTTCTCATCAAGAATATCGGCAACTTTCTTATCCATACAGGTTCCGATTATAGGCTTTCCGTCATTGTCCAAAGTGCTTCCGGCAACTCGTATATAATGACCCTGCATATATCCGTCTTTCTTGTCGCCGACCCATGTAAGGTTGTCATCACCGATTTTCATGAACGTATACGAGAAAGATCCCGTCTTCTGCTGAAGATCCGTAAAGGGGTCGGTAAGCGCATTCTCAACCGTGCCGTCACCCAAACGCTTATCGTTACACCAGAGGAATCCGTCCTCGATTCTCCAGTCCGGTTCCTCATCCAACGAAAGGATATCCTGAAGGTGCGTCACATCCGACAAAAGAACCTTCGTTATGGCATCTTCGTATGTGTCGTATGAGATTTTCGAAAAAACCAAGAGAATAACAACCGCCAAAAGCAGGCAATTAAAAAAACAAACCGCAGCAATCTTGGAACCTACGGTCTTAAGCTTTAAAGCTGCCAGAAAATTACGCGCCGCCTTGCCCATGATTTATCCTCCGATAAATACTTCTTCAAAAAAACAGGCGGCAACGCATCGTAACAATGTGCTGCCGCCGAAATCAAACTTCGTAATCACTCAATCGTAAGAATATCCGAGAAACCTGTAATAGAGAAAATCTCGTTGATATCGTCACTGACATTCTTAACGGTCATCTTGCCCTTGGCATTCATTATCTTCTGGCTGGAGAGCAAAACTCGAAGTCCTGCAGAAGAAATGTACTGGAGCTTCTCAAAATCGAAAAACAACTCGTCAACATCGTTAATCTTATCCATTACGGCATTCTCAAGTTCAGGAGCTGTTACGGTATCAAGACGCCCTTCAACCGCCAAAGTCAACTTCGTACCTTCCAAAGATGAATTAATTGTCATATGTGCCTCCGTTTTAAAAAATCTATCAGCTACTATTCTATCAGTTTCTCTTCACGCATGCAAAACTTACACATGGTGGTTTTCCCCTCAATCAACGGATACGCATAGACTTTAACTTTTCTTCCGCACTCGCATTCACAGTACCATTCAAGGTTTCTGCCCATACGAAGTCCGGTCATTTCCTTTACGGTAAGTTTTCCGAATTTCTTACCTTTCAGATCGTCCATTCCTCCGGTTCTGTCACGGTGGGCTTCAATTTTGTTTTTCGGTAGATTTGAGTCAACATAAGGACACTTCTCGTCAAAACAATTTTGAAGATTTTTATGAACTATGCGTTGAGTAGAAGCAGGAAATACATTCCCGCAGTCGCACTTACATAACCACACAACATTACCGTTAAATCTTTCGTCAGTTTTCTCGATTACCGTCATATGTCCGAATCGTTTGCCCAGCAAATCTGCCGGTTTTCTGCCCGAACTTCGTTTCTCGATCAAACTATATCCGTGTTTCCCTATCATTCCATTATCTTTCCCTGTTAACTGATCTTTTTGAATCACAATATCGCCCCCTTCCGTACAAAATATAGTTGATTAGCCTAAGTATACCGCCTCCTAAAATGATTTCTAGAGATATACATTTTTCTTTACTTAATGTTAATAAACGCGTAAATTCTGTTTACATTCGGTGAAAATTGTTAACACGCTCAAACGCAATAATATCAACCAAAAACGGCAATTCACTTTATAAAAAATGAACTGCCGTGTTAATAATTTGGAGCGGGATACGAGGGTCGAACTCGCAACCTTCACCTTGGGAAGGTGACACTCTGCCATTGAGTTAATCCCGCCTAAATCTGTCCTTTATTATAGCTTAACCGGAGCCGACTTTACATGCGAATCCGATGCCAATTTCATAAAATCATCGCACATCTCGTGTCTTAATTCCGACGTCTCGTACGGAACCCAGAATTGAACATCCGAGAAATTTGCCCAGAACAAAAGATATGCCGCTCTGAAATTTCTCGAATCGGATGTCATCAGATTTAAAAGCTCGGAGAACCAATCCTTAACGTTATTATTTATCGGAGCCAGACCCTCAAAATAGCCGCCCTCGGATGAGCTGTCCAACGTGCGCAGACCCGTTTCCGTAACAGCGAAAGGCTTATCCTTGCTGTCGGCGATTTTCGATACCGTCAGCATAGTTTCCTTAAAGCTCTCCCAGAATCCGTCTCCCAATGAAGGTCGATCGTTATAGTAGTCAAAACCCAACAAATCCACATAATCATCACCCGGATATCTTGCAAGATAATCCTTCGAATCCTTGAAAGGACCGTTCGGAGAATAACAGAAAAGAAGAGTTCTTACGCCTCTTATATCGCGGAGATAATCCGCCGTATATCTGTACAGATTGATATATTCCTCGTCGGAAAGAGAAGCTTTGCCCCACCAGAACCAGTCACCGTTTCCTTCGTGGAAGGGCCTGAATATCATCGGAATGCGCTCGCTATATACATCGATACATTCGGAAGCAAAATCGGCAATTTTATCCAGGAATTTAATATACTTACCGTTTAAATCTCCGCCCGGCATTATTCTTTTGCCGACATTTCCGTCCGTTACATTCGATGAATAATCGAAAAACATCTCCCCGCCCATATCGAAATTCGGCATATGCGAAGAGAGCGTAATAATTACGCCTTCTTTATTTAAGTTTTTAACCAGCGTAACAAGCTCGTTATAGTTTCCCTCGTATCCGTAAAAAGAAAGCGTATCTATTCCGACTACCGCAGGATGCTTTCCCGTAAGGTTCTTGATATCTGACTCGCTTCCGTCCTTGGTTTTAACGGAAACACCTATATGGGCAGCATTCTGATGTCCCAGCATGAAAGAATCGGAACAAGAGCAGTCCCACAATGCAGACAGAAGTTTTCGAGCACTAGGTTCTATATAACCCTGATTCATAGCCTACCTTCTTTACTTTCTGTAGTTGTACTGCATACCGCCTGCCGCGTCATTCTTGCCGTCGAAATCACCGAACGGATCTTCGACATCGGATATATCTCCGCCCAAAGCCTTAACCGCAGACATAATCTCATAGAAAAGTTCTCTCGAAATAGTTGCAACGTTGCGGTTAACGTAACCCTTGAGCATCGGAATCGCGCGCGGATCGTTATACTGCGAGATGCAAATAACCGCATAAATCTTGTTGTTCATATATCTGAAGGCGTGCTTCAATCCCATATAAATCTCGTCGTCCTTCAGCGTCTCGCCTATCGCGGAAAGGATAATCACCAAATCCTCAAAAGGTCCCTCAAGGCCCGTGTCCTTATTCTTATCGAGCGTATCGATAATAAAAGGAACCGTCACGTTCGGGAACTTAACAACATAATCCTTTACCGTCTCCGCAACAAAGCTTTGCACTTCCGGATAAGTCAAAAACTTCGTCAAAACCGCGGAAACATAGGACGAATCCTCGTTCTTAATAAGGAAATCGAAGCAAGGCTTTACCTTGGAAAACTCCATCTCGAAAACCTTCTCCTCATCATCCATCTCGCTTTCGGTCCACGGCACTTCCTTGATGATTTTGTTCACGTAATCGTAGTAGAACTTCTTGCTCTCGGCACTTGACTGCGCACGCACGGCCATTACGGTTGTCAAAGACTCCGGCGGTTTGTTGTCAAACTCTTCGGTGCAAAATTCCAACGCCTCAATAAGTTCCTCGTTATCGGCCTCCATAAACCAGTCCTTAATGGACTTACCGCCCAAAGCTTCCTCAGGCTCGTTTTCCATAGCCTTGGCCTGCTCATCGGTCTCTGCCAAAACCTTCTCTATGAGATATGCTTCGTATGGTGTATCCTCATCGGACATGCCGTTAATATCAATATACTCGTCTTCCATCTCGTCTAATTTCTGTTCGAGTACGAGCTTAACTATGTCATTATATTTTCGCAAAACTTCTTTAATGGAATCGTTCATTTTTATTCTCCCGTAAACGCAATTTAGTAAATTTTACACCATTTCATGCCAAACAAAAAGGAGCTGTTGTCGTCTCAAAAATATAATAGGCCAAAATCTCGTAAAATCGGATTTTTGGCCTATTTTTCAAGGTGTAATAGTGCATTCTGAAGCTCATCAGGAAAAGAAATAGGCCAAATCCGTAAAATAATTGGTTTTTGGCCTACTTTTTATAAAATGTCTTTTATATAACTAAATATCATTTGATTTATCCGAGTCAAGAATAGGCCAAATTCATCAGAAAATGAAAATTTGGCCTATTTTGATTGTCACAGTCATTATTAAGTGCATTTTGAAGGAACAAAATAGGCCAAAATCTCGTAAAATCGGATTTTTGGCCTATTGAAGTTTCATAACAGATTAAGAAATGAACTTAATCGGAATCGAAATTAAAGTTTTCGCGTCAACTTAATTAACGGTCGTTTTAATTACTGGTCGTTATTCTTATCAACGCCCATCTCGTAAATCTTGATAACATCCTCCGAAGGAGCCTTAGTTGCCAGTGTTACGATTACGGAAACGATAAGTCCGATGATGAATGCAGGAACAATCTCGTAAACGCCTGTATCACAGATGAGACCGCCCTCAATGATTGTGCCCTGGAAGCAAAGCAAGTATCCGATATCGGCAATTGCACCGGCAATGATACCTGCAACTGCACCCTGATAGTTAAAGCGTTTCCAGAAAAGAGAAAGAATTACTACAGGTCCGAAGGAAGCTCCGAACAATCCCCAAGCGTTCTCAACCATGGACATAATATTGGATGCCCAGGAAGCTTCCTTGTTAAGACCGTTGGCTGCGATGAAGAAACCTACGAGAGATACGATAACTACAACGATACGGCCTACCCAAAGCATTTCCTTATCCGTTGTCTTATTCTTACGGATAAGCGGCTTGTAGATATCACTTGTAAATGCGGAAGAAGCAACCAACATCTGGGAGTCAGCAGTAGACATTGCTGCAGCGATAATAGCCGAGAGCAAAATGCCTGCGATAAATGCAGGGAAAATATCGTCAACAAGTTCGATAAAAATTCTCTGCTGTCCGTTAGGAAGAAGCTTATCTGCCAAAGAAACACCGTCGCCCAAGAGGTATGTACGGCCCAAATATGCCATAACCATAGCTGCACCCAAAGTAAGTGCTACCCAACCGATGGCAACTGCGGCAGATTTCTTGATCTGTGACGGCTTCTCGATGGACATAAATCTTACGAGAATGTGAGGCATTCCGAAATATCCCAAGCCCCAGCCCAAGCCTGTTACAATTTCCTGCCAGGAAGCTGCGAAAGGATTTGAACCGAAAGCTGTTGTACCGTCCTTAAATACGCCTGCATAAGAAGCATCGAAATTACCGGATGCCTTCATTACTATCGGCACTGCAAGCAAAGCGCAAAGCATCATAAGCCCCTGGAAAAAGTCTGTCCAGCAAACTGCCTTATAACCGCCGAGGAATGTATATACAAGAATGAGTACTGCAAAGATTGCCATTGCGAGTACCTGATGATCGTTAAACCATGGAAGTACGGAACAAAATACCGAAGTACCTGCGCTGAATGCGGAAGCTACGTAAACCGTAAAACTTATGAGGAAGATGACAGCGCATACAACCTTCAAAACAGAGCTTTGGCTTGCGAATCTGTTTGTGAGGTACTGCGGCAACGTGATGGAATCGCCTGCAGCCTTCGAGAAACGACGAAGTCTTGTCGCAACGAAAATCCAGTTTGCAGCGGTACCCAAAGCAAGTCCGATACCAATCCACATCTGGCCCATACCGAAAGCGAGAATACTTCCCGGGAAACCCATAAGAAGCCATCCGCTCATATCAGAAGCCTGAGCACTCATTGCCGTAACAAAAGGTCCCATAGCTCTGCCGCCCAAAAAATACTCTTTCTCGCCGTTATCCTTACTCTTGATGAAGAAATAAACACCGACACCGAGCATTAGGACAAAATAGAGAACAAAAGCAATTATTTTACCCATATAACACTCCTACATTTATAGATTTTAAAAGGAATACTTTTCCTTTTTATCACATGCGCATTTAAAACTCAATAAACTATTCACTTTTGGGACAGTTCGGATTTTGGGGGCTGTCCGTATTTTTGCGGGATAAATAAATCTTCCTGCCGACCGATCGACAGGAAGACTTGTGACAAAAACAGAAATTATAAAAGAATTATATCAATCCCGCAACAGCGAAAACGAAAATAAAATATAATACATAGAATGCCGTTAATCCTATACCGGTGAAAATAGATGCCAGTCCGAGAATTGAACCTACCTTTGACTTACCATGAACCGCACCGTATTTATTTACAAAGGATTTTTTCTTGGCACAACAACCGATACCTATGAAGATACTTGCCAAACCTACTGCCGGCATAAAGGATAAAGCCATCGATACAATTCCCTGTGTAAGAAGAGATTTAGCGGCCTCATTTTCTTCAAAACTCGTTCCCTTTGAAGCGGCAAAGTTACCGGGAGCAGCATTCTGATCGTATGTGTTGTATGCATTGTAAGTGTTGTATGTATTGTATGACGATTCCGCCGTCGTTTGAGCAGCGTAATCGCTCTGCTGCCATGCATAGTCGCTTTGTGTAAAATTGTTGCCGTTGTTAATGTTTCCTGCGTCGGAAGATCCGCCGTAACCGCCAAAGTTTGATTCCTGATTATCTTCAGGAGAAATGGTTTTGTTGTTAATGTTTGTGAATTCACCAAAATCAAATAAGTCTCTGTCCATTTTTATTCCCTCTGCTCTCTTTGCTGAATGAGTTTTTTGTTAACACTCGTATGTTACTATCATTTTGTTATTAAGTCAACAGCTAATTTGCATTTTCCGATAAATTATTTTTCTCAGCGCATTTTCGAAAACTCTTTCCGCTTCAAACCGTAGGATTTGCCGAAAAACCATAATTTTAGACGCTTTCGGCGTTTTTTATGGATGAATCTTCCGCTTTTTATCAGTTGCCGGGCCCAAAAACCATAAAAATCCTCGAAAAAGCTGTATTTTATGGTTAATTTTGAGATTTTTGAAAGACAATCCAAATTCCTTGTTCGCGAAGTATAAGTCATTTGTCGTCGCGCTTTGAAGTAACCATAAAAATTGCGATTTTTCACGAAAATTATGGTTTTTCGAGCGCGTGAGGGGGCTTGCGAGCCCAAAACGTCCATAAAAATCAGGCAAAATGCGGTTTTTTATGGTTATTCATCAAATGCCGAAGTCGGCCTGCCGAGACGCGGAAGTCGGGGCATCAAGGAGGAGCGGAGCAAAAGCCCATTTAGTATAAATCAGAGGAATTTCGGATTTTTATACTAAATTTCCGCGGTCAAAACTACTGTAACCGAGCCGATTTAGTATAAAAATGACTTTTAAGCGAGATTTATACTAAAAATCCTGCTTGATGAGAGCGTAGCTC
>JAZLML010000073.1:0-15193 GCA_045598625.1 Saccharofermentans sp.
TATAAAAATCCGCAAACAGCAGAATTTATACTAAATTTCACCGCCCGCAGCCGCAGTAACAGCGACAGGTTGCCCTCACCAAGCAGGATTTTTAGTATAAATCTCGCTCAAAAGTCATTTTTATACTAAATCAGCTCGTCTAGCGCAGTTTTGGGAGCGAAAATTTAGTATAAAAATCCGAATTTCCTTGGATTTATACTAAATGGTTTTCCGAGCATTTGCCGCCTTCGTCATTTACGAGACGAGGAACCATAAAAAACCGCATTTTCGAGAATTTTTATGGACGTTTGGGACTCGCAGACACTCTTCCACGCTCGAAAAACCATAATTTTCATAAAAACTCATGGTTTTTATGGTTAATTCAGATTGCGGCAACAAATAACTTATACTTCGCAAACAAGAAGCTTGCATTGCTCATCAGAAATCTCGAAAATAACCATAAAAAACCGCATTTTCGAGGATTTTTATGGTTTTCCAACCTCGAGGTCAGCGAAAATCGGAAGAATCATCCATAAAAAACCGCATTTTCGAGAATTTTTATGGTTTTCCGGGGCGGCTTCGAGGGCAGGCAGAATCGGAAGAATCATCCATAAAAAACCGCCCCAAAGCCAGAAAATTATGGTTTTCGGCAATGGGGCAGGATAACAATCAAATCACGCCGTTCTTTTAAATGAAAAGCGCGTAATAAAAGTATGTGTAAGCATAAATCTTATGCTCCGACCTTAACTCCGCGGTTATAACCGTTATGAATGGATCTGCAAAGCTCCAATATGGCATCGTCGTCAAACTCGAGGCTGCCAAAATTCAAGTGCTTGCCGTTCTTATCCCAACCGCATATGAACGGACGCTGTCTGCCAAAATCGTTTCCGCGCTCAACGGTGAAATAGCTGAGCTTAGTAAAATTCCAATCGAAAAACAAAATCGCGTAGTAGCACAGCGGCTCATCTTCAGGCTCCGGGAATGTAATCTTTATGCCGCAAACGTCGTCCTCCGGTTCAAGCGGTACGGCCTTAAACTGACTCGGTGAATACGGGTTCAAAAGGCCCTGCTCCGAAAGCATGTCGCTTATAACGGCGTAGAGCAAATCCTCTCTTGAAAGAAGCGCATACACAAGCGTTTCTTTCTCGTTATACAACCAATTCGGTATGATTTTATGTTCCAATGAATATCTGACGTTGTGAATGCTGCTCATAACCCACCTCCTGCGACTTATTTACGACCACACAAAATTATCCTTTACATTATCAGAATAGCACTCGAAAACACTCAATAAAAAAACAAACGAATAAGGTTTTGTAAACTGTTTTTTACGCCGTAAATCCGATTTTACGCTCGACCTGAGCATGCAGGTTTAACCGGAACAGGAACTTCTTCCGCTTCGATGGTGCTCAGCTCTGTCATCGTGATTTCATTCACATCGTTCTCGATAAGACGCGATGACTGTGACATACGTGCCTGCTCGGGATAATTTTCCCCCGTCATCTTTTGCATGAAGAGTCCGACTGCTCGGATAAATAAATAACTCTGAAATACAGAATGCTGAATTTACCAATTGTCTTGTCTCTGTGATAATGTCCGCAAAACCATTCGTCAAACTGCAAATCATAATCCGTGATAAGCGCATCGAAAAACCTCGTCAGCCGATTCTCCTTACGATCGATGTCCAGCGTGTTTTCGGGCGCACAATGCGTTATTACATAGTCAACTTTAAAGTCGTGTTTTCTCAGGTTTTCGAGTGCCTCGGCATATTCTTCATCGTTCGGAAGTTCCCGCGGCCACCAACTTTGTCCCTTGATTCGCCTGTTGATATCTGTCGACTCTGCGCCGCCCATCGCGAAAACACTCTTCCCGCAAATCTCATACACCTGACCTCTCATCAGATGAATTATGGACTCGCTTATTCTGTGAATCTTACCGCCGTGCCACATCTCAACAGGATATCGGTCCAGCATATCGTGGTTCTCATGATTTCCGTCAACGAAAAGCGTCGTGAAATTCCTTCCGTCCAATTCCTTCCTCACAATTCTGTCCGACTCGCCCCCGTCCCAGACGCAGCCTACGTCGCCGCAGATAATCAGGTAATCGTCTTTGGTCATAGCCCGCTGCTCCGGAAAATTCCACTCCCGGGTTTTTCTTATATCTATCAAACCGTGCGTATCACCTGTAACGTAAATCATTTTCTCTCAGCTCCTGTACTGTCGACTTCACTTTTACCTTATTATAACTTCTATGATCCACTTCTATAATCCGCTGTTGATAAACTCAATCAAATCCCAATCGCCTGCCACATATTTACCGATGCTCTCAAGCACTTGGTGCTTGGGAAGAAAATCTTCGTCGGCATATTCCAAACTGTAAACATCCTCATACCACGAATAGTGAACATAAGGTTTTCGATTTCGGCAGAAATCGCCGACCGATTCACAAAAAACGCCGCGTCCGCGCTCGAAAACTCATAGTTCAAATACCGCAGATACTCTCTTACCGACTGCGAATCAATATAGCCATAAACATGCATAAGCACACCGTCCTTTCGGAAGTTATGCTTAAGTGTAACAATATCGATGGGGAATTATTGTAGCATCCTCTTACGTTCTGTTATCGAAATAATCGTAGCTGATGCCCTTCTCCTCGAGCGGAATGCGAATCTCCTCATAGCGCTCAGCCTTCTCATCCGTAAGCTCCGCCGAGTCACAAATGTAAAGCGATTTCAGACCGTCCATATTAAGAAGGACCGAAATGTCATCAATCTCAACAGCAAAGTTAAGCTGAATTCTTCGAAAATCTATATCATAATCTTTGAATGAAGAAAGCTTGAAATACTCGCACCGGGTGATATCGATATATCTCATGCTGAAGCAGTACTCATCCTCAGTGTTTTCGCCGCATACGGGACTATCAACCATATTAAGATTTCCGATTGCCGCAATGTAATTCAAAAACCACTCATCATCCTCATCCGGCTCATCCTTATAAAGCTTCACCTGAAGGAAAATCGGCGTATCTCCCACATGAAGAATGCCGTCATACTCCTCGCTTATGTAACGGTTAATCAAAGATCCGATTTCAAGCAAATCCCTTACGTCGTCGGAACCCTTATAGATGACCGAAAAACCTTCCGCCCAAACTGCATCATCCAAAGAAACTTCCACGATGCCGCCATCACCGACGTCGGCCCTCACGATAGATTCATTGCTCAAATTCTCTTCAATATATTCAACCAGAATCCCAACATTATTCAGCGCCGTGTTATGAGTATACACATCAGACATACCGTTATCCTCCTTAATCCACACATCGATCAATTATACCATTTCGGAAAATTACTATCAAAATTCAGTAGCCACTTTATCACCCTCACTCGTATAAAGCGATATAAGAAAACAACGTGAGCTTTTTAAGCCATCGAAAACTTTTAAGGAGGACAACAAAATGTGGTTTTGCAATTTTTTAGATAACTTCTTCTGGATGCTTAAGTAATCTTTTCTCACCATTAAGCTACCGAGAATTCACACACAGTTTTTGAAAACTAATATTAGAGGCTGTCTCAAAAGTAAAATAGGCTAAAATCTCGAAAATTAAGATTTTTAGCCTATTTTTCTTGCTGCAATTGTCAAGTTTCTGAGCATAGAGGAGACCGGATAGGCTAAAATCATGAAAATCGAGGGTTTTAGCCTATGATATGTCAATATCGTTTAATCTATCTAAACATTATTTAATTTATATGAACAAAACGTAGGCTAAATTCGATAAAAAATTCAATTCTAGCCTATTTTGCCTGTCACGACGGTAGTTATACAGGTCTACGGAGAAAAAATATAGGCTAAAATCTCGAAAATTAAGATTTTTAGCCTATTTCGGGTTTATGACTGCTCCGGTACTGCTTCGCACTGCTCCGATACTGCTCCGGTCAATTAAAAAGGGGCGTCAGCAAAACAAAGACTGCAAAAAATTACTTTTCCGCGCTGACTTCAGGCTCCTTAGGCGCCTTGATTTTCCATCTGCCGGAAATGAAGAACGTAAATCCGATCAAAAACGGAATGAAGCCGGCCGTAGCATCGCCGATCCAGAAGCCCTGAGGTCCCATGCCCAAGACTGTTCCGAGAAGATATGCGAGACCGATTCGGCCGATGAGGCCGTCGATAAGTGCCACCGCGAGGTTCAGAAGCGACTTACCAGAACCGTTGATAATACCGAAAGCGAATGTTCGCGTAGCGGCACCGTAGGCTCCGATTACCGCAGGCAAAACCAGGATTGCGGCGTTGCTGATAACGTCAGCGTCATCTGTGAACATTCTGACAATAAAGGTCGGAGCAGACAGCAAAACGCAAACGTAAACTGTGTTCAGTATGAAAGCGGCCGCAAAAGCAAGCAAGAGAATTCGCGGAACGCGGTCGTATTTTTTGGCACCCAAGTTTTGGCCGACCATGGAACCTGCCGCCGTCGAAAGGGAGTTACTTAAAACGCCCACCATCTTGTTGAGATTGCTTAAAACGCCTGAGCAAGCAGAGAAAATAACGCCGTAAACATTAATCCATGCCGTAACCACCGTCATGGAAATGGTGATGGATGCGGACTGCAACGCCATCGGAATACCCAGCGCGCACAATTTCAAAACAGTTTGCTTATTCGGAACAAAGTACTCTTTTTTGAAGTCAAATCCAAAGCTTTCCTTGTGCCTGTAAAGATATATCAGCGCGAAAATAAAGCTGAAGGCCTGTCCGATAACGGTCGCCAAAGCGGCTCCCATTACTTCCATGCCCAATACCGCAACGAAAACAATATCCAAAACAATGTTGATAACGGACGCGATGCCTACAAACATGAACGGACGTTTGGAATCACCCATGCCTCGCATTATGGCACTGACGATGTTGTAGCCGTAAATGAAGAACAAGCCAGACATACAAATAAGCGTGTACTGCATCGCATAATCATAAGACTCGGCCGGAGTATTAACCCATTCGAGCAATTTATATCTGAGAAAATAGCAGATAATGGAAATTATGATCGACGACGACAGCAAAACGGTGAACATGTTGCCGATTGTTTTTCGAACGCTTTCCATATCCTTCTTTCCGACATCGCGTGCAATCAGAATCTGCCCCGCGGATGAGAAGCCCATTACCACGAAGTTCAAAATCGCAAGTACGTTGCCGCCGATCAAAACAGCGGACATTCCGGAGCTTCCGACTACCTGTCCTACGACGATCATATCGACGACGTTATATATTGCCTGCAAAGCGTTTGATACGAATAACGGAAACGCGAAAACCAACAATCGTTTCGCAACGCTGCCGCTCGTTAAGTCCGTCATCATTGTTTTCTGTGTATTATCAGCCATACTACCTGCCGCTCGTAAATTAGTTTTCAAGGAATTTGTTTATAAAAGCCAAACTATAATAAAACAAAACGCGGTTGCCGTCAAAATAAGCCACGTCATTTGAGCCGATACATCAATAATTCAATTCGATTTGCACTTTTCAATTCTGCCATCCGGAGGTATCAATTCGCGCGCCGTCAATAATTGTAACCGTTCCTTTCATGCCGTCAACGCAGATTCTGTCGCCGTTTTTTATCACGGTCGTAGCGTTGCCGCAGCCAACAACCGCAGGTATTCCAAACTCGCGCGCAACGATAGCCGCATGCGATAAAGGAGCTCCGATATCGGTTACTATGGCGGATGCTTTCGGGAAGGCAATCGTCCAGCCTATGTTGGTGGCGCAGGTTACCAAAATCTCGCCCGGCTTTAACTCATCGATTCGGCTTACATCAAGAATCACTTTTGCGACGCCCTCTATTTTGCCTGCGGCGCCCGGGAAACCCTTAACGTCGCCGTTAGTATTGTCGTCGTCTTTTCCGCACACGAAAACATCGGCTCTTCGATTCGTATCCGCCGCCCAGGAATCCGGGTCAAACCTTCCGCAGACAAGTCCCGGGAAGGACGGATACGTCATGTTTTTGAGGTAGTTTTCGCGACGTGAAGAAATGAAATTTATGACTGAAAGATCGCCTTTTATGAGTTTCAAAACCTCGTCGATATAAAGAAGGAAAATATCATCGCCCAACTTATTTACGCGTCCGCAAGCAAGCAGAAATTCACGCAAAACACAGATGAGCCATACGCCTTTTGCTCTTATGTCTTCCCTGAATCTGTTGGCACCGACAAACTTATCAAGCTCCTTTCGGATCTTGGCTTTCTTAGAAGGATACCTCGAATCAAATTCGGCAAGAGCCTTGGCGTATTCTTCTTCCTGGGTTTTAAGCATCTCATACATATTGATTCCGCTTTCCTCATGAGCCTTCAGGGCCTCCTTAACATACCCTTCCGTCTCATATGGGCGCGGCTCCGATGCCTCCATCTCGCACACGCATCTTTGACCGCAGGCTTTTATGTACTCCTCCTCGGTCATTCGGCCTTCCTTAACGTCCTCAAGGTAAAGGAGCGGCTTCATGCTTTCGAGCACGCCCAACGAGCCGCCGCAAAGTCGGTTTGCCATATCCTCGTCGGACATCTTTCGAATTTTGTTGCGCGTCGAAAAAAGCGGAATCATCTGCGTTCCGCACTCCGCAAGAACCGCGGACAGACCGTCCTGAAGGCGCGGAATTATTACGTTGTCCCAGTACTTATCGAGTTCTTCGTTGGTCTTAAGGACGCGGATTTCTTCTATCATTTCGCGCGCGATGTCGGCAAGATTTTCGACCATCTCGTGCTTTTCTTTACGGGAAAGCTTGGATTTTTTGCCGCCGAACAGCGCTTTCCTCATATTTTTGAGAAACGCCTTGCGGTCAAAAGGAAAAACCGGCACCTTAACACCCTCGGGAAGGTTGCCCACCAAATCTCTTATGTTGCTGAAAGCCTTCTCTTCCGAAATTCCGAGCGAAATCTGCATCGAGCACAAAACGCTTATGTTCATATAGGCCTGTCCCTTAATGTAGTCCAGCGCGTGAGGCATTCCGACCAACTTGTTAATCGCGTCCAGAACACTATACGTGAGCGGCGATATCGGTTTCATAAAAATCTCGCCAACGTTGGTCTTGGTCATCAGGTATTCGTCCGCCAAAGTACCGTTCACGTCATAGGTTTTCTCGTCGATTCGCTTGAGCGTCGTAATCGGGCGGGCCTGCAAAATATAAAGTTTCCCTTCCGATACGGCCCATTCGATATCCATCGGACAGCCGTATGAGTTGCGGATTATGGTGCTGTAGGAATATAGTTTTCGAGCATATTTGCGAAATTCCTCGTTGCCCTTGTACGCATATTTCATGGCGTCAATCTCGAAAACTTCCGCGTTCGCATTTCCGGACACCAACTCCTCGCCTTCGCCCCTTACGTAGTTTCCCGTCATGCGCGCCGAGGACCCGGAAATCACATCCGACGTGAAAATTACGCCCGCAAAAGTCGGCTTCACGAACCGCTGAATCACGATTCCGATGCCCGATTCTTCCGAACCCATATTCTCGGTATATTCCTTCACGCGCGCTGATTTTGCGGACTTTGTAACAGTGTTATATGCCTCGGGAATGTCCTTTTTGGAAACATTCGTGACCGTCTCGTACTGCCCCGCGAAGGATGCCCCCTCGCCGTCCTCGTTTATCGCCGAAGATCTCACGGCATAGGTGTACGAATCCGATAATCCTTCAACGAGCCCTCTGATTTCGTCCTCCGTTGCACCCGTTCCCACCACATAGCCTTCCGGCACGGGCAGTCCCAAACGTGTAAGCTTCACCAACGAAGCGCCTTTTCCTCCAACCTCATCCAAAATGCTGTCCGGCGCATTCTTAAACTCACAAATATTTCCCATGACTTAATCCCCCAGCAGCAAATCGACTCTCATGTCGACATAATGTTTCAGCTGGGCGTCGTCGTTCAAATCGATGCCGAATCCGTCCTTGATATCGTCTTTTCGATAAATGATGAGCTGCATCATGGTGGAAAGCTCGTACGCTATGAGCCTGCACTCTTCCTCGGTCTTCCTGCCGTCGAAATGCTCCCTCACGTACTTGAGGCTGAACGCTTCCTTGCTTAAATCGCGCTTGAAAACAACGAAATTCGTGACCGCTTTCGTGAACTTATATTCTTTGATAAGAAATCTCGCAATTTTAAAGTGAAGCGCCTTGAGTTTCTCCTTGGGTGTCAACGTCTTTGACGAAATTATTTCCGCCACCTTCGGGTCCGTTACCGCTTCCTTGTAGTCGCGCTCGAAAATCTGATATATAAGATTCTCCCTTGATCCGAAGCAATAGTTAATCATGGCAGCCTGAACCTCAGCCGCCTCCGCAATCTGTCTGGATGTCACCTTAAACGGGTCGTCGCCCTGCTTGATAAGCTTCTCGGTCGCCGCCAGCAACTTCTCTTTGGTTATCTCGGTTTTTTCTTCTTTTCGCATAGTACTCACCATTATTAAACGTGTTTAATAATGCTAAAATACCACCGCTTCTCCTTAAGGTCAAGTTACTTTACTCTTCTTCAATCGGGCACTCTGTAAGCTTCTTTCCCAGAATATCGAACTTATTAATTCCGCCGAGCATTGCGACAGCCGCCAAAACCATACCCCCGCCGACAATACTTAGCAGCACGGTATTCACATTCGGCTTAAATTTCAAAACAGTCTTGCCATAGGAAGTAAGCGCCTTATTAAAGGCAACTCCCGGCTTATCTCCCGCCATAAGATACCCTTCAGCCTCTTCATTAAACGCGGAGGTTGAATCAGCCGTCAAAATCCTATCCGTCAAATCGCCCTGCATACCCATCCAAGACCACTTGCCCGAACCGTTCGAATCAGCCGAATACACGATGAGCCATTTCGTCTCATCCTCACCGTACAAACCGATATACGTATCGTAGGCATACTTCTCGAGCGTTTTGCTTCCCAAATCTTCGTTACTTACGGACATCAATGCGACGGCAATTCCCGTACAATCGTAGAAATCATCCATCGTCTCTTTCAGTTGCGCCTCTTCCGACTCATCGAAAACATCCGGATAATCAAACACTGCAACCGTATTCGTTGTGTCCGTCATCGGCTTCAGATTTACAAATTTTGTGGCCAAAAATATCATCCCGAAAACAAACGGCGCAGCCAAAATCGCTACCACCCAAAACACGATCTGACGTGCCTTCACGTTGCGCTTTGACATATCCTCCCGCGTATAAATATAAGCCGGCTTTCCGTTCTTATCGTACATATACTTATGACTATCCGGAAAATATACATCACTGAAACCTGTACCTCCTCCGGAACCGCTTCCGCCGTACGAACCGCCGCCTGAATCTCCTCCGCCTGATGAATGTGGCATTTATAAATCCTCCATAATCCCCTAAATCCGAATATATTCTACTACGAACAAGCATTGTTCTCTGGTTCTTCTGACAGTTGCAGCGGCGGCACCCGGATTGCCACCAGAAGTGCGGGTTCGGGTGCCAATTTGGGTGGCATTCGCCTTCGGCACCCGTATTGCCACCGCTTTGTATATATTAGTCGGCACGAACAGGTTGTCTCAAAACTTAAATAGGCCAAAACGGGATTAAACTACACCTTGAAAACAAACGTAAAAACCGGTCTTAAGAACCTATATAAAAACGGGTTAGATTTACGTTTCAAGATTTCATTCCTCTTTTTATTTGATATTGCAAAATGCCACAATTACGTCTGCGCAGCGGTCACTATATGATTTATACAATCATTGGAAAAATTGTCGCCGGCTATTGTCGGGTGTAACTGTATCATATATATATTTCCGTACACTTCAGAATCGCAGTACAGATTATAGCCTAAATAGAAATAAGTTTGTCCCCCGTGATAATAACTATTATAAGTAGGACGTCCGCACTGCATCCAACCGCAACCGTAATCCATATCTATATTAAACATCTCCGCCAAAGAATCTTCACTCAAAAGTTCACCGCCTATAAGCGCTCTGTCAAACGCAAGCATATCAGCGGCACACGAATGAATATCATTAGCACCTCTGAGGGTATTTTGTACCTGAGTATAAAGTGTATCAACTAATTCGTACGGATCTTCGTCACTTGTATTAACCGGGATACTCGTCACATCGCCTACGGTCATACTGCTTGAATGCTCCATTCCGCACACATCGAAAATGTTCTCCTGAACATATTCGCCATAGCTCTTACCTGTAACCTGCTCTATTATCATAGCTAACAAGCCGTATCCGGCATTACTGTACGAAAACGTCGTTCCCGGAGTATATAAAGGAGCATCGCTGAAAAGCAGTTCCAACATTTCCTCATCCGTATAACCGTCATAGTAGTATTTCCTGAAAACATCTACATTACGATTGCCATTCTCATCAATAAAAAAGTCATCGGTAACAAAATCCTTTCTTAAACCGGACTGCATATGAAGAAGCTGGTATATTGTAATATCTTTACCATATTCATATTCGGGAAAATACTTATCAAGGGTATCATCCAGCGATATCTTGCCCTGCTCACAGAGTTGCAAAACCGCGGTTGCCGTAAACGCCTTTGTAAGAGAACCTATTTCATATGTGGTATATGCATCTACTTTATTACCGTTAACATCAGTCGAATTAATACCGCCGATAAAAATAATCTCATCGTCAGTAGCAAGAATATATGCACCTTGGATATCTGCCGATTTAGAACAATCACTTTGCATGATTTCGACAAACTTACTTAAATCCTCATTGGTGGTGAACCAAGTGTTGGAAGCCTCATCATATTCCAATCCGTCAGTTATGTTCGAATCAACAACAACCGAATCGGTTGAAACGATTGTCTCGTTATTAGTCTTGCTGCAACTCGTAAGACATATAGTCATAATCAACAACATTGATAACAACTTACATTTCTTCATAGGCTTCCTCCGAACTGTTTTAATCAATAATATCACATATAGTAAGGAACATAACCGCTTGTCACCGGTCTCATCAGCAAAACCATAAAAAACAGGCTTTTGTCCTATTTTTCGAGAACAAAATGTCTGCATCCGAGCCTGTCGGAGACAAAAATAGGCTAAAATCTCGAAAAATCGATTTTTTGGCCTATCTGGGTTTGTGATAGGGTTGTCACAACTGAGCTGATCTATGTGGCTTGAAAATTGCAATCTATGATTTGTAAGTCATTTATTTCCACATATATCCTGCTTTAATAACAGTCTCGATGTGATAGTTGGCAGGCCCCAAAAGTGCGCGAAGTTTTTTGATGTGAGTATCTACGGCGCGGTCGTATCCGTCGTAGTCCTGACCCCAGATGCGGTCAAGGAGCTGATCTCGGCTTAGGATGATGCCCTTGTTTTCGATGAAGTATATGAGCATGTCGTATTCCTTGGGGGCAAGAGAAATGACCTTGCCTCCGACCGTGACGCGGCGGCGCGCAGGCTCGATTTCGATTTCGTCGACGACGATTCTGCCGCTTGTCACCATGAGGCCTTGGTACCTCTTAATAAGCGCGTTGATTTTGAGAAGGAGAAGTTTTGTCGAGAAAGGTTTGGTGATGTACTCGTCCGCACCGATTTCGTAACCTTCGACGATATCGTTCTCAGTTCCCAACGCCGTCAGGAAAATAACCGGAACATCGTACTTCGAGCGGATGAATTTGCACACTTCCCTGCCGTCTTTTCCAGGCATCATAATGTCGAGAATAATGCAGTCGTAGTGATTTTTCTCAACAAGCCCGCAAGCAATGTTGCCGTTATCGGTTGAGTCTACGGTAAGTCCGTTCTTGCTTAAGAACGCTGCGGTAACGTCTCTTAAAACTTTGTCATCTTCTGCCAGTAATACTTTGCTCATACTTTTTTCGTCTCGAACCAGAAAACGATCTCCTTATCATTCGTGTCTGAACCGTGCTTGAATCCGAGTTGATTCATAATGCTGTCGTTAATCTCAATGCCCATGCCGACACTTTCGGCCTTGTTTTTTAAGCCGTCGCTGATAAACGATACGCGAACCTTGTCTCCCAGTAATTTTATACTAACCTCTGCCCTTTTGTCTGCCGATTTAAGCATGTTCGTGAGATAGTTTCGAAGCGCCGTGTTCATAAGCTTAAGGTCGGCCTTGATGAGATGTTCGCTGTCATCCGGCATAACGACTTCACAAGGGGACTTGGCGGAGGACGTTTTCGCGCGGTCATCGAAAACAATCTTCACGCGGTTATATGCCGATTTGATAAGCGCGGTTATGTCAATCTCTTCCGGGGAAACCTTGACCTCGCCCGATAAGATTTTCTGCATCTCAAGATAGGAAGTCACGAGATTTGCCATGCTGTCAACTTCATCGCAAATGAGCTTGCCGTATTTCGAGCGCTCGTCGTCGCTCATGCTGTCCCAGTTGTCCAAATATGCTTTGGTTGTTGCAAGCGGTGCCTCAAGGTCACGCGCTACGCCTCGCGTAAGGCGGCGGGAATTTTTCTCGTATTCGACTTTGTTTCGATAAATTCTGTAAATTGAGAAAGTTATTACGGCAATAACTGCGAGGTAAACCACCAACGACAAAATGTAGATAAATACGTTTTCGCGAAGAACATTCTTAAGCGGGTGGAAAAGCTGAACGGTGCCATAACCGTACACGGCAAGGTCTTCTCCCGAATGGCTTACACAGACGGTTGTATAAACCAAGTACGATGTTGAGATGCTTCTTTGTGTGTATAGTTGATCCCACTCTTCTTTCGCATCGTTCCATATTCTTTCACTAAAGTGGTGAGCATCCTGCGTAGTAACCGGTTCTCCTACTATAGAATCAAAAATTACCTTGGCCTCGTCGTCCGAGTCGGAAATCGCATGCGGATTGTTTTCGAGAGATTCAGGTAAAAATGAATCGGAAAGCGGTTTTCCTTCCTTCAATAAACATCCGTAAAATCCGCTGTCGGCTTCTTTCGTGGAAAAGTGCTGCTTCCAAAAGTTGTTTTGGGCGTCGTTTATCAAATCTTCTTCCGTTTTGTCTTCATAAGATCCCGGCTTATTCTCAACGACTATGCTCTCGGCATTTGTAAGACATCTGTCTGCCTCTTTGTCCGCCGCGATGTATGTGTAAAATCCTAATCCCGAAATGAAAATGAGAAGTGTCAAAATATCTATCGCTATTGCTGTTCTAATGTAATGATTTTTCATCTTGAATATTCCTTCTGTCTCGTTTTATGCCACAATAATAAACACCCGATATGTAGGTCAGAATGTTTTCGCTTCGAACCAGTAAATCGTCTGCGAGTAATACATCGTCGATCCGTAGGCAAAGCCGTGAATCTCCATAATGTTCTCGTTAATTTCTACACCCATTCCGTTGCTGTTAAGTTTCTCGGTTTTGGATTTGCCGTCATTCGGGCTGTCATTCTCGAAAGAAACCCTGATAATCTCACCCAGCCTGCCGCTTCTTCTGATCTTAACTTTAGCCGTTTTGTCGGTATATTTGAGCATGTTGGTAAGGTAGTTGCCGATTGCTATTCTCATAAGTCTTAAATCGGCCTTCAAAATGTACTTTTCCTCATTCGACGGCATCTCAACACTAAGGTGACGCTCGTCCGCAAGCGGCCTTATCCCTTCAAACACTTCTCTTATAAGCTCAGCAATATCTATCTCTTCAAAAACAAACTTTGCATCATCCCTGTCTATTTTTCCCATCTCTATAAGCAAATCCACCTGCTCCGACATATCGGCAACTTCTTGTTTTATTGTTTTCGTGTACTCCGCGCGCTTCTCTTCATCTATGTAGTCCCAATTCTCAATATAAGCCTTGGTCACTGCAAGCGGGGTCTTAAGTTCGTGCGCAATACCCCTTGCAAGTCTTCGGGATCTGATTTCGTACTTTTTCTGATTCTTATAAATCTTGGACATGGCGAAAGCAATCACAATCTCGATTGCCACAAGACTTGCGCCTATAAAAACATAGGTGTGTATGTTCATCGGCAAAGTAAAGTCCGCAATCGGATGCCATGCGTAAGCGCGGTAATAAACGGCGTCACCGTAATCGTGTTCAACAATGAAATACGACTCGAAAACGTTCTTTCTGTAAAGAGTTTTAACCTCAGTCGATTGTACCGTCGTTTCTTCGCTCTCGACATCAAAACTCAAATTACCCGTAAGATAATCATTGAGAAAATCCTGAGCTTCCGTGTTCAATCTAAACTTGTCCTCGTCTTTGCCGAACGACACTTTACAAGCAGGCATAGAGTATGCCGCACCGCCCGAACATGATTCCGCCCACAAAGTAACGTCCATTCTTTCCGAAGCGCTGTAGTCAAAACCTCTGAGCTGATAAGTCTCTCCGTCTATGGTTACGCTGCCGTCGTATATCAATGCGTCATCGCACTCGGCATCAAACGTGAGGCTGGACAAAATATCACTCGGATACTCTTCCTCAAGTCTGAAAAATCTTCTGCCCACCGATTTTGAAGTTCCGGCAGTCTTTACAAAACATTCAACATAATAAAACTCCGTGGAAGTATCAAATATCGTTCCGTCATCCAAAATCAGGCAACTGTAAAAGCCGTCTTTTGCTCCCGACCACAAATGGTAATAGAAGTCCGTATCATCGAAAAAGCTGTAGATAGTCTCCGTCTCTGTCTTTCCTTCAATGTCCGTCAAACCGTCCACCGAATATGCAGTAAATCTGTTCATCTCGAACTCAATGTCATCCATTGCCTGCACATACGTATAAAACCCCGTTCCTATCAGGGTGAAAAGCAGTATCAATACCTCGATTACTATTGCTGTTCTGATGTAATGATTTTTCATATCATTTACTCCTTATCTCTTTGATGACGCAATAATAATCTCCCGATGTGTACTCTTTATGTACACAAAAATAATTATACCCTTAATCGGTATTTTATGTTTTTCTCTTTCCTCCGAAGCAGCGGCTCTTTTCCCACCCCGCCCCCGGGTGATCCGCAACCCGCTTTTCTCTGGCCGTCCGCGCGGTTGCAATCCTCCGCCGAACCATAATTTTTAGCGATTTCAGCGTTTTTTATGGATGAATCTTCCGCTTTTTATCAGTTGCCGGGCCCAAAAACCATAAAAATCCTCGAAAATGCTGTTTTTTATGGTTAATTTTGAGATTTTTGAAAGACAATGCAAATTCCTTGTTCGCGAAGTATAAGTCATTTGTCGTCGCGCTTTGAAGTAACCATAAAAATTGCGATTTTCCACGAAAATTATGGTTTTTCGAGCGCGTGAGGGGGCTTGCGAGCCCAAAACGTCCATAAAAATCA
>JAZLML010000074.1:0-8092 GCA_045598625.1 Saccharofermentans sp.
GGGAACGAGAGGCGGCGGTTACGGCGATTTGTACATTCAGTTCCGTGTCAGCAAGCATGATGTTTTCAGCAGAGACGGTATGACGGTATTTTGTGAAGTTCCGATTTCCGTTGCTCAGGCAACTCTCGGAGGCGAGATAGAAATACCTACAATTGACGGTCCGCAAAAGTATAACGTAAAAGAAGGTACACAACCTGGCGACGAGATTATTCTTCGTCAGAAGGGTATACCTAACAAGAATAATCCGAATATCAGAGGCGATCAGAAGGTTAAGTTTATTGTCGAGATACCTTACAGACTTAACGATGAGCAGAAGCGTAAGCTTGCCGATTTCGATGCTTCTTTGAACGAACGTAATTACGCTAAACGTTTTGGATTCTTTAAGAAGGTAAAAGACATTTTTAATAAGTAAACGGAGTATCTTATGCAGTGGGTAGAAATCAGTATTAACACAACAGAGGAAGCTTCCGATGCTATAAGCGAGATGCTGGCTCAAACCGGTGCAGACGGTATTGCTGTCTGCGACCCTTATGAAATCAAGAGAATAATCGACGATCCTGAGTCTCTTTCATATGCCGATGACGGTTTTATCGATTCTTTAGGCGATAAGGTTACAATTAAAGCCTATTTTGCAGAATTTGATGACGGAATCAGACTCGGTGCCAAAAGCGAAGAGTACGTAAATCCTGACGGAGTAGGAAGCATTTACGGTAACATCTCAAAATCAACGGTTTCACTTGAAGATGCTTTGAATTTTGTAAAAAGTCGTCTTTCGGATATCTCTCAGTTCTTGGATATCGGCGAAGGATTTACCGGTTGGAAATACGTAAAAGATGAAGATTGGGCCAATAACTGGAAGGCTGATTACAAGGCATTTAGAATTTCCGACAGAATTACTATCTGCCCTTCCTGGGAAGAGCCTGACGGCACATCGGATATTACTGTTCTTTTGGATCCGGGTTCGGCATTCGGAACGGGAACTCATGAGACAACTTCGATGTGTGCTGAGTATCTTGATAAGTATATTAAAAAAGAAGATAGGGTTTTGGATCTGGGAACAGGTTCCGGAATCTTAGCCATAATTAGTTCCAAGTTGGGCGCAGGTGAAGTTGAAGCCATAGATATCGATCGTCTTGCAGTAGATGTGGCAATCGATAACTGTTCTCAAAACGGTTGCGAAGATATCAAATGCCATACCGGTGAACTTAAGGATGCATATCGCAAAGACTATACCGTAGTAGTTGCCAACATTATTGCGGATGTAATTTGTGAAATTGCAAAGGATATTCCGAGTGTAATGACAAAAGACGGAATAGTATTCTTCTCGGGAATAATCAATACCAAGCGTGATAGAGTAGAGAAGGCAATTCTTGATGCAGGCTTTGTTATAAAAGAAGTGCATGAGAAAAATGACTGGCTCGCATATGCTTGCAATCTTGTCTGAAAGTCTACAGAAATGAAAATTATTTATGAACAGCCGTAATGTTATACGGCTGTTTTTTAATAGAAAATTAACGCAATTTTATTAAAATTCACGTCGAATAATGCAAGGTATCTAACAAAGAGTAAGATTTTTTGTGCAAATGTATTAATAAATATTTATTTTTAGGTTGAATATTTTAACAATATGTGCGAAAATAGGCTTAAGAAATTAACAGTTACATTCAGAATGAAGGTGGGACTTATGAAGAAGACTGTTTTAGCTGTAGCGGATACCTTTAATCGCAAAGGTTTTGATGTACAATCAGATATTCGCACGATTGAAACCTACGGTTTCGAGGCAGCAGCGGTTGTGACAAATTCCGGTTCCACAATGTTCACACTCGATGATCTCTTTGACAACGCAATGAAGTCCAGACCTGAGGTTTGTAAGATCGGTTTACTTACAACTATTGAGGCTTGCGAAGCTGTTGCCAATGTATTGCAGAATCACCCGAACATGATGGTTGTTTATAATCCTTCTATTATTTCCGATTCCGGTGAACTTTGCATCACAGAAGAGGTCTATAACTGTATTTACAGCAACATTTTACCGCTGGTTACACTCCTTACTATTAATTCTTTTGAAGCTGAGCTTCTTGCAGGCTTTGAAATTCATGGTGATGTTGATGCATTGAATGCAGCAAAGACAATCGCTTTCGATTTCAAGTGTGCAGTTTATGTAAAGAGTAAAGAAGGAACTAATTTCTACGATTTCCTCGCTAACGGTAACGCTTCGCTTAGAGTTCCTAACTACAAAATGAATCCTGGTTTCGTAAGATACGATTATTCCTTCTCTGCAGCACTTGCTTGTGAGTTATATGATGCTACGAGTCTTGAAGTTGCTTCCAAGGGCGCTAAGAAGTTCATAACAGGAAATTCCGAGAAGACATACGCTATGTTGGCTGAAGTACAGACTTCACAGAAAGAAGTTGCTCCGGCAGCAGAAGAGAAGAAGGTTGAACCTGTTCCTGAGAAGCCTGTAGCAGTGGCATCTGAACCTGCTAAGCCGGTTGAGACTCCTAAGGTTTTGGAGAAGAGCGTATTCTCATTCAACATTCCTAATAACTATGAGAAGGCTTCAAGTATCTTGGGAATTAATCTCAGCAAGTATTCTTCGACAAGTAAGTCTTCGACTTCTTCCTCAACTTCTGATTCTACTGTAGTTGATAAGAAGACTACTGAAATTCCTGAGGTAACAATCGTTGGAAGAAACGAGATTACAAGTACGGCAGACGGTAAACTTCGTACCGCTTCTTCACAACTTACATCTGTACGTGAACAGTCCGTTTCCGCTCAGAGCAAGGAAGTTGAAGTTGTTGCAGTAGTTGATAACTTCGCACCGGAGCCGGTTATTGATGAAGGCTTGAGCAAGAGCTTACAGGAACTTCGCGAGAAGCTTAACAGACTTAAGTAAGATTAATAATAATTAAAGCGAGGCTGTCTCAAAACGAAATGCGGTTTTGGGACAGTTTTTTTCGCCCCTGAAAAAATCGTAATTCTGCAAAGCCGCTGTGCTTTCTTTGCTTAGATGCACTGTTTTTGAATGATTTTGAGTAAAAGCGTATAGATTTGGCTATCGGGCTTTAATCTATACGCTTTTTTCTTCTTTAGAGACGTTCTTAAGATGCCCCTCGATGTAAAAAGCGTATAGAATCCACGCATTTTTCGATTCTATACGCCTTCCGGTACTTCAGATTAGGGTTACTGTCCTTGATGCAACACAAAAAGCGTATAGATTTGAAAATAAATATTAATCTATACGCTTATTGGACAAATTCAAGAATTTACAAAGTGTCGATTCTTCAAAAAGGCGTATAGATAAGTAACTTTTGCGCCTTTCTATACGCTTTTCTTGAATGTAGCATACTGTAAGCAGGCTTCGCGCAATCCTTCAGACAGCACCTTTATTTTTGCCTTTATTCGAAAAACCTTTGCGATACACATATGTGCCTTCCGTCGCAATCTTCGAAAACGAACTCTCTGTTCTGATTTAAACCACTGTCTGTATCAGGCAACGGTTTTACGATTCTCACGTTTTTCGACGACAATTCCAATTCGAGCATTTTCGGTTCGTTTGTATAAATGTACATATCGTACGCGATGTTATATCTTTCTCTCATTGGTAAAGTATCGTTTCCTTCGGAAGAAACAAGTACGATGTCGATGTTGTCTCGGGAAAGTCTTATATGCGGGAGAGCTTCATCCGTAAGGTGCGAAGCTTTAAAACCGCATTCGTTTTCATAGAATATGGATGTTTTGATCGGATTTTTGCAGGCAAATACCGAGGCACAGGCAATCATGAGGTGAAGATTGGAGGATTCGTTATTCTCGTCGGATTCGGAATCGGCCGGTGCTTTACTGTCATTATCAACCTTGTTTTGCTCTTCGTTCAAATTGATTCCGAGAATCGGTTTGCCGAAAGCTTTCTCGGTCTCATCCAGAAGATTTGTAAGCTTAACACGATTCATTATTTCTTCCGTTGACGGATTTGAAGGAATCTCGCGAAGTTTCTCGACGGTTTCCAAGTATTCGAGGAAGTTTACGAAGCGGATGTAAAGCGGCATAAGTTCCTGAGCTTCTTTCGGAAGATCTCGTTCGCCGTGAAGAAATCTCATACCGTATTCGACGCCCATCACAGGAAGTGCAGCAAAAAGCGTATTAATAAGCTTAAGCTCATCCTTGGCGCTTTCTGCCGAATCGCCGTAAGAAAGAGCCTTTTCTGCATTCTCGAAAATAATATTTATATCGTGTTTTGGATAGTTTTGTTCATTCATAAGGAAATCTCCGTACAAAAATCTATGAAAATTTTATCATATTAACCTTGATATTTTCTTTGCGATTGGCAATTATATTCTAAGGAAAATGTATTTTTGTGAGGAGAATATGGCAGCTATTAAAAAGACGAATGCTATGAGAATTCTGGATGCGGCAAAGGTTCCTTATACCGCGTTGGAATACGAGTATGACGAGAATGATTTGGACGGCCATCATGTGGCCGAGTTTTTGAACATCCCTTACGAAGAAGTTTTTAAAACCTTGGTAACCAAAGGCGAAAGTAAAGAACTATATGTTTTTTGTCTTTCCGTAGATGATGAACTTGATTTGAAAAAGGCGGCCAAGCTTGCAGGTGAGAAGAATATAGAGATGGTTCCCGTGAAGGAAATCTTAAATCTTACGGGATATATCAGAGGCGGCTGTTCTCCGATCGGAATGAAGAAGCAGTACAAGACATTTTTCGACGAGATGATACTTCTTGTTGATGATGTTTCCGTAAGCGGCGGAATGCGCGGCCTTCAAATCAGAATGAATGCTCAGACACTTCTTGATTTTCTGGGCGCGGAAACAGGCGACATTACTAAATGATTTTGATGTATGAGGTAATCCCCGATGTCATCTTTCAAAACAGAGACCAGTGAACTTACAAAACGACTTTTCATTCTGCTTAAGTGGATAATGTTCTCGCTTATTACAGGTACAACTGTAGGAGCGGTGGGTTCTTTTGTGGTAAAAGCCATCAATTTTGTGACGGAATTTCGTACTGAACATTCCTGGGTTATTTGTTTTCTTCCGGTTGCGGGTGTTATTATCGTTTTTCTTTATAAAGCACTTGGCAGGGAAGATGATATGGGAACCAATTCCGTTCTCGCCGCAATCAGAAGTCAGAGTACAATCCATTTAAGAACAACGCCGCTTATTATTATTTCGACAATCTTGACACATCTTACCGGTGGTTCGGTAGGTCGTGAGGGCGCTGCCTTGCAGTTCGGCGGATCGATAGGTGAGGGTATCGGTAATCTTTTCCATTTTAACGAGAAAGACAGAACGATAATTATCATGTGCGGCATGTCCGCTGCGTTCTCGGCTGTTTTCGGTGTTCCGACAGCGGCAGTTATTTTTCCTATGGAAGTTGCAAGCGTAGGAATTTTACACTATTCAGCTTTGCTTCCTTGCTCCATCTCATCCTTTGCGGCTCATGAGGTCGCGCAAATGTTCGGCCTAAGCGCCGCTCACTATACTATTCCTGTAATTGAATCGGCAAGCATCAAAGGTGTTCTTCTTATTTCGGTTTTGGCAGCAATGTGCAGCGTCATAAGTATTTTCTTTTGTGAGACTCTTCATAAGACACAAGGTTTTCTTGAGAAGAAACTTCCTAACAGATATATCCGAATTATATTCGGAGCTGCAGTTGTTCTTTCGCTTACAGCATTCCTCGGAACCGATTATAACGGTCTGGGCTCGGAGGTAATATTGACTGCCGTCGAATCGGGATTTGCCAACCCGTTCGCTTTTATTATCAAAATTGTAATAACGGCCGTAACGTTAGGCTGCGGTTATAAGGGCGGCGAGATTGTCCCATCTTTTTTTATCGGTGCCACATTCGGTGCGATTTTCGGAATGGCTATGGGCTTCTCTCCCGAAATGTGTGCAGCCCTCGGTATGATTTCCGTTTTCTGCGGCGTAACAAACTGTCCTTTGGCGTCATTCCTTATCGGTTGCGACCTGTTCGGCTTTAATCAGGCAAACTACTATCTTTTGGTGGTAGGTATCACATACATTCTCTCGGGCTACTATAGTCTTTATAACTCACAGAAATTCATCTACTCCAAGACGGAGCCTACTTTTATTAACGGAAAGATTAAGTAAGTTTTCGCTTTTTGTTCTCGAAAAATACCAACAAAAAAGACTGCCGCAAAATTGTGACAGTCTCTTAAGTTTACGTTTGTTTATAAAGGATTAGCCCTTCATGCACTCCTCAACAGCAACAGCTACTGCAACGGAAGCACCAACCATAGGGTTGTTACCCATTCCGAGGAAGCCCATCATCTCAACGTGAGCAGGAACGGAAGAAGAACCTGCGAACTGAGCATCTGAGTGCATACGACCCATTGTATCAGTCATACCGTAGGAAGCAGGACCTGCAGCCATGTTATCTGGGTGAAGTGTACGGCCTGTACCACCACCGGATGCAACAGAGAAGTACTTCTTGCCTGCAGCAAGACGCTCCTTCTTGTATGTACCTGCAACAGGATGCTGGAATCTTGTTGGGTTTGTGGAGTTACCAGTGATGGAAACGTCTACGTCGTTAGCCCAAAGAATTGCAACACCTTCACGAACGTCGTCAGCACCGTAGCAACGAACCTTAGAACGTGGGCCGTTGGAGTAAGGAGTTTCCTTAACTACCTTAAGCTCGCCTGTGTAGTAGTCGAACTGTGTCTGAACATATGTGAAACCGTTGATACGGGAAATGATGAATGCAGCATCCTTTCCGAGACCGTCAAGGATAACGTTAAGAGGGTTAACACGAACCTTGTTAGCCATCTCAGCAATCTTGATAGCACCCTCAGCAGCAGCGAAAGACTCGTGGCCTGCGAGGAATGCGAAGCACTTTGTCTCCTCACGGAGAAGCATAGCAGCGAGGTTACCGTGGCCGAGACCAACTTTACGATCGTCTGCAACTGTTCCAGGAATACAGAATGCCTGGAGACCGATACCGATTGCCTCAGCAGCGTCAGCAGCCTTTGTGCAACCCTTCTTGATAGCGATAGCAGCACCTACTACGTAAGCCCACTTAGCGTTCTCGAAGCAGATATTCTGTGTATCTTCACAAATCTTATAAGGGTCGATGCCCTTCTCATCACAAATCTTCTTAGCCTCTTCGATGGAAGAAATACCATTCTCGTTAAGAGCCTTGTTGATTTGATTTATTCTTCTGTCATAGCTTTCAAACAATGCCATATTGATAATTCTCCTTCCTCTGATTACTCTTTACGAGGGTCGATGTAACGAGCAGCCTCAGCGAAACGACCGTATGTACCGATGTTTGCCTGATAAGCTTCATTAGCATCTTTACCGTTCTTAATCTGATCGAGCATAGGTCCAATCTTAAGGTACTGATAACCGATGATCTGGTCTTCAGCATCCAAAGCGAGCTTCAAAATGTAACCCTCTGTAAGTTCCAAGTAACGAGGACCCTTCTCAAGTGTAGAGAAGATAGTACCTGTCTGTGAACGAAGACCCTTACCCAAGTCCTCAAGACCGGCACCGATGGAGAGACCGCCCTCGGAGAAAGCGGACTGTGAACGACCGTAAACGATCTGGAGGAAGAGCTCACGCATAGCAGTGTTAATAGCATCGCAAACGAGGTCTGTATTCAAAGCCTCCAAGATTGTCTTACCCGGAAGAATTTCACCTGCCATAGCAGCAGAGTGTGTCATACCGGTACAACCGATTGTCTCAACGAGAGCTTCCTGAATAACGCCTTCCTTGATGTTAAGGGAGAGCTTACAAGTACCCTGCTGAGGAGCACACCAGCCGATACCGTGTGTATAACCGGAGATATCCTTAATTTCTTTTGCCTGGATCCACTTTCCTTCTTCAGGAATCGGTGCAGGACCATGATTGCAGCCTTTTGCTACGCAAGTCATGTTTTCAACTTCATGTGTCTTAATCATGTATGTTTAACCCCTTTCGAGAGAATAATAAGTGTTGCTTAGTTAACGCACACTGCATCTATTATAAAAGAAACGCGCGAAAAATTACACACAAAAAAAGACAAAAGTTACCCAAAATCGTATCGAGTTTAAGTAACTTTTGCCAAATTTTTCTGAAT
>JAZLML010000075.1:0-16146 GCA_045598625.1 Saccharofermentans sp.
GGCAAGTAATCTTTATCTGTGTATTATTGAAGTCTAGGAGCATATTCTATATCCTTTCGAGTTTTTATTTTTCCAACTAAACCTTAGGATATATATGCTCCTTTTTCAATTACTTATTCCCACAAATTCTTAGAAGAACCAATAATTTGTTTATAGATTAATGTTTTTGATTTATCGCTCGTCGATTACCGGCTGCGCACGATTATTTATCGTTAATTTAAGAAGCAGAATAAATCAGGTATGCAGACGAATCTCGCCGACAAAAAATCCCCTAAAATTTTATAAGCACCTCGATGGGCGAGATGCTTATAAGATGGAATAAGGGATAGATATATAGAAGTAAATTGTCTTAGTTAATTGAGTGTCACCACTCGTTACAAAGAATATAACACAGATATCCGATTTATGCTACTAAAAAATCCTTAATTTTTAGCAGAGAGTCTTGTACAAAAAAAATACAACCAATTCGCAAATTGTCAAATTGAAAAAATAATATCAATCGCTGTGTTTTGCCTGAACGCAGAAACCCGCAACCGATAGAATTAGGAGCAAAACCCCCGTTAAAGCCGATTGGGCACTGATATTTCCCGATGCAAAAATTTTGTTCGTAATTTCGGTGGCCGCCTGCGATACCCAGTCAAAAAATAAGCCTATGCTTGCTAAGGCCGAGGAAGCAAGGTAAGCTCCGTAAATCGCGGTCAAAATAACGATCGCCCACTTCTCGACGGCGCAAACAAGGAAGCCCGCAACGATTCCTACGGCGATACAGGAAGCTATCAGAATAAACTTATTGTTAAAGTACGAATCCGGCTTAAATGTATGTCCCGACAGCAATCTCAGAGAACTTAATGCAACCAGCGCCGCACTCACAAAGAAAACCGCTTTCTTCCAGAGATTATATCCGAGTATAAAGAAACCCACAGCGAAAACCGCATGCACTATCAGCGTAATAATCGCATCTATCTCGGTTCCCGCGAAAGATTCGAACAGTCCGATAAAGTAATCGGCGAGCATATTGCCCAAAATTGCCGCAAGAACAGAAATCGACAACCTGAAAAATCTGTAACCGCGAAAACATAATATCAAGCCGATAATAAGTGCCGCCAGATTAATAATTCCGCCGCACATTTGAAGAAACTGACCCATATATCCTATCCTCGTCTGCCCTCGTTAACTCAGAAGGCTTTTAATCTCATCGTATGTCTGTGCCTCGCAAAGACGCACCTTAAGCTTTGCCCCGCCGGGCATTCCCTTTATGTACGAAAGCATGGACGGCCGCATCTCGCGCACCGCATACACTTCATCCTTATACTCCATTGTAAGTGAAAGCTCGCGTAAAATCATCGCCTTTTTCTCTTCGTCGGTCGGGAATTTTATCTCCTCACCCTTCAAATACGCAAGTATCTGTTCGAAAACCCACGGGTTACCGACAGCCGCTCTTCCCACCGCAACCGCCGAAGCACGGGTATTCTCAAACATTTTAAGAGCACTTTCGCCGTCCTTGATATCACCGTTAGCGATAAACGGAATACCCAGAGAATCAACAAATTCGCCTATTTCCTTAAGTGCGTTCATATCGGCCTCACCGCGATACATCTGTTCTGCGGTTCGCCCGTGAACACAGACAGCGGATGCGCCCGCTTCCGCCAAGGTCTCCATGAACTTGAAGGATTCCGTTTTGTCGTAAGTCTTAAATCCGATTCTCGTCTTTACGGTAACCGGCACGTTATATTTTGAAGCGGTCTTCACGCAGACCCTTACCACAGCCGCAGCGTTTTCGCGATTTTTTAAAAGAGCGCTTCCGCCGCCTGTCTTAAGGACTTTCGGTACCGGACAACCCATATTGATGTCAATGATATCGGTATGTAAAAGCTCGGGGCAGGCAAAAATCTCGTCTATTGCGACCTCGAAATCGTGCGGGTCGCTTCCGAAAAGTTGCACCGAAGTAACGCCCTCGGCCTTTTTATCGGTCAAAAGATACATCATACTCTTTGAAAGGCCGGAATAGTTGATACTTCTCGCGCTCACAAGCTCGGTAGTCTGAAGACCGGAGCCGAATTCGTGACAGATTTTGCGGTATGCAGGAGTGCTCGCGCCCGCCATCGGTGCAAGGAAAACAGGGTTTTTAATCGTAACATCGCCGATTTTTACGGGTGAAATCTCAAAACTCATACGTTAGACAAAAGCGGCAGGAAATTAAGCCAGCCCATTTTAAACGCCATTACGGACGCCCAGCCCAGAAAAATGCCGACTATGGACGAGAAGGCCACATCGGTAAAGAAATGCACGCGCAGGTAAAGTCTCGACAGCGCTATGAGCGCCGCATACAAATATGCGAGAATGCCGTAGTACGGATTGGTGATGCAAATTACGGTAGCCGCCGCGAACGAGCTCAGCGTGTGGCCCGACGGGAACGAATAGTCCCACGGCTGCTTAATCAGAAGCTTGTAAGACTTGTGGAAAAAAGGTCTTCTTCTGCGGACAATGTTCTTAATCATGAGGTTGCCGATCATAACGCAAAGCAAAAGCGCAATGAGCAAAATATAACCGTCTCTGATGTGCGGCTCGAAAATCATCATGAAGACAGCCACGATGATCCAAATAATTCCCATGTTTCCGGTTCTCGTCACGAAAACCATCAGTCTGTCCATCGCAGGGGTATAAAGTTTCTCATGCAAAATATCCAGATGGGTAATTTCCCACGAGCAAAGTCGGCTGATATTTTTATCAGTAAATTTCTCAACCTGGATTATTCTCTTCATTTTACTCCTCTTGCTCGGTTCATCGTACGGATATCGGACACAAATTAATATATCACAAGAACATATTAAACAAACAACCTCTTTAAACTTTATTATTTTTCTACTTGAAAAACAATGTGGTGAGGTCTTTAATTTAATATGTTTAATTATAGTAATCAGTATTTTATTAATAGGTGATTTCATGGAAGATTGTTTGGTTTACTTTTTTACGGGCTTTTTGGACAGCGGCAAGACCTCCGTTATCTGTTCCTGGATTGGCGGCGAGCGCTTCAAGGATCAGAAAATCGTTGTAATCTGCACCGAAGAGGGCGAAGAGGAATATATAAAGGACAACTATCCCGATGCCGATCCCGTTATCATCACCTGCGACACCGAAGAAGTCGTAGGAGATTTCACCACCAAAATTGAGAAGGACTACAAGCCCGACGTTATTTTCATCGAGTGGAACGGCTCCGTTTCCCCGTCCGAGTTTTTCGAGAAGACGGATGTGCCTGAAAGATGGGCATTGGCAGCAGCCGTAGTCGTAATCGACGCATCTTCTTATACACAGTACTACAAGAACATGCAGACGATTTTCGCTGACTATTTCAGATACGGCGACACCGTCATCTTTAACCGCGTTGACCCTGAAGGCGACAGCCTCCCTAAGCTTCGTTCCACTGTTAAGAGCATAAATCCGGGCATGAGCATCAACTTCCTGGGCAACGACAACAACATCCTCATGATTGAGGACCACCTGCCGTATAACCTTGACGACAATCCGTGCGTCATCAGTAACGACGACTTCGGTCTCTTCTATACCGACGCTCTGGACAACGTTAAGCGCTATAACGGCAAACACGTAACTTTGGAAGGAACCGCTTTGGTTTTCAGAGAAATCCGCGGCCGCGCTTTCGCACTTTCGCGCCGTGCTTACACCTGCTGCTCCGACGATATCGGACAGATTAACCTTCTGTGCTTCCTCAAATACGGCAGCAACTTCCCGACCGGCCAATGGCTCAAAGTTACAGGTCAGGTCAGATTCTACGAAGACGACAGCAACGGCCGAAAAACCGCCGTTCCGTGCCTCACGGTTGATGATTACAGCGTAACCACCCCGCCGGAAGAGGACATCGTTTACTTTAATTGATATAAATTTTGAAAGGCAGTGATATATATGGCAAAAATAGACATTTTCTCAGGATTTTTGGGAGCAGGAAAAACAACCCTTATAAAGAAACTCCTCACAGACGTTTATAAGAATCAGCAAATCGTCATCATCGAAAACGAGTTCGGCCAGATCGGCATCGACGGCGGCTTCCTCAAGGAATCCGGCATCCAGATCACCGAGATGAACTCCGGTTGCATCTGCTGCAGCCTCGTAGGCGATTTCGGCAAGGCTTTGACAGAGGTTATCGACACATATAACCCTGACAGAATCATCATCGAGCCTTCCGGCGTAGGCAAGCTCTCCGACGTTATCGCCGCAGTTTCCAAGGTTCCGAACACCGAAATCTGCGCAACAACCACCGTTGCCGACGCTTCCAAACTCAAGATTTATCTCAAGAACTTCAAGGAATTCTACGAGAACCAGATTGAAAGTGCATCAACAATCATTCTTTCCCGTACGCAAAACATCAAGCAGGAAAAGCTTGACGAAGCAATGGCTTTAATCCGTTCCATCAACACCGATGCAACGGTTATCACCACACCATGGGACGACCTCGACGGCCGCCAGATTTTCGATGCCATGATGAAGGAGAACTCCCTCGTTAAGATGGCAGACGAACTTCTCCGCGAGCACGAAGAGCACGAGGAGCATCATCACCATCATCACCATCATCACCACGACGATGACGAAGAGTGCGAGTGCGGTTGTCACCATCACCACCATCACGATGACGACGACGATGACGATCACGACCACGAGTGCTGTCACCATCATCACCACGACGATGATCACGAGTGCTGCCACCACCACGACCACGACGACGATCACGAGTGCTGCTGCCATCATGACCATGAACATGAGCACGAGCATGAGCACGGCGAGAACTGCACATGCGGTTGTCACGACCACGATCATCACCATCATCACCACGGTCACGATGCCGATGAAGTTTTCGACAGCATCGGATTCGAGACATCGAAAACGTTCGCCGAAGAGCAGGTTTTCGACTGCCTTGACGCTCTTAAAGACTCCGAGAAATACGGTCTCATTCTCCGTGCCAAGGGTATACTGCCGGGCAATGACGGCAACTGGATTCACTTCGACTACGTTCCTGAAGAAATTAATGTCAGAAGAGGTTCTGCCGATGTCATCGGTAAGCTTTGTGTAATCGGTTCCAACGTAAACAAATCCGCAATCAAGGAGCTCTTTAATCTCTGATAATGAGTCAGTCAAAAGCATTAAAATCCAAATCATTAAACATGGTGGACGGTCCGATTTTCGGGCCGCTTTTGATGTACTGCCTCCCGATTATGTTCACGGGAATGCTGCAGCTGTTGTTCAACGCAGCCGATGTTGCGGTTGTCGGAAGATTCGAAGACGAGACTTCCGTTGCGGCCGTAAGCGCATGTACATCCCTTATACAACTTATTATTAACCTTTTCGTAGGCGTCTCCTTGGGAAGCACCGTTGTTTTGGCGTCCGCTATCGGCGCCAAGCGCGAAGAAGACTACGACAGCATCACTCACACGTCATTTATGTTGGGGATTATTTTCGGAATTGCCGCCGGCATCGTCGGTGTAGTTTTCGCAAGAGACATTCTCATTCTGATGCAAACTCCGGCGGACGTTCTCGACAAGGCAACCTTATACTTGAGAATTTATATGGCCGGCAACCCGTTCTTTATGACTTACACATTCGGCCGCGCCATAATCGTAGCCATAGGCGATACCAAAAAGCCGCTTATCTACCTCAGCGTATCGGGTGTTTTGAACATCGTTCTGAATATTATTCTCGTCGCAGGCTTTGGCCTCGGAGTTGCAGGCGTAGGCATCGCAACCGTATCGTCCCAGGTTCTTTCCTCAATCCTTATGACAGGAACGCTCCTCAAATTGGACGGTCCTATCGGCCTTAGATTCTCACACTTACGAATTGATATGACCCAACTCAAGAAAATCCTCGGATTAGGTCTGCCTGTGGGCTTTCAAAACACGCTTTTCGCGCTCTCCAATGTAATAATTCAATCCTCGATCAACCGTCTCGGCACGGCTTTCGTAGCAGGAAACGGTGCGGCTTCAACAATCGACGGTTTCATATATGTGACGATGAATTCCTTCACACAAGGCTGCATGACCTTTACCGGTCAAAACTACGGCGCAGGACGTTATGAACGCCTCGGCAAAATCTACCGAGCAAGTCTCGGTTGTATTGTTTACTCGGGTCTTGCCCTTGCAATGCTTTGCGTCATTTTCGGCCGCAATCTCCTGGGCTTCATTCTGCCTTCCGATTCCGCCGTTACAGCCGTAGACTACGGAATGTTGCGTCTTTTATTCATAGCATTGCCTGATTTCACCTGCGGCCTTATGGACTGCGGCTCGGGCATGCTTCGCGGCATGAACCACTCCGTCTTCCCAATGATCGCAACAGTAGTCGGAAGCTGCGGCCTCCGTCTTCTTTGGGTTTACCTGGTATTCAACCGCATCTTTATGATCCACACACACGAATACTCATATATTCTCTTGCTTTTGTCCTACCCACTTTCCTGGGTACTGACATTCCTGGCACTTCTGATGTATTACTTCTCGGTCAAAAAGAAACTTCTCGCTCGTCAAAAGCTTGCCTGATTCGAAAACACTATATCTGCACACCCTCCCCCGTTTTTAATGTGCGCCGTTTTTAATGTGCGCCGTTTTTGTGTGCAGCTTATGTCGCAAATCGCTGCTCCGAGTTTTCAGTTTTCAACAGTTTTTGCCAGACATTCCCCACAAAAATCTGCAGATTTGTCTGCGCTGCGCAACAGATTCAGCAACATTTTTGCGATTTTGTTGCGGGTTTTGTTGCAAATCGGCAGTTTGCAACAGATTCAGCAACATTTTGCCGTTTTTGTTGCGGGTTTTGTTGCGAATCGGGGAATCGCAACAGATTCAGCAACATTTTGCCGTTTTTGTTGCGGGTTTTGTTGCAAATCGGCAGTTTGCAACAGATTCAGCAACATTTTCCCGATTTTGTTGCTACTTTTGTTGCGCTCTTCAAAGTGTGCAAGTATTCTTACAAGTTTCGCCGCCGAAAACTTGCGGGTTTACTTGTAAATCGGCTATTTGCAAATTTTCTTACAAGCTTCGCCCCCGAAAAACTTGCGGATTTACTTGAAACCCGCGTCCCACTCGCCTTTATATTTTATTAATCTTTTCCTTAGAAACACTTTAATCGACTTTGACGATGTATTAATTCTCCGCCTGTATGATACAAGCATAAAACAAAACACCAAACAAACGGGGGAAAACAAAAATGAAAAATTCAGACAACAAATTAAGCTCAAAGGCAATTCTCGCACTCGCAATCGTACTCACAACAGTATGCGCAGCAACAACGATCGGATGCATCATGACACATGCTAATCCGGGAACAATCATCGGATGCGGTACAGCAGAAGCAATCGGAATCGTAAGTGTATGGGATGAGTATAAGAAGCGCAGAGACGAGGAATTGAAAGCTCAGAACGCTTAATTAATCTGAAAACAACGACGATATCCATAAGGCGGCTCTTCTCTGAACAACATTTGAGAAGAGCCGTCTTACTATTAAAAAAGCCCCGACATCGAAAATGTCGAGGCTGAAATCTATATTCAAGACTTAATCAAAATTTATCGTCACCGTTTGAAGAACCGTTGTTATCTGAAGACCATGGTGACTGCGCGTCGGAATTCGTGCCGGAAGACCACGGAGACTGAACGTCGGAATTCGTGCCGGAAGCCCAAGGCGACTGAGTCGTATTGCCGAATGAGTTATTCGAAGAAGAACTGAAGTCTCCGGCATCGCTGAAATTGTTTCCTGCAAAGGAATCGTTAACGTTGGTATACGAATCGGTGTTGTAGCCTGTGTTTTCGAAAGAGGAATTCTGATTGGAACTGAAATTCAAATCGTCATTGTTGTTAAAGGCATTGTTACCGGTATTGTTAATTGAACTGTTATATGTTCCGTAAGAATTGTCGGATGAACTGTTATAATATCCGTTATATGTGCCGGCGGAAGAACTGCTGCCGTAATAGTTGCTGTACATGTTATTTGTATCAGCGAGCTGCTTGTTTCTGAATTTTCTCATAAGAATTGAACCGACAATAATAAGAACAAGGCCTACAGCAGCGACGGCGATATCGATAAGCATATGCTTGGTTATCTCGTCCTCGAAAGAATACATAAGGTGTTTCACAACCATTTCGCCGCTTTTACCGTCAAATCCTTCGAAAGTACCGGCCTGACGTTCAACTTCTGTAAATGCAGAATTTAAAATGCAACCGATAAACGCGGTGCTTGCTCCGGAAATAAGTGCAATAAGGCCTGCATTTTTGATTACACAGTACTTATTTCTGTAAACTGCAATCTCCACTCCGAGCAAAGCAACACAAATAGCGATGTAAACTATGCCTCTTATCATCGTGCTGTCTTTGGCACCTGTCGAAAACAACGCGTCAAGGCCATCCACTTCAGATAAGAAATATCCTCTGTTTTCTTCGAGAGTATCTTCGAACATGTTCAATATTTCATCGGTGAGTTCCCTTTTCTCGGCTGCAGAGAAACGGTAATCGGATATATCCTCTACCGCAGGCATCATCTCATCCTCGATATACTCTTCATAGTATGTTTCGTCATATTCGGCATTTTCATCAAAGGCAACCGTGAAAAGATCACTGAATAAATGTGTAATAAACTCGTCCGAAAACAAATCTTCAACATCATCACTGTCTATATGAAGCTCGGTTTCGTCAACATCTTGAATAGCGTATTCTCTGAAATAATCACAGACTATATCATCACAAATTGTATCGGCATACCATTGACCGTTAAGAACTGTATTTGCACAGGTGAGAAACACAATTCCCAAAGTAGCCATACCTACACTTACAAACGTAAGAATGACACCAAGCACCTTAGCGGCGGTTCTTTCTTGAAACATATTAAAATCCCCCTTATATATGTATAAAACAGTAGGAATTATATCATCTTTTTTTTGTATATTAAAATACTATATTTATGTTATAATACTCGGGATTCATCCCACATGATCTGCAGTCGGTTCGGGTCTCGTGCAATGCGGTGCTGTGAACCCTGTCAGGTCCGGAAGGAAGCAGCAGTAAGCGGATTTCTGCATGTGCCGCGAGGGCGCCTGTCCGACTGTAGTTTAGGTGGGATGAATCTTTTTTTATACGAAAGATTGCATTGCCGACGGAGGATATATGGAACACATCGCACTTTACAGACAGTTCAGACCGATGAATTTCGATGAAATAGTCGAGCAAAAAGGTCCCGTTTCGACATTAAGGCAGGCCGTAATCGAGAAGAAAATCGGTCATGCGTATCTTTTCTCGGGTCAGCGCGGCACGGGAAAAACTTCCATTGCCAAGGTTTTCTCCAGAGCAATCAACTGTACAAATCCGATAAACGGCAATCCGTGCAACAAGTGCGAGATTTGCAAGGGCATATTGGACGGCACCTTGATGGACGTAATCGAGATGGATGCCGCTTCCAACAACAGTGTCGATAATATAAGACGTATTTGCGATGAAGTTAATTTTGCACCTTCGAAAACAGAATTCAAGGTCTACATCATCGACGAGGTTCATATGCTTTCCGAAAGTGCCTTCAATGCACTTTTAAAGACGTTGGAAGAACCTCCGAAGCACGCTGTTTTCCTTCTTGCCACAACCGAACCGCATGATATCCCGGCTACAATTCTTTCGAGATGCCAGCGCTACGATTTCAGAAGAATCAGTAACGAGAGCATTGTCGGCAGGCTTTCTCTTATCTGCGAGAAAGAGGGCTTCAAGGCCGAGAAATCAGCCCTGGATTTAATCGCCTCCCTTTCCGACGGCGCTATGCGTGACGCTATTTCCCTTTTGGATCAGGTCGGTTCCGCCGCAGGAAGTTCGGTTATTACCGAAGAGAAAATTTTGCAATTGACCGGAACCGTAGATGACGCGTTCCTTCTTAAAATGTCCGAAGCTCTCTTTAAGGGCGACTACGAGTCCAACGTGAAATTAAGCGATGAATTGAGCAGAAGCGGTCGCGACACGGTGCATTTTGCCTTGGATTTGACGGCATTCTTCCGTAACCTTCTCATTGTTCGAATGATGCCCGATCCTACAACCATCCTCAAAGTACAGCCTTCAACCTTAAAAGGCATGTACGAATTGGTAAAGGACGTTGCGGCAGAGACCATAGTTGCCTATATTTCAAGCCTTTCGGCAGTTATTTCCGATTTGAAGTGGTCACCTGACGTAAGAACGACTTTCGAGATTTCTCTCATAAGAATCTGCGGCCGTAAGGTTAAGGCCGACGTTGTTCCGCTTACGATTCCGGATTTTGTTACCAAGCAGGCCGAAGCAGCGAAAACACTCTCCGAACGATTCGGCGGCACTGTTTCGGCATCCCCTGTTGCACCTGTTGCAGCAGCGACACCTTCAACACCTTCAACCCCAACAGTTTCGGCTGCCGCAAAAACTCCTGTTATCGTGCCGGCTGTTGAGAAAAAAGAAGAGACCAAACCGAAAGCAAAAACAGAATCCGATCCTATATCGGAAAAGCTTATCGTACCACCGTGGCTCAGCCCGGTAACTAAGCCTTTGGAAGCTAAGCCGTTGGAAGCTAAGCCTTTGGAAGCTAAGCCGTTGGAGTCTGAACCGGTTGAGACAAAGCCTGCTGAAACAAAGCCTTCAGATGTTAATATTGCTCCGATTCCGGATCCGGTACCGCCGCCTCCGATGCCTGAGGATGACTTTTTACCGCCGCCTCCGTATCCTTCCGAGGATGAGGAGAAAGACCCGGATGATGAGCCTATGGAGAACCAGATTGATATTTTCTCCATGTCGTTTAACGAGGCTCCGCAGGAAGAAGCAGCTAAGCCTTCTGAGAAACCTAAGAACAGCCTTTTCGAGGGCGGAAACATATTAAACAATTTGTCTTCTTCCTTCCTCGACGACATAATTAACGATAAACCGACTCCGGAAATCAACATCGAAAGATATGTGCCGGAAATGTCCCCGGCCGAGAATGAGCCGGACGAGCCGGACGAATCTGAAGATGAAGAGCCTGTTAAACCTAAGACTTCGCTTGCTTCCCTGATGAAGGACAACGACCTGCTCATAAGTAACGGTGAGGTTCCGCCTGTAAGAACACCGGTTGTTGACAGAAATTTCGAGAAGAAGTCCGAGAACGAGTCTCCGGCTGACATCAAGGCTATGTGGCAGTCGATTTGCGCGGGCGTTCAGGATATTGATTTTACTTTGTACGCAAGCCTCATTAATACGGATTTGAGGATTTTCGGCGATAAGGCGGCCATTGTTTTCGATGATTCCGTGCGCAAGGAAACGCTGAAGGAACTTCCTAAGGATGAGGGTTACGTAAAAATAAGCAACGACATCAAGCACGTTTTCGGTGAGGTCGAACACGTATATGTTTGTACGGAACGCCAGTACGGGGCACTTTTAAGCAAACTTTCCGAAAACACGATGAACGCGGCTGATTCTGTCGTTGAAAGCACGGCAGAAACTCCGCTTGACGCTTTCCTTAAGAGAAGCGAGTCCTTGGGAATCACCACCGAGATTCATTTCGGGGACGATTAACTTTAGAAAATTATCAAACTGTGCGATAATGGCAATGTTTGAGATTTAAACCATTTTTATACTTGGAGGACAATATATATGGGTAAGAATAATTTCCGCGGTTTCGGCGGAGGCGGCAATATGAACGCACTTATGGCTCAGGCTCAGAAGATGCAACGAGAGATGGAAGAGGCTCAGGGTCTCATCGCCGATTTCCGCGCCGAAGGCACTGCAGGCGGCGGACAGGTTAAGCTCACATTGGGCGGTGACCACAAGATTTACGGCCTCGAGATCAATCCTGAGGTTATTGATCCTGAAGATTCCGAGATGCTCTCCGACTTGATAGTTGCTGCATATCAGAATGCTTTGGAGCAGGTCGAGGCTTTCTCATCCGAGAAACTCGGCAAAGCAACAGGCGGAATGAAGCTTCCGTTCTGATGAATCAGAATATAAAGAAACGTAAGGCAGATTTTTGTGGCACGATACTCACCGTCAGTTCAGAATTTAATCACCAAACTTTCGAAATTACAGGGAATCGGAGGTAAATCCGCTCAGCGAATTGCCTTCCAGATTCTTTCAATGCCCGAAAAAGAAGTGACCGAGCTTGCGGATGCCATCACGGAAGCCAAGAAGCTTACCAAGCGCTGCAGCATCTGCCAGAATTTCTGCGACAGCGACCCGTGTCCGATTTGTTCGGATCCGCTTCGTGACAAAACCACGATTTGTGTGGTTGAATCCCCGCGCGATGTTTCCACTTTCGAGAGAATGCGCGAATATAAGGGACTTTATCATGTGCTTCACGGCGTCTTCTCCCCTTTGGGCGGCAAACAGATTGAGGACATCACTTTGTCTCAGCTCTTGGAACGCTTAAGTCTTAATCCTGAGATAAGCGAAGTTATTGTTGCCACAAACCAATCGGCAGAGGGTAATGCCACGGCACTTTATATTTCAAAACTTCTTCAGCCTGCAGGCATAAAGGTTACGCGCCTTGCTTCCGGCCTTCCTATGGGTTCGGATATCGAATACACCGATGATTTAACCCTGTCAAATGCTTTGAAGGGACGTATTCAGATATGAGACTCGACAAATTTCTTAAAGTATCACGCATAATCAAACGCAGAACCGTAGCAAACGATGTTTGCTCCATGGGCCGTGTCAGCGTAAACGGACGCGAAGCCAAGCCTTCGGTTAAGCTCAAGGTCGGTGATGTCGTTACTGTTGTTTTCGGAAACGGAAGCGTACAATTCAAAGTCTTAAGCATTCAGGAAACAGTTCGTAAAGAGGACGCTTCTTCAATGTACGAGCTTATAGAAGACACGCTGTGATTTGTCAGTGAACGCCCTTCCCTAACATTTGCCGTAACTGTTACTTTTACGTTACATCTCCCTGTTTTGGGGACTTTTCAAATTGATTTACTAAATTTCTATGTTTATACTTTTCCTATAAAGATAAAGGAAAGGGGATTCACACATATGAGAAAAATTATCCGTAAAAAAAGCGGAATTTCTTTCGTATCCGCTGCCCTTTATATCACATTCATCGCAGTTGTAGTACTTTGTGCCACAAGATTGGTCGACCTCAAAGTTCAGCACGACCGTCTTACTGCTGAATCCGAAGCTCTTAAAATTCAAAAAGCTGCTCTCGAGGATCAGCTTTCGCAGATTCGTAAAGAAGAGAACACCAATCAGGACAGTGTATACATAGAAAGCGTTGCAAGATCGCAGCTCGACATGGTTTATCCGGGCGAGATTGTATTCAGAGTTACGGGCGAGTAATAACTTTTTTATAATAACTTCCGAAACGGCATTCGAGTTTCTCGTGTGCCGTTTTTTTTACGCTTAGGACTCAATAAGCTTTATTTGAAATCTGTCGAAATTCACCTCGTCGGTAAATTGATCTGCGAAAAACACCGTCTGTCTGAAAGCCGCAAACTCGTGTGTATTCTTGTTAAGCCAAAGCGGAGTAGGTACATTGAGTGCACGCAAAAGCAAAATCAGGCACTCGTCCAATTCCTTGCTGAATCCGGCATCGGGATTGCTGTGCTCAATCACTGCAGAATTTATAAGAATATTCTCAACCAAAACGCGGCCCTCAAGTTTCATTTCACTTCGCCTCCGAAATTTATGCCACTATTTTGCCATTATTAGCGGCTGTTGTACAGCGTTACGGGTGGTATCATAAAGATGTTCATAAAAGAACACTCCTTACTTCATAACACCCTCCTACAGACACTGGCAAACCCCTCGCCGGTGTCTTTTTTTGAGCAAAAAAGTATATAATGTACCTATGTTTTACCGTAATATCGAGAAATCCCTCAAAGGCACAATCGAGAAAAACTTCCCGATTCACTACCGCAATCCGAAGAAAGTCCCGGTTCAAATTTCCGTTCGCGGAAACAAAATCGAGATTACTGCTTTTGTTGCCTTTAAGCCGAATCTTCTGAAGCCTTACACCAACAGCGGCAATATGTCGGATTCTTTCCTGAAGACCAAAAAACCCGACTTTTCCTTTGCCGACGCCGTTTGCGAAGGCATAACCAAGAATTGGAGCGGTAAATTCGAGATTGATCCGGACGACAAATCCGTCCGCATCCACAAGTCTGTTCGCGAGAACGACGAGCCTAATATAGGAAGTTTCACTTTAAAAACAAAAATCATCCGCAAAGACGGTTTTGAAGCAGCAAACTACCCGGGACAAAGGTATTTTACCGTCAAAGAGCCTCTTATCAAAAAAGGCTCGTTCGTATTAAGCCCGCTGTGGCGCTGGTTCTGGGGTCTCATCAGAAGTCCGAAATCCCCTGAAAGTATTTCTCTTAACTGGTCACCTTATTGGCCGGGCTCCATCCACCTGATTCACTACGGTACGCTTTCACACTATGAACAGGTAGCAGCTCACGAATTCGGTCATATCATGGGAATAGGCGATGCCTACGGTGCACCGTATCGTTTTTTCTGGGAAGTTCCGGGAACATCCGATTATATGATGAATTCGGATGTAAAACTTCACGCCCGCGAAGTCATTATGGCTCTTACGGCTCATAAGACAGGCGTAATGCAGCACTTCCCGTCTAAGATTCACTTTAAAACCATGTCAAAACAGATGAAATCCGATATTAACTATTATTACAGGAAATTCAAACGCAAGTTTAGCAGCTCGAAGAAACCGCATTCTTCTAAGCAAAAGAAGTAAGTCACCATTTTCGAAAACAATTGAAAACGCATGATTTGCAATTCGTGTACAATTTGTAAATTCTGGCTTTAGCCCTCTCCTATCAATTGAATATGGCTTTGTAAAGTTATAAAATAAATATTATTTAAAAATTATAAACCTTACTTACCGTGTTGTGACGGTATTGCTAAGGGGGGAGGTTAACATGAAAAAGTGTCCAGATTGCGGTATGGTTATTGCCAATCAGGCTATCCGTTGCCCAAAGTGTAAATTTGATTTCGGTGAAGATGCAGGAACTCCTGCAACAGCTGCAGCTACAACAGCAACACCGGCTCCTACGGGAACAAAAGTAAAGGCTTCCGCAGGCATTATGCCTATGGTAGACGTTAACAAGGATAACGTTGACGAGCTTTATTCTCAGCTTAAGGATTCCGTTATTAAGAGAAAGACAGAATTCGACCACTTTATCGACTTTTTGGAGAATCGTACATCATGGCTCACTTCTCCTGCTGATACAACAGGTCCTCTTGCTTGCGAGAAGGGTCTCCTTATCAGAAGCGTTGGCGTTACAAAGCAGATTCTCAGAATTAAAGATACAATTATGCCACAGCTCGACGAAGAGTCCGCTATTATCATGGGTCTTTTCCACGATGTTGGTAAGGTTGGTGTAGAAGGTAAGCCTCTTTATATTCTCGAAGAGAAATCACCTGCTCCTTCAGCTCTCGGTCTTTCACTTTCAAGCCGTGTATCTTCTTCATCTTCTTCAATTCCGACATATCAGATAAACAGCAAACTTGCTCGTATGGATGTAGGTATCAGAAGTTTGTTCCTCGTTTCTCAGTACATGCTTCTCTCCGAAGACGAAGCACAGGCTATCAGTTATGCAGCTGATCCTGAAGCTTTGAACGGAAAATTTACTCCTAATACTCTCCTCCTCACAACGGCAATCAATATGCAGAAGTCCATTTACGAGGACGCTGATATCGTAGCTTCTTACAGCTTCACAACAATCGGTTAATTCGATATTTAAATTTAGACACACATTTAGAAGGGGCTGTCTCAAAACAAAGTACATTTTGGGACAGTCTTTTTTATGGCTCTGTAAAACCTGAATTTTCTGCAAATCCACAGTGCCTTCTTTACTTAGATGCACTGTTTTTGAATGAATTTGAGTAAAAGCGTATAGAATTGGCTTTCGGGTTTTAATCTATACGCTTTTTTCTTCTTTGTGGACGTCCTTAAGATGCCCCTCGATGTAAAAAGCGTATAGAAACCGTGATTTCCTTGATTCCATACGCCTTTGGGTACTTCGGATTAGGGTTACTGTCCCCGATGCAACACTAAAAGCGTATAGATTTGAAAAAGAAGAATAATCTATACGCTTATTGGACAAATACAAGGATTTACAAAGAGTCGATTCTTCAAAAAGGCGTATAGATGAGATACTTTCGCGCCTTTCTATACGCTTTTC
>JAZLML010000076.1:0-122944 GCA_045598625.1 Saccharofermentans sp.
CTTGCTGCATTTAACGCAAAAGACCCAGAATGTGTAAAGCAATCAAGCACCGTCATCCCTTTTGCACGTCTTGCGACTTCCCTGCGGTTATATTTCTGGTCTAAGAAAAATCCCGTCTTTTGGCCATTCTCGACATCTACCGTATATTCTATGCCGTTCTCGATAATCTTCGCATCCGGCGATTCCGGTATCCCGACGAAATCCGCCTTATACCAGCCTTTTTCAAGCGGAAGGCCCTCGAGTTCTCTTATTTTCGCTTCGTTACGCTCGTAAATTCCTCTTACAACAACGCCGTCCTCGGAAAGCAACTCGCAAAGCGCCTTATAAATCACGTCCTTAACAAGCTCGGTTCCGTAGGACAAAACCTCCGTCGAAAGAATATCGTTATATCTGTCGACCGTAAGGCCCGGAATTCCGTCCGCCTCACCGAAAATCAATCTGCAGCAGGAATAGTCTTCCTTCATAACAGTTTTGCGCATGGAAAGTGCATACGAAACACGTCTTCTCCAGAAAGCCTCATCAAATTTCTCATTTGCATTCGAAGACAAAATTCTTATACGAATCTTGCTGTTCTTACTTAAAAAGCCCGTTCCCAGATATCTTTCCTTCGTCGAAAAAACATCAATAAGCGCCCCGTTTGCGGCCGCATTCTCGTCGAAATCGAAGGTCAATTCATCGGCATAAACCCACGGATGCCCCCTTTTAATCGAAGCTTCTCCCTTTGGGGTAATGTGAACTCTTAAAAACTCGCGTTCAGCTTTCATATTCCTGCCTCCGAACCAAAATAAAAACGTTTACACTATACCAAAAATCCCGCCCAATAAAAAGCACCCAAGCACCCGTATCGGCACCGCTTAGGCAAAAAAAGCCTCGAAAGAGAAATCTCCTTCGAGGCGGTCTCAATATGCAAAATATAAATTATCAGCCCTTAAGTCTTTCTTCCAAAGCAGCCTTCTGATCTTCGTATCCTGGCTTACCCAAGAGAGCGAACATGTTCTTCTTGTAAGCCTCAACACCGGGCTGGTTGAAAGGATTTACAGCCAAGAGGTATCCGGAAATTCCGCAAGCCTTCTCGAAGAAGTAAACCATCTGACCGAACCAATAAGCTGTAAGCTCAGGAATATGAATAACCATATTAGGAACCTTACCGTCTACATGTGCAAGAACCGTTCCCTGCATTGCCTTAAGGTTAACTTCGTTCATATCCATACCGGAAAGGAAGTTCAAACCGTCGAGATTGTCAGGATCGTTAGGAATCTCGAAAGAACGACGTGCCTTATCAATTTGAACTACGGTCTCGAACATAATTCTTCTGCCCTCCTGGATGTACTGACCCATGGAGTGCAAATCTGTCGTGTTATCAACACCTGCAGGGAAAATTCCTCTGCCGTCCTTACCCTCGGACTCACCGTAGAGCTGCTTCCACCACTCTGTCATGTAGTGGAAAGAAGGCTCGTAGTTAACCATAATCTCTGTGGAATAACCGGAACGAAGAAGACAGTTTCTTACTGCAGCATACTGATAGCATGGGTTCTCCTCGAGGCTTGCCTTCTTATAAAGCTTTGATGCGTCCTTTGCACCGCGCATAACTTCCTTGATATCAACGCCGGAAACAGCGATAGGAAGAAGACCTACGGCTGTAAGTACGGAGAATCTTCCGCCGACGTCATCAGGTACTACGAAAGTCTCGTAACCTTCCTCGTCTGCAAGACCCTTCAAAGCTCCGCGCGCCTTATCGGTTGTTGCATAAATTCTGCTCTTTGCGCCTTCCTTACCGTATTTCTTTTCCATGTATGCCTTGAAAATTCTGAAAGCGATAGCAGGCTCGGTTGTTGTACCGGACTTGGAAATGATATTTACGGAAATATCCTTGCCCTCAACGATATCCATCAAATCAGCAAGGTATGTTGCACTTATGGAGTTACCGCAGAACAAAATGAGCGGACTCTTTCTTATCTTTTTGTTTGCTGCATTTGCAAACGAATGGTTCAAAAGTTCAATTGCAGCTCTTGCACCGAGGTACGAACCGCCGATACCTATTACAACCAAAACTTCGGAATCTTTTCTGATTTTGGCAGCTGCTTTCTTGATTCTTGCAAACTCTTCTTTATCATAGTTTGTAGGAAGATCGAGCCAACCGAGGAAATCATTTCCCGGGCCGTTTTTCTTATGAAGCATATCGTGAGCGGTCTTAACCTGAGGCTCCATTCTCATAATTGCTTCTTCACCGCCGATAAACGGAAGTACGTTAGAAACATCAACATTAATCATAAGTCTCTCCTCTTTTCTAGCCTATTGGCAAAAAACTAATAGCAAGTATATCACCCATTTTTCTTTTCGAAAACCAAAAAAACACCAATTTATGTCGAATTAATAACCTGATTTACGGTATAATCAGAGGGTCCGTGAGGGCGAGATTAATTAATGAAGGAGTATCGTCGCACATGAATAATGAAGATGCTGCAAAGGCCAAGATTCTTATTCTTTACCTCGTTTCAAAGGCTGAAGGCGTAACCGAGCGTATGCTTATGGATAAGTGCCTCGAGTCCTTATATACGGATTTCATCTCGTACTCTCAGGCTTTCGAAGAACTTAATGCCAGCAATTTTCTGGAAAAGACCGTCGAAAGAGACGGAACCGGTGCGATTGCCGACTCCGAAGAAGTTATCGTAAGCATTACTCCTGCAGGAAGCGCAATATTGGAAGATTTGTATGCTTCATTAAATAAAAATCTGATTCGCTATATGGATGAGGCTGCTGAAGACCTCAAAGAGAGAATCAATACGTTTAATTCCGCCAAGGTTAAAATGGAACCCGAAGACGGCGGCTTTTACACGGTTACTGTTACTTTAAGCGATGATAGCGGCCGATATTTCTCATGTCAGATGCGTACCGATTCAAAAGAAAAGGCTTCTGCTTTATGTCGTAAATGGCGACGTGAAGGCAAAAAGTGCTGGAACGAATTCATAAAATCATTTGATATCAACGGCTGAAAGGGCTTTATAAGCCGATTTTGATTGATTTTCGAGCAAATCTCTATTATTATTAGTAATGTTTTTTATTATTTCCTAATAAACAGAGGTGTTGTTTTTATGAAGAAATCATTATTAAAAGTATTATCGGTTGCTACGATTCTTGCTTTGTCTTTGGGATTTGCTTCCTGCGCAAAGAAGGAAGAAGCTAAAAAGCAGCTTGTTATGGCTACAAATGCCGCTTTCCCTCCTTATGAGTTCGTAGAAGCCAACGAATTTGCAGGCATCGACGTTGAAATCGCCGGCGCTATCGCAGACAAGCTCGGTATGGAACTCGTTATCGAGGACGTTGAGTTCGGTTCCATCATCAGCGGTGTTGTTTCCGGTAAATATGACATCGGTATGGCCGGTATGACAGTTACTGAAGAAAGACTTCAGTCCGTTAACTTCTCCTCAACATATGCTATTGGTATTCAGTCTATCATCGTTCCTGAAGGTTCTCCTATCACAAGCATCGATGAGCTCTGCTCCGGTAACTACAGGGTAGGTACACAGGAATCCACCACAGGTGACATCTATATGAGAGATGAGCTCGGTGACGATCTCGTTGAAAGCTATAAGACAGGTGCTGACGCAGTATTGGCTCTTACTTCCGGTAAGATTGATGCAGTTGTTATCGATAATCAGCCTGCTATCGCTTTCGTAAATGCCAACGAAGGTCTTATGATTCTTGAGACTCCTTTCGCAGAAGAAGAGTATGCTATCGCTATAAACAAGGACAACGAGGAATTGCTTAACGATATCAACAATGCTCTTGCTGATTTGAAGGCAGACGGTACTATCGATTCCATCATCGACAAGTACATTGCTTCCGACGTTTAATTTTTGTTTGTCGTCTAAAGGCGGAAAGCGATTTCCGCCTTTTTTATTTCAGGTGAAACATGACTTTAATTATGCTAAATTCCTTTTCTGAATGGCTTGAGAAGCTTAAATCCGATTTCATCCTTAACTTTATTGAGGATGATAGATATAAGTGGCTTCTTAAAGGTCTCGAAAACACGCTGCTTATAACCTTATGTGCAGTTTTGCTCGGTATTATTCTCGGTGTTATCGTAGCCATAATAAGATCTTCTTACGATAAGACCGGAAAAACTATCAGAAACAAGTTCGCTAAGTTCATATTGGGCTTTTTGAACTTTTTGGCCAACATTTATCTTACAATCATCCGCGGAACACCTATGGTAGTTCAGCTTCTTATTTCGTACTTCATCATTTTCGCTTCGTCAAATAACAAAATATTGATTGCCATTGCCGCTTTCGGTGTAAACTCCGGTGCGTATGTTGCGGAAATTATCCGAAGCGGAATTATGAGCATCGATAACGGTCAGTTCGAGGCAGGCCGGTCTTTGGGTTTAAATTACGTTCAGACTATGATTTACATCATTTTGCCGCAGGCGTTTAAAAACGTTCTCCCTGCCCTTGCAAACGAATTCATCGTTTTGCTTAAGGAAACATCCGTAGCAGGTTACGTTGCAATTAACGATCTGACAAAAGCCGGAGATAAAATCAGAGGCACAACCTATTCACCGTTTATGCCTCTCATCGCCGTTGCCGCAATCTATCTTATTATGGTAATCATTTTCAGCAAATTGGTTACCCGTTTGGAGAGGAGATTAAAGAACAGTGAGCGATAATAAGACATTAATTAAAGTCACAGACTTAAAGAAATACTACAATAACGGTGCCATTCATGCTTTGGACTGCATCACTACGGAAGTAAAAAAAGGAGAGGTTGTGGTTATTATCGGACCTTCAGGTTCCGGTAAATCAACTTTCCTTCGTTCCTTAAATCTTTTGGAAGTGCCAAGTTCCGGTTCCATCGAGTTTGAGGGAGTAAATATCATGGACAAATCCGTTAACATCAATAAGCTTCGCATGAAGATGGGTATGGTTTTCCAGCATTTTAATCTCTTCCCGAATATGACAATTATCGAGAACATGACTTTGGCACCTATTAAGCTTCTTCACAAGACCAAAGAAGAAGCGGAAAAAATAGCAATGGAGCTTCTTAATAAGGTTCAGCTTCCGGACAGAGCAAAAAGCTTCCCAAGCCAGCTTTCGGGCGGCCAGAAGCAGCGTATCGCCATCGTAAGAGCACTTGCCATGTCACCTGAGGTTTTGCTTTTCGATGAGCCTACAAGTGCTTTGGACCCGGAAATGGTTGGCGAAGTTCTCGATGTTATGAAAGATCTCGCCAAGCAAGGCATGACAATGATCTGCGTTACTCACGAGATGGGATTTGCCAAGGAAGTTGCCACGAGAGTTATCTTTATGGATGACGGAAAAATCGTCGAAGAAGGAACTCCGAAAGATATTTTTGAGAATCCTCAGAACCCGAGACTTAAATCTTTCCTCGCCAAAGTTCTGTGATTCCTTCAAATATGAACAATTTGTTAACAACTTAAATGCGGCTTTAAAAAGTCGCATTTTTTATACACAAAACAAACGGATATTAGGCTTATAAAAGCGTTTTTATTTTTCTTTCGAGCAAAAAACAATGCCGTTTTTGCCCGCGTTCCAAGGATTTAAAAGAAGCAATTAGCTCCTGATGCCTGATATATAAGGCCTTCTGAATTTCGTGCATAAAAAAAACCAAGTGCTTATCGAAGCACTTGGTACAAAAAACAAACTCAAACATTAAATAAATAAGAGACCACTTACTTAACTTTATGATTAGATTATAAAATAAGTTTGTGGCATGAATATGGATAAATGTTAACAAATTGTAAACAATTAACAATTTGTAAACTTTTTTCTTTACACTTGCAATTTTGAACGAAGGAGCGTTCGCAACTGTTTTTGTTGCAGCAAAGCTATTATTCAATAAAATCGAACTCGAAATCATCTATTCGTACGGTGTCGCCTTCCTTACAGCCTGCTTTTCGCAAGGCATCGATAACACCCTCATTAATAAGTGATCTCTCAAAATAGGATACGGAATCAGGATTTGAGAAATTGGTGGATTCCATTGTAACCTTAGCCCACGAACCTGTGATTACATAAACACCGTCCTCGTCAATTTCAATACCGAACTTCTCCTCAGCCTCGTACTTATAAATCTTCTCTTCTTCAATCGGATTATAAATCTGAGTAACCGGAAGTTTACTTACAAGTTCCGCAGTCTTATCCTTCAAAGGTTCTATTCCGATTCTGGCAGCTCCCGATACAACGAAAACATCCTCAAAACCTTGTTTATTAACTTCCTCAACAAATAGCTCTATCTCTTCTTCCGTAGCCATATCACATTTGTTGGCAACAACAATTTGAGGTCTTTTTGCAAGTTGCTCGTTAAAAAGCAAAAGTTCGTCGTTAATGCTGTTAAAATCGTCTATAGGATCTCTGCCTTCGGTTCCCGCTACATCGACTACGTGAATCAAAACTCTTGTTCTTTCAATATGCCTTAAGAAATCGTGTCCCAATCCCGCACCGTCATGTGCATTATCTATAAGGCCCGGAATATCAGCAATAACAAATCCGGAATCATATGTTTGCACTACACCCAAAACAGGTTCCAAAGTGGTAAAAGGATAGTCGGCAATCTTAGGTTTTGCATTGGTTAAAACAGAAAGCAATGTAGATTTACCTGCATTCGGATAGCCTACAAGGCCTACGTCGGCAATAAGCTTAAGCTCAACGGAAAGATTTTTCTCTTCCCCGGGAAGTCCTGCTCTTGCAAACTGCGGAGCCTGACGTACGGCATTCGCGTAATGCATATTTCCGATTCCGCCTTTTCCGCCTTTTGCAACAACAACTTTCTGACCGTCTTCCGAAAGGTCCGCTATAATTCTGTCTTCATCTAAATCTTTAATTACCGTACCTACAGGTACGCCGATTTCCAAATTTGCGCCGCCTTTACCGTACATTTTGCGGTTCATACCCTTAGTACCGTCTTCGGCTACAAACTTGTGCTTGAATCTGAAACCCTGAAGAGTGGTAAGCTTTGATGTCGCAACGAAAACAACATCACCGCCCTTACCGCCGTCTCCGCCGTCAGGTCCGCCGTTGGTTACATATTTCTCCGTATGAAAAGACACGCAGCCGTTTCCGCCGTCGCCTGCCTTAACATAGATTTTCGCGTGATCAATAAACATTAGAGACTCCCATCTTTTCGTTTCAGATTAATTTAGAAAAAATAAGTCTGCCGAAATAATTTCGACAGACTTAACGTTAACTTCATTAACAGATTACTCTACAGGATAAACGCTGACCTGCTTCTTATCTCTGCCGAGACGCTCGTACTTAACACGACCGTCAACGCGAGCATAAAGTGTATCATCAGATCCGATTCCAACGTTTGTACCCGGATGAATCTTTGTTCCGCGCTGTCTTACAAGAATGTTACCAGCGATAACGATTTGTCCGTCACCCTTCTTAGCTCCTAATCTCTTGGACTCTGAGTCACGACCGTTCTTGGTGGAACCCATACCTTTCTTATGAGCAAAGAGTTGTAAATTCAACTTAATCATTTTTACACCTCCGATGTGCTGTTTACTTTGATTCTATCAATTCGATATACTTCTTTTTACCCGTATTAACTGCCGATTCCAAAGTTATAAACCCTGTCTCGATAGTTCTCAATATTATCTGTACGGTCTTTTCAGCTTCAGCATCAAGTCCGTCAGGAATAACGATTTTTGCATTTACCTCACCGTCTCCGGTGTCCTCTTTAATCTCTGAACTTACATAGTCGGGAATACCTGCTATTGCTTCCAGAGAATTAACGGCTGTACAAACCAAGGTAGATGCCGCTGAACAAATAATATCCGAACCCTCTTCGGAGTAGCCTGCGTGGCCGCCTATGAACATTGCTCTGATATTTTTGTCCGAATCTTTATCAATGATAACGGTAATCATATATCGATTCTCTTACACTATACGATTAAGCGTTGATAGCTGTAATACGTACACGTGTGTATGGCTGTCTGTGGCCGTTCTTACGACGATAGCCCTTCTTAGCCTTGTACTTCAGAACAACAACCTTCTTGTTCTTGCCCTGCTTTACAATCTCGCCTGTAACTGTAGCCTTAAGATCGCCTGCTTTGATGCCGTTGTCATCGGAAACTGCCAATACATTATCAAATGTAATCTTATCTCCGGCTTCACCCTCGAGCTTCTCTACGAAGATCTCATCGTTCTCAGCTACTTTGTACTGCTTACCGCCTGTCAAAATTACTGCGTACATTTTGTGTCCTCCTGTTCTTCCAGTCTCGCTGCTTCACACAAGGCATTGCGCAAAAAATGCGCAAATTTAATAGCCCGGCACATGCGGTCACCGAACTATACTACCATCAAACCCTATTGGTGTCAAACATTTTTTTGCGCTTCAATACCCCGTTTTACAGCAACGCGAAAACAAGAATCGCGCTAATGGCAGCATGTGCCATAGCTGTATAGAAACTGTCACCCAGGTGCCTATGTACAGGCAATGAAAGTAACATCGGAACCAAGGAAGCAGATATTCCGAGGAGAGCGTTTTCGACGCCGATGCCGTCAGACATAATAAGTGTAATCAAAAGCGTTACAAGTGAAGGAATAAGTCCTGTTAATACATACGCATATCTTCCGAAATATCCCATACTCATTCCGTTCTCGATTCTGGAATATAAATCCGCCAGGCTTTCCGCCATTACAAGAACAAAATCCAAAGCAACGACCATTATTACTATAAGAAGCTTAATAAGTGTTCCATCAATCTTATCGGTGCCGCAAACATACAGTACGAAGAACAACACGAAAAGTCCCGAAAGAATGCTTAAAATCTGAGCGGTTCTTCTGTTCTTCGGCTTAAGTTGCTTATGTTTAAGATGTCTCGCTACGTCTCCGGAATCTGAAATCGCCGTTATCAAGGTCGGAACAAACACAGATGCGGAAAGAATAATACTTAATATCGAATCGTTCTTCTTATAAGCAAAAATACCTGCTGCCGCACTGAAGCCCAAACTTAAGAATGCGCAGATAACAAGAGTTACCTTATCCTTTGTAATAAATCTCACACCGGAAGGTTTCTTAACCGTAGGAAGCGAAGAAACAAGAGCAAAAAGACCCGCCAAAAAAGCAAACATAGCAACAATCGAAAGAATGTACCAGCTCATAATAAATCCGGTAGGATTCTTGTTTCCCGGAAAATCGTAAACAGCATTAATATACTCGGAAAGTTCTATCTGAAATGTCGGAAGACAGTAAATACCTACATCTCCCGTATTCGAGAAACCGGATACATAAAAAGCTCTGTTACCGCTCGGATCAAAATACTTGTCCGAACCGAAAGGCATATCGCTCTCCGCGTATACGCCATATAATGAATCTTCTCCGGAAAGTCTTTCGTAAAGAAGTCTTGCATCGGAGGATTCAGTCTTTTTACTTGTGAGAATAAATACATCCTTATCAGGAAACGAATCGGAAAAACCTTCGATTGAAAGATTACCGCCGATTACAGGTTCAATAAGAATAAATCCTTTTACTTCGTCGACCTCGGCATAGGCATTCAAAACATCGACAGCGGTTTCACCCTGAGCAGAAATCAAAATATCTCTGTCTTTATTATTTCTGTCATCCAAAACTTTGGATATATCAATCTTTCCGTCGCTGTCGTACCACTTGCGCTCGCTTAGGACTTTATAGTCCATACCGCTTAAAGACAAAGCTTTTCGAAGTGCAGCTTTAGGAGCCTCGCCCTCGGTACCGTACATAATAAGTATCGGGCAGTCGCTGTCCAAACCCTTAAACGAGAAAACCAGAATAACCGAAAGAAGCAAGACGGCAATTACCATCAATACGGTTCCGAAAAATGCGAATTTGGAAAGTCCCGAAGATTTCAAATTTCTCCTCCGGATACCAAAACATCACCCATAAGTCTTATATCTTCAGGTCCCAAAATCAAAATCACGTCATCTTCTCCGATGAGTTCATCGATTCTGTTTTTCAAATCGGACTTGCTTTCAAAAAACTCTGCATTACCGCCGCGCTTATTAATCTCATCGGCAATATTCTTACTTGAAATCTCGCCCGTGTTAATCTCACGATCCGAGAAAATCTCTGCAAAAAGAATCTTCTTGCAAGGCAAAAGCGATGTTACATATTCCTCGAAAAGTTTCTTGGTTCTGTCGAAAGTAAGCGGCTGAAATACAACCAAAATATTCTTGTGCGGAATATGCTCGCAAGCTTCCATGGTTGCTCTTGCTGCAGCCGGATGATGAGCATAGTCGACAATAACCTTAGCGCCCTTATAAGTGCCCTTAACGGTAAATCTTCCGTCGGCACCCTTATACTCGTTTAATGCTTTAATCATCTTAGCAGGTTCGCCGCCGTTTAAATAAGCACAGCAGATGGCAATAAGCGAATTATCAATGTTATGCTTACCCGGAATCAAAAGACTTACGCGGCCGATGTTTACGCCCTTAATAGACACATCAAAAGACGGCAACCCGTTATCGTAGGTAATATTTGAAGCGATAACGTCGGCTTTCTTACCGGTATAAGCGCAAATTTCATCCTCGATACCGCATGTATATACGTTAAAAGGCTTTCTTCCTTCCTTTTCGTAGAATTCAAAAGCCTGTTTAAGACTTTGAGCGGTATTCTTATCTCTTCCCGTAACTACAACATTTCCGCCTTCCTTAAGCTTATTTAAGAAAAGCGCAAAAACATCAATTACATCCTGAAGTAAAGGATAGCAATCCACATGATCGTGATCGATATTGGTAATAGCGGCCGTCGTGGACGAAAACTGCAAGAAAGATCTCTTGAACTCACAAGCTTCCGATACAAGAAGTTCCTTCTTTCCGCCCATTCTTACGGTACCGTTAAATGCGTAAAAATCCGCACCCAAATGAACCGTAGGATCTGCTCCTGACTCAATAAGCATAAGGGATGTCATAGCAGTCGTAGTCGTTTTTCCGTGAGTACCGGAAATATTAATTACGTTCTCATAACTCTCGGTAATAAGACCCAAAAACTCTGAACGGTCGTACATCTTAATATTATTGTCGATGCAATACTTTACTTCCGGGTTATTAGGAAGGCAGGCCGCCGTTTTAACAACATAATCTGGCATAAACTCGGTCAGATTATCGCTTACCTGCTTATCGTAAACCTTAATCCCCTTTAACTTAAGTTCTTCCGTTCTCTCGGAAGGATTCATATCGGAACCGCCTACCTTAAATCCGTAACCGGATGCCAAAACGGCAAGACCGCTCATGGAAATTCCGCCGATACCGATAAAATAAATCTTGGATTCGGGTTTTAAATCTTTAATACCGCTAAACATAAACTAATTATTCCTCTGAAGTTTTATCTTCCTCTTTAGGAGCATCCTCTGTTTTCGATGCCTCAACATTCTCTTCCGAAGGCTTTTCGGAAGCAGTTTCAGAAGTCACTTCAGATTTCTCTTCTTCCTTATTAACGTTCTCAGCAGAATACTTTTCCTTCATCGCAGCTTCTTTGGCTCTGATTGAAGTTAAGTCACCGTCTGCAAGATAAATCTCTTCAAATTCCGGTCCGTCAACCTTATTAACTTCGAGAAGTCTTTCGACCAAACCCTCTACGACGTTTCTCTTATCCTCCAAAATCTGTAAAGTATCCCGGTAGCACTTGTCGATGATGTTCTGAATCTCTTCATCAATCTCGGCTGCCGTCTTATCGGAATAGCTCTGTACCTGACCGTAAGATCCTCCGATAAATACCTCGTTGTTGTCGTCACCGAAAACCATATTCTTAAACTTGTCGGAAAGACCGAAGCGCTTAATCATCTTAACTGCAAGAGAATTACAGTACTGAAGATCGGATGAAGCACCGGTACTTATATCGTCAAGGAAGATTTCCTCTGCGGCACGTCCACCGAGGCTCATCTTAATCTTATCGAGAATCATCTTCTTGGTATAGAACTCGATATCTTCAACAGGTTTATGAGAAGTAAATCCGCCTGCTCTTCCCACAGGAATAATTGTTACACGGTCAACCTTCTCCAAATCGGTGGTCGCACGAAGTACAACTGCATGTCCTGCCTCGTGATAAGCTGTAAGCTTCTTACTTGCTTCACTGATCTTTCTTGATTTCTTTTCAGGACCCATAACAACTCTGTAGGTTGCATCGGAAACTTCCAAAGGAGTAATCTCCTTCTTATTTCTTCTTGCTGCAAGAAGAGCTGCCTCATTTAAGAGGTTAGCCAAGTCAGCACCCGTAAAGCCTGCAGTATTTAATGCTACATCCTTTAGGTCAACATCCTTGCTCAAAGGCTTACCCTTGGCATGAATCTTAAGAATCTCTTCTCTGCCCTTAACGTCAGGCTCGCCTACTACAATCTTTCTGTCAAAACGTCCCGGTCTCAAAAGTGCCGAGTCAAGAACGTCTTCACGGTTGGTAGCTGCCATTACGATAACGTTGGTATTGGTATCAAAACCGTCCATCTCAACGAGGATGGCATTAAGTGTCTGCTCTCTCTCATCATGGCCGCCGCCTAAACCGGAACCTCTCTTACGACCTACGGCATCAATCTCATCGATAAAGATTACGCTAGGCGCAGCTTTCTTGGCATCCGCGAAAAGGCTTCTTACACGGCTTGCACCGACACCGACAAACATCTCAACGAAGTCGGAACCGGACATATGGAAGAAAGGAACGTTAGCCTCACCTGCAACAGCTTTTGCGAGGAGAGTTTTACCTGTACCCGGAGGGCCCGAAAGGATAACTCCCTTAGGAATTTTTGCACCCATCTTCTTATACTTGGCAGGATTTTTGAGGAAGTCTACCATCTCCTCAAGCTCCTCTTTTTCTTCATCGCAACCCGCTACATCGCCAAATTTGATTTTGCTCTGGTTAGGACTTACAAGTTTTGCCTTATTCTGGGTAAAACTCATAACGTTCTTATCGCTGCCCTGTCTTAAGAAAATAAAGAAGAATACAACAACCGCACCGATAGTAAGAATAAGAGTAAGAATACTCATTACTCCGTCCCAATCAAACGGCTTTACGTATGAATAATTATCGATTTTACCGGAAGTCTTGGCATCTTTAAGTTCGTTAATGAAATCATCAACATAAATAGCCGGTATTTCCTGCTTAATCAAAACAGGCTTATCCTCCGAATCCTTTGCTTCCATCGTAACGACGGTACCCGTAACATTTACATCAGTTACGGTATACTCATCAGATTCAATGTAGTGCAAAACATCAGATAATGTCTTCTTCTCAGATCCCGTGTTATCACCGAAAAAGTTCAAACCAAGGAAAATAATTACTCCCAGCACAACTAAATAGAAAAGTATGGAGCCGCCGTGAAACTTAGGTCCCTTGTTCTGGTTGTCTTTGTCGCTCATTCAATACCTCCATCAAAGGATACTACGCAGACGTCCTCCAAATTTCTGAAACGTCCGTCATAATCAAGTCCGTATCCTACAATAAATCTATCCGGAATCACAATTCCTCTGTAATCAGGCTCAATTTCATTGACCCTTCTTTCCGGCTTATCGAAAGCCGTGCAAATTTTCAAAGACTTAGGATTTCTCTTAAGAAGCATTTCTTTGAGGCACTTAAGCGTAAAGCCCGTATCGATAATATCTTCAACGATTAATACATTCTTTCCCTCAATCGAAAAACTCATATCCTTTTTAATCTTTAATTCACCGGTGGAATTCTGGCCTACATAACTTGAAACCTGCATAAAATCCAGAATAACCGGCATGGTTAACTTACGGGTCAAATCCGCAGCAAAAACATAACTTCCGGTCAATATTCCGACTACAATCAATTCCTCGTCACCGTAGTCCTTATTGATAAGGGAAGCAACATGTTCTACCATTGCGCTGATTTCCTGTCTTGATACCAAGACTTCAGAAATATCTATACCCATAAATCAAACCTCCGAAGTCTGCCCCTTAATAAACTCGATACGAAGGAGCATAGATTTGTCCGATTCGCCCAGTGTTATTAAAGACTCTTCATATCTTTCCTTGGACAATTCTCCCGTAAAACCTGCCGAATGTCCCAATCCCGGAATCCACAAAGCGTTGTCATCGTCGCAAACCGTCAAAACCAAATCTCTTACGGAAGGAAAAACCTTCATTTCAGATAAATGTTTGTTAAGTTTCTTGGATGCAGAAGAACCCGCACGCTTGAAAACCTTGTCGGAACAACCGTTTCCGATAAACATATCCGGTATATCGGAAGGGGTGTCTACAGGTAAAAACCAAGACAAATTATTATACTTCAAACTGCTGATATTCTCAATTATTTCGGCAAGAATTGTAATATTAGAATTAGGTATTTTTGCTGAAAATCTGCCCGTTTCCAAATCTTTCGACGTTATGTTCAGACCAAAGTTTTCGGGAAGCACCAAAAGACCTTTATTCTCAGCGTCTTTAAGATGCAAGGTCTCAAGTTCCTCCGCCGACAAAATACCGATTCTTCCGTTATAAACATAAGCCGTGTTGTTAAACGGAAGATTAATCGTCTTTCCGTCCTCTTTAAAAGACAGTTCGTAAACATCTTTTACGTTAACCTGCTCGAAATCGACAAGATTTCCGTTACTTACGGCGAAAAGCTTCCTGATAAGCCTTTTGGAGCACGCAGGTTTACCTTCCGCTATCAAAGTCTTCGGTAATGAATTACTCACAAAATCTATGTTATCAATAAAAAGCTTATCGACCGTCTCGTTTATAAAGTCCAAATCCTCACTTACAAGACAACTTAAATCCCAAAGAGCCGTCGAAGGCTTTTTTACCGAAACTGCAGAAATTTCAGGAAGAATTTTGTTTCTCCACGTATTCCTTGTGTAATCACAGGTAAAATTCGTTTTGTCTTCTCTGAAGGAAATTCTTTCTTCGTTAAGATATTCAACGATTTGTTCTTTGGTAAAAGATAAAAGAGGTCTTACAAATCTGCCGTTTACTTTTCGCATCGGTGCAAGACCGTCACTTCCGCAACCTCTGAATATATTCATAAGAACCGTCTCTGCAAAATCATCGGCGTGATGTGCGGTAAAAACCAACGACTCATACTTATTCTGACTCTCGGCAATCTCATTCGCACAATCGTCGAAAGCCTTATATCTGAATATTCTGCCGGTTTCCTCTTCGGATTTCTGAAGTTTCTTGCTTTCTTCTGCGATGTTAACGCTCACCCTTTTTAAGGGTATGCCCAGAGATTCACATAAGTCTTCACAAAAAACCTCATCCATATCCGCATCGTCACCGCGAAGTCCGTGATTTACGTGAACCGCATAAATACGGTTTCCGCGATTTGTTGTTTTAATAAGTCGCGATAACAAAATAAGGAGGCATACCGAATCGGGGCCCCCTGACAGACCGACAATGAAATTACTGTTGTCGGATATATTAAGTTCGTCGAACTTCTCGCAAAAAGACGGAAAAATATCCATTACTCACCGCCGAACATATCAGACGGAAAATCCAAGTAAATATCGTCCTGCGAGAAAAACTCCTCGTTCTCTTCCGCAGGCGGCGGTTCCGGTTCAGGAACATCGCTATTCACAGCCGGTGCATCTTCATAACTATAGGAACCTGCTGCTGCATCTGCAGACTGAACAGCCGTATATGCAGAACTTCTTCCCGCCATAGGATCGATAGGGTCTGACTTATCGTCTTCCTGATAGAACAGGGTCTTGGAACCTCTCCACTTAAGTTTGATGGTACCGGTCTGACCGTGACGATTCTTGGCTACGATGATTTTCGCATCCTGAATGTCTTCAGAACGTTTCTCAGCACTATAGTAATCGTCTCTGTCAATAAAGATAACGCTGTCGGCATCCTGCTCGATGGCACCGGAATCACGAAGATCGGCAAGTTGCGGTGTATGGTCGTCTCTTTGAACAGAGCCTCTGGAAAGCTGTGACAAAGCAATAACCGGAACGCCTAAGTCTTTTGCCAAAATCTTAAGAGATCTCGAAATATCGGATACTTCCTGTTGTCTTGAATAGTTGCTTGCATTCTTACCCATCGTCATGAGCTGTAAGTAGTCGACAATTACTACGCCCAAACGATTTTGGGATTTAAGTTCTTTACATTTAGCCATCATTGAAGCCGGGTTTACGCTTGACTTATCGTCAATATAAAGAGGCAACGACTTCAAATCATTTACTGCTCGTGAAACCTCGAGAAGTTTTGTCTCACTTAAATTGGCACGTTGCAAATCTTTAGAAGTGGTATCGGACCTGGATGCAAGAATTCGGTTACCGATTTCGCTTTTTGACATCTCAAGAGAGAAAATATCCACTGGTTTATTAACATTAATTACAATGTTTGTAGCAATATTCAATACAAAAGCAGTTTTACCCATACCAGGTCTTCCTGCAATAATATGAAGAGTACCCGAACGAAGTCCGCCCAAATACTGGTCCAATCTTGTAAAGCCGGTAGGAATACCGGTTCTGTCAACCTGTCCGGTCTGAACGGCATGAATCTCACGAATATTATTCTTGAGGATATCTCCGATAGGTTCAAAACCGACACCCTCGTTATCCACTTTCATATCTGCCAATTGCGAAATGGCAGAATCAACAATTCCGTTAACGGAATCTTTGTTGTTAAAAGTAATTTCCGTAAATTCCTGAAATTTTTGAATTAACGTACGCTGACGGCTTTTCTCGCTTACAATATCGATATAGTAGTCAATGGACGAGAAAGAAGCAACGGAATCGGCAAGACCCAAAACATAAGCCTGACCGCCTGCTTTCTCCAATTCCGCGTGACGAGACAAGTCTTCACTTACCGTATAAGCATCAACGTTTTTGCCGTCCAAAAACAATCTTAATACGGAAGCGAAAATGGTTTTATTCTCATTCGAATAGAAATAATCAGCGCTGAGTTTTTTACCGGCGGTAATGTCAACAGCTTGAGAATTTTTAAGGCAAAGAGATAATATCGCACGTTCTGTTTCCAAATCGTACGGCAGTTCTTTGTCCATATTCAGATTGTCGGTATATTTCCTGGCCACTGTTATTCAGCCTCAACCTCTAAAGTACAATCGCAGGATACTTCGGTGTGAAGCTTAACCTTTACACTATAGGTACCAACGTTCTTGATTGTATCTTTTACGGTGATATTTTTCTTCTCTACGTTAAAGCCTTCCTTTTTCATTACTCCCGCAATATCCATGGAAGTAACCGCACCGTAAAGACGTCCGCCCTCACCGGTTCTTACCTTGAGAACAAACTTCTTTCCGTCAAGCTTTTTCTTTGTTTCTTTACAAGCCTCAAGTTCTCTTCTGGCATGCTCTGCTTCAGCACCCTTCTTGAGTTTAACATCATTTAAATTTGCAGCCGAAGACTCTTTTGCAAGCTTCTGCTTCAAGAGGAAATTGCGGCCGTAACCGTCATTTACTTCAACTACATCATTGGCTTTACCTAAGCCCTTTACATCTTTGAGAAGTATAACTTTCATACTGATTTTACTGCTCCGAAAAAAATAATAGGCACTCCGCGGAACTTGCGGAGTGTCTATTGATTATACACTTAATATTGTCTTTTTCCAATTACAATCAGTCAGCGATGAATGGAAGAAGTGCAATCTGACGTGCACGCTTGATAGCTGTTGTGAGCTCACGCTGGTGCTTTGCACAAGTACCTGTCATTCTCTTTGGGAGAATCTTACCGCGCTCAGAAACAAACTTACGAAGCTTAGCTGCGTCTTTGTAATCGATTACTTCAACTTTCTCTGCACAGAAAGCGCAAGTCTTTCTGCGGGAACGTCTTGGTCTCATGTTGCCGCCGAACTCACGACCTGCTTTAGGTGCTCTGTTATCAGCCATAATTCTAAATCTCCTTTAATTAAATCTCGAACGGAAGTTCTATACCATCGTCCGTCTCTTCGAAGACCGGAGAATCCATCTGTGGAGCGATAGGAGCTTTAGGTGCAGAAGGTGCCTGATGATTTGCTGCAGGAGCTGCCGAAACAGGAGCTGCTGCCTGGGCGCCGTCACGTGAACCGTTTGATTCGCAGAACTCTGCCTCATCTACGATTACTTCCGTAACATATCTCTTCTGACCGTTGTTGTCGTCATAACTTCTGGACTGCAATGAACCGCAAACCATTATCTTGGAACCCTTCTTAAAATAAGAGTTAATAAATGTTGCCGTCTGTCTCCAAGCTACACAACTAATGAAATCTGCCTGTCTTTGTCCGTTTGCATCCTTAAAACGGCGGTCAACCGCAATTGTAAAGTTACAGAAAGGAACCTGACTAGCAGTATTCTTAATTTCCGGATCCTTGGTTAATCTTCCCATTAAAATTACTTTGTTCATTATCTTTGCCTCCGATGTCAATAAGATTTACTCATCAACACGAACGACTAAGTAACGCAAAACACCTTCGGTAATCTTGAGAACACGCTCAATCTCCTTAGGGAATGCAGACTCAGCAGAGAAATTGAACTGAAGGTAATATCCTTCTTTCTGGTCGTTAATCTCGTATGCTAATTTCTTCATACCGAGAACGTCCATTGTCTCAATGGAAGCACCTGCCTCAACCTTAGCCTTAACGCTTTCAGTCAAAGTATTGAGAGCTTCTTCACCCATGGAAGGGTTGAGAACTACGATCAACTCATACTTGTTAGCCATTATTTCACCTCCTCTTGGTCTCAACGGCCCGATAACGTGTATCGAGCAAGGAACTTTACTGCATTTTTACAGCATTTGAGAGAATACCACAAACAATGCAATCAAGTCAAGTAAAAAGAGCTTTTCCGAAGATATCTGACGAAACACTTTAATCGTTTCGCGTTCGATTTTCTTTTCGATATAATTCTACTACGTCAGACGCTTCAAAAAAATATCAAAAATTCCCATTTTTTGAAGGTTACGCTCTTTCGAGTCCCAAATCGACCAAAATATACGGAAACAGCAATTTCAGGTATGCTTCCACGGCGCGAACCGTGTGAAGATGCGTAGGATAGCTTTCTCCCTGCGGATCGGGAACAGAAATCGATACGGTTCTTCCCTTATCATCTTTTATCACAAGACCCTTGGATACTGCATAAGAATACATTGAGAACACTTTGCCGCGCATTTCAGGGAAAGCTCTTACGATTTCTTCGGCCTGCTCATCACGCATCGCGAAAACCAGATCGCTTTCATCGTACATATCAACAGAAACACGTTTTGTGCTCATATAACCGATATCTTTTCCGAGAACTTCCTTTACGGCTTTCTCTGTATCTTCGGAAATTGCCTCGCCGTCATAAGCATAAAGACCTGCAGACTCGCAATAAAGTTCACCCGCAGTCTTATGGTCTTCTGAAGAACAAAACGGTCCCTTACGAACTATCAAATCCGAGAAAACGCTTTCTGCGGCAATACTTAACGAACGGTTGCTGTCACATACAAACAATACCGATGCGGTCATTACACCGAAAGAATCGTCTTCTTCAAAGTTCTTACCCGATACCTCAAAAGACTTCTCGGCCTTTAAGGAATCAGGCAAATCACCGCTTTTTACGGCTGCTTTTGAAAGTCTGTTCATATATGCTTTTGAAAGACCTGCACCACCGAAACCGGAAGCCAGAATATAGTCAACTTCCTGCAAATCCAATGTGCGAAGACCGTCAAAAAGTCCGTGACTTGCAGCGGATACATCGCAGGACTTACCGTAAACAAAGAAGTTTGTATGTGATAAAAGGACGTTATCGCCTAACTTCTCAAAAAGAATTCTTACTTCTTCACCGCAGAAAAGCCCTACTCTTGAAAGAGGATTCAAAGCGAGAATTTCCTTGGTTTTCAAAAGGTACGGCTTAGCTATGGAGAAAAGTTCCTCCCTTTCTTCATCGGAAAGAGATTCGAAATCGATTTCTTCCGTCTTCTCTTCGGCATTTTTAATACTTAAAGTATCTTCATCACCCGTAAGAGAAAGACTTTGAGGAAAATCCATTATCAAAACTTCCGCTTTTGGAGCATAGTGTCTGTATTTCATACCCGGAGCCTTAGGCGTTTCCCCTTCATTAAGACTTAATTGACTTTCGGTTTTAACGTTACAAACCTCATCAACCTGACTTTGTGTTACGGCACCCGGTCTTAAAATTACAGGTATTTCTCCAGTAGCGTCAATTACCGTGGATTCAAGTCCGTAGTCACTTTCGCCGCCGTCAATTATTGCATAGATGTATTTATTCATATCTTTAAATACGTGGGATACTTTTGTAGGAGAAGGACTTCCCGAAAGATTGGCCGAAGGAGCTGCCACGGGACACTTACAATATGAGAGGAACTTCTGCGCAACGGGATTTACCGGCATTCTTATGCCTACCGTATCAAGGCCCGCAGTTACATTATCGGGAATAATCTTGCTTTTCTTCATTATTACGGTAACCGGCCCCGGCATAAAAGCATCGATAAGTTTTTGAGCCAAAGGAGTAATCTCGCTTACAAGCTCATTAATCTGACTTTTATCGCTTATATGAACTATAAGAGGATTATCGCCCGGACGTCCCTTGGCCTTAAAAATCTCGGCTACGGCATTCTCGGACAATGCGTTCGCACCGAGACCGTAAACGGTTTCGGTCGGAAAACCCACTACCTCGCCCTCGCGAAGGTGCTCGGCCGCATCTCTTATTCCTTCGTCATCGAAAGAATCGTAAACAATGGTCTTGTCATATTTATTTACACGTTCCATAAGTTTTCCTCTTACAAAATTAATCCTCGTTATCTTCGCCTGACTTTTCTTCCGATGCGTAATATACGGTCAGACTGTCGATTATCTCATCCAAGTCTCCGGCCAGAATTTCCTCCAAACGGTAAAGCGTTAAGTTTACTCTGTGGTCGGTTACTCGACCCTGGTGATAGTTATATGTTCTTATTCTTTCGGATCTGTCGCCGGAACCTACCTGCGATTTGCGTTCCGAATCTTCGGCATCTTTATCCTTCTTGTTCGCAATTTCCCAAAGCCTGCTTTTTAATACCGCCATGGCTTTGTCTTTGTTCTTAAACTGGCTTCTTTCATCCTGACATTGTACCACGAGGCCCGTAGGAATATGGGTAATTCTTATTGCGGATGAGGTTTTATTTATGTGCTGACCTCCCGCACCGGAAGATCTGTAACGGTCGATTTTTAAGTCGTCGGGGTTTATTACAACATCAGTTCCGATCGCTTCAGGAAGAACAGCCACCGTGCAGGCCGAGGTGTGAATTCTTCCGCCCGATTCAGTTACGGGAACTCTTTGAACACGGTGAACCCCGCTTTCAAATTTAAATCTGCTGTAGGCGCCCTTACCGCTTATCTCGAGCACAACTTCCTTAAAGCCTCCGAGTTCCGTCTCGTTGGCATCTATTATCTCCATCGAAAACCCTTTGGAAATACAATATCCTCTGTACATCTTAAGCAAAGTATCTGAAAATAGCGCTGCCTCTTCGCCGCCCGTCCCGGCTCTTATTTCCATAATAACATTACGGTCGTCTCTCGGATCCTTTTCCGCAAGTAAGAGCTTCAGCTCGTTTTCGAGCTTTTCAAGTTCGGAAGATATTTCGGAAAACTCTTCGTTTGCAAGCTGCCTTAATTCTTTATCGCTTTCGTTCTCATAAATCTCCCGCGCTTCGGCAAGCTGATTTTGAAGCGTAAAGTACTTCTTTACGAGGTTTGCCTTTTCCTCCAGTTCACCGAGTTCTCTTGACAGAGCAAGATATCTTTCGGTGTCCGAAAGGACGTTCGGATCTGACACGGACGACAAGAGTTCTTCGTAGCGGTTTAGTATAGATTGGGTTTTCGAGAGGTCGACTGACATATATTTCTCCTTCGGTTTATATAAGTGTGTAAAACCGAAACCGACTAACCGACAGTTTGAACAGAAGACTCTTCATCGATATAAGTATCCGTATCGGAAGCAGAAATTTCCTCAGTCAAAGAAGGCTCTGCGGAAACCTCAGGCGCGGAAGTTTCAGGCAACGGGTAAAGAGTCGTTTCTACAACTGCCTCATCCGTCTTTACGATATCCGAAAGCATAATATTCAACAATTGTACCGAAAACTCCTTGTCATAAGAAGAAAAATCCGTCGCATACTCTTCGTTGATTATATCCATAGCCGTACCGAGAAGGAGTGAAAACCTCATAGAACAGTAATGATCGTTTTCACTTATCGGCATAAGAAGAAGAGAACGATAAGTCGTAACATTATTTTCGCCAAAGACATAAACAGTTGCACCGTTTGAAACGGCGCATTTATTAACTATTTCCCACTGTGCTTTACTGAGACCGCTTACCGGATTGACTACAATAAAAATGTTTTCCGCATACTCACGTTTTCCTGATGTTTCCAACACATTACCTTCCTGATCGGATATTGTAACGTTAAAGGTACGTGTCTCGGTCGGAAGATTTGTATCGTTTAGATCAAAAGAGTCCAATTTAATAATATTAAGATTGGCACTTTCAATATGTGCCGGAACATCACCGATCCAATAAATAACGCAATCTTCGTTCTTTAGTGCAGCAACAGCATCCTGAAGATTTGCTTTCTCGACAGATACTTCAGAAATCGTGTTAAGACTTAACCCGAACTTCACAAAAAAGAATATCAGGATTGCAGCCACTATTGCCAATACTATAAACAAAGACGCACTGGACTTTCTCATAATTCCTCCGTTAATAAAGCTCGGCTATGGTTACGCCGTCTTCTCCCTCTCCGACGGTTCCGAGTCTGTGAGATTTAACTCTGGAATCGCCTCTTAAATAAGAATCGACAACACTTCTTAAAGCACCGGTTCCTTTACCGTGAACTATTCTTATCTGCTTAATCGAAGTCAAAGAACAGTCGTCGATATAAGAAGCAAGCATACTTTCGGCCTCGTCGGCACGCTTTCCCAAGAGCATAAGTTCAGGCAATGTATTCATTGACTTCTCGAAAGCCAAATTTACGGCTGCCGAATTCTTTCTTTCGTAAGGTCTGTCGCGTCTTATCTTCTGAGAAGACGTATCTTCAACCTTAAGCTGACTCTTGGAAGGTACTCTCAGGCACTCAACCTCAACGGTCATTTTAACCGTTCCCGCCTCAATTTGCACCTTATTATTTTTAGATGGCTTGGTAAGACAGATTCCCATCAGGTCAAGATGCGGAATATAGTAGGTTTTTCCGACCTCAACTTTATTCGGAACCTCGCCCGGCATACTCTTTATATCAAGATTATCGTCGGAACTGTCATCGGTTAAATCCTTAATTCCTGCACGAAGTCTCCTTCTTACCTTCTCGGTCTCGGTAAGTGTATCTTCACGCTGCTTTTTCTTACTCTGCTCACGAAGTTCCTTGATAAGGTTATCGAGCTCCTCCTCTTTTTCTTCAAGCAAAGCCTTCTGTTCAGCTCTGGAATCATTCAAGATTTTGGTCTTGGACTGCTTTAACTTGGAATATTCTTCCTTAAGCTTCTCCTTTTCTTCCGAAAGTTCAGCCTTTAAAGCCTCATTTTCCTTACGTAAAGCCAAAGCTTCTTTATTATTCCTTTCGGCTTCTTCGAGAAGTCTTTCGTAAGAGAATTCGTCCTCGGAAAGCTTTCCCACGGCCTCGTCAATAATTCTTCGAGGAAGGCCGAGTTTCTGTGAAATAACAAAAGCGTTACTTACACCCGGAACACCTATTATGAGCCTATAGGTCGGCGACAATGTCTGCGTGTCAAACTCGAAAGAACCGTTAATTACGCCGTCTTTCTCGATAGCGTAGGCCTTAAGTTCCTTGTAGTGAGTAGTCGCCATGGTAACGCAATCTTTATTAAAAAGCTCGTCCAAAATGGCAATTGCCAAAGCAGCACCCTCGTTAGGATCGGTTCCCGAACCCAATTCATCAAGCAAAACCAATGCTTTGCCGCGAATGTTCTTCAGAATAAATACGATATTTGACATATGTGCCGAGAAAGTGGAAAGACTTTGTTCAATACTTTGCTCGTCACCGATATCAGCCAGAATCTTATCGAAAACGGCAACCTCAGAACCTACTGCACAAGGAATCATAAGTCCTGCCATACACATAGCGGTAAGAAGTCCGCAAGTCTTTAAAGATACCGTTTTACCGCCCGTATTAGGTCCCGTTATGATAAGGGACTTATATTTCTCACCGACCTCGATATCAACAGGCACAACCTGTTTCTTATCGATAAGCGGATGTCTTGCTTTGCAAAGCCTTATGTACCCGCGATTATTAAGGGCAGGCTTAACAGCCTCCATCGAAATCGCCAATTTTCCTTTGGCGGAAGCAAAATCGATATTTGCCACCAACGAAACATCGGATAAAATTGCATCCTTATTTTTGAGAACCTTATTCGTAAGCATCTCGAGAATTCTTCTTATTTCTTCCTGCTCAAGACCCGTAAGCTCTCTTATTCGGTTATTCGCCTCAACTACCGAAAGCGGCTCTATAAATACCGTCTGACCTGTAGAAGAAGTATCGTGAATGATACCGGGGATTTTATTCTTGCATTCAACACGCACAGGAACACAATATCTGTCACCTCTGATGGTTATGATTGCTTCCTGCAAAACATCCTCGTTATTCCTTATTACTCTGTCGAGAAGAACTCTGATGTTCTGCTGAATATCTTTTTTCTCGCGTCTTAAAGAGTAGAGCGTATCACTTGCACGATCGTTCATCTCTTCCTCGTTTACGATACATGCACCAATCTCCTTTGAAAGGGCTTCAATCGGGTCCAAAAGCGCGATGGCTCTGAAAAGATTTGTTTCGGCCATATCGGCATGCTCGTTGGAAATTACTTTCTTAAGCGAGAAAGATGAGTTTAAGAAAGCGGCCACGTCCAAAAGATTTTTCATTGTAAGAATGCCGCCTGCCTCCGCATAGGATATGGCAGGTTTTAAATCTCTGAAACCCGATAACGGCAACGGGCCGTATTTATTTATGTATGTAAACGCTTCGTATGTGTCATTTAATGAATCTTCCACAAATTTGTAGTCGGAAGTAGGACATAAATCCTTAAGTAAATCTTTTCCGTAACAAGTGGAAGCGCAACCCAAAAGCTGCTCTTTAATTTTGTCAAACTCGAGTACGGACAGTACGCGCCCTTTTATTTGCTTACGTCTTTCCTCTTCTTCGAATGTTGAATATCTGTACATTTTACCTTTATTGAAACTTATTTAAGTCGTTTAAATCTCTCTATATCGTCTTGTGTCAAAGACTTCTTCATGGAAAGACCTTCCTCGATATCGACATCGGTAATCTTGCCGTCACGAACGCAAACAAGTCTGTTAATTCTCTTCTCGAGAAGACAATCAACCGCATGCTCGGCCATAAGGCTTGCCATTACACGATCTCGCAAAGTAGGGCTTCCGCCTCTCTGAAGGTGACCCAAAATCGTAGGTCTTGCCTCAATTCCGGTTGCCTTCTCAATTTGTGCGGCAATCTCCGTAGCGGAACCCGCACCCTCGGCAACAATTACGATATAGTGTCTCTTATTCTTATTTCTGCAATCGAGAATTACTCTCAAAATATCTCTGTCAAAGTCGAAATCCACTTCAGGAATTACAAGGCACTCGGCACCTGTTGCAATGCCTACGTTTAATGCGATATATCCTGCGTGACGACCCATAACCTCGATAACGCTGCAACGCTCGTGAGAAGATGCCGTATCACGAAGCTTATCGATGGCTTCGATGGCCGTATTCATGGAAGTATCGTAACCGATTGTATATTCCGTGGAAGCAATATCGTTATCGATAGTGCCCGGAATTCCGACAACCGGAACGCCGAGTCTGGCCAAATCTCTTGCGCCCTTAAAGGAACCGTCGCCTCCGATTACTACCAAAGCATCCAAATCGTATACTTTGAGCATTTTCGCGCCCTGCAAAACTCCTTCCGGTGTCATGAAAGACTTGGAACGGGCGGTCATAAGGAAAGTACCGCCTTTCTGCAAGGTCTCGGATACGTCTCTTGTGGTAATCTGAGAAATCTCACCCTTCCAAAGACCGTGGTAACCTCTCGTAATACCGAAAACCTCGAGGCCGCTATTAATACCTGCACGAACTACGCCACGTATTGCCGCATTCATACCCGGTGCATCACCGCCGCTCGTAAGAACGCCGATGCGCTTAATCTGAGGCAATTCCTCAGGCTTCATATCCTCAGCTTTAACAGCTTTAACTTTTCTGATTTCCGATACGTTATTCTCATCATATAAAAGGTTAACCATATTATTCCATCTCCTGAAAGATTACTGTCAGATATTATAATGCAACGTTATTGTCACCGCAAACATTATGCAAAATATTTATTACCTCCTGGTCCGTCGATACATTACACTCCTCGGGAAGCCTTATGAGCTTATTTGATTTCGGAATATATATCTTAACAACCCTATTGCCGTGGAAGAACGCCAAAGTGTTTACGATTCGCTTATACTTTTTATCGCCCTTTTCTCCCGAATATCTTATTATCAGGGCGTTATCAGGATCATTTGAGCGAATCATAAGAAGTTCGGAATCTAAATTTTCTTCCGTTAATTCAACCGAAACTTCAGGCGCTTTAAAGGATTCCTGCATCTTAAAACCGGAAGAATAAGACTTTTCCCTGCTTAAAACCCTATACACAAGCGAATCTTTGGATACTTCCTTCGCGCTTTCCTCATCTGTCGGCATCTCAAGAATTCTGTCTACATAAAGCGAGAACTCCGTCATGTCGCGAACTCTTCTTTTTCCGACCACCAGATAAGACTTATTGGTAACAAGCATCTGGTTATACTGCTCAAAGATTTTTCCGAAAATCGCACATTCATACTGTCCGTACAAATCCTCGAAAACCAAAACCGCCATCTGCTGCTTCGACTTTGTGAGCCTTGTCTGCTTTTTCTGAAGCACGCCGCACATTATTATGGTCTTATCGTCGTTTATCTCGTCTAATTTCCCGGTTTCCTGATATTCTCTGAAATCATTCATTCCGAAGGTCACGAATCTGTCTATATATTCGCGGCTCGAATTTAACGGATGACCCGAGATATAAAGACCTATAACGTCCTTCTCGAACTGAAGCTTAACATCCGGCGGATACTCTGCAAAATTTTGTATTTCTATCTGCCTGCTGTCCGATACGGAAGATTCATTTCCGTCAAGCCCGTCGAAAAGGCTTATCTGACCTTCCATCGAATAGTTTTTACTCTTTAAAAGTTTATCAAGTTCGGTCTGAACCGCAGCAAACATCGAGGCTCTCGTTAAGCCCGTAAAATCAAGAGCCGAAGAATAAATAAGAGACTCCATCATCTTCTTATTCATTCCGTCTGCCGATGCTCTTACCAAAAAGTCCGTAAAGTCCTTAAAGGCTCCGTCTCTTTTACGGTCTGAAATAAGAATCGAACAAGCCTGCTCGCCCACGTTTTTAATCACGGAAAGACCTATTCTTATGGCACGGGTACCATCCGGCATTTTTTCCGTACAAAACTTCTCGTAACTTTTATTTACATCCGGCGGCAATACCTTTATGCCCATCATCTCGCAGCAGCCTATGTACCATGCGGCCTGATCGAGGTTAAATCTGAAAGAATTAAGCATAGAAGCCATAAACTCTGTCGGATAGTAATATTTAAGATAAGCCGTGTAGTAACCCACAACCGCATAGCACGCAGCATGCGATTTATTAAATGCATAGCCTGCGAAGTTTGTAACATCACTATAAATCTTGTCGGCAACTTCCGCAGGAACGCCTCTATTAACGGCACCCTCAACGATTTTACCGTTATCGCCTTCACCGCCGTAAATAAACTGCTGACGGTATTTTTCGATCATGGCACGCTTCTTTTTACTCATGGCACGTCTGATGTTATCGGACTGTCCCATCGAGAAGCCGGCCAAGTCTCGTACTATCTGCATTACCTGTTCCTGGTAAACCATACATCCGTAGGTTACGTCCAATATAGGCTCAAGAAGATGATGGTCGTATGTTATTGCCGCACCGCCGTTTTTGCTTTTAACGTATTTAGGAATCTGATCCATCGGACCCGGTCTATAAAGAGAAATTCCAGCGATGATATCTTCCAGCGAATTCGGCTTTAGGTCCTTCATAAAAGACGTCATGCCTTTACTTTCAAGCTGGAACACTCCGATGGTATCGCCGTCGCTTATCATCTTATAAATATTCGGGTCATCAAGCGGAAGCTTATCGTAATTGATATCGATTCCGTAGTTTTCCTTTACCATTTCCGCAGTATCGCGAAGAACCGTAAGAGTTCTTAAGCCCAGAAAGTCAAACTTCAAAAGGCCCACGCTTTCGACATCTGCTTTCGCGAACTGAACCACCGTAGATTCGTCGTTTACCGAAAGAGGCGCAATTTCCGTAATAGGTTTACCGGAAATAATAACGCCTGCCGCGTGTGTAGACGTATGTCGCGGCATTCCCTCAAGTCGCATCGAATAGTCGACTATGGTTTTTATATTCTCGTCCGTTTCATAGCCGCGCTTTAGTTCAGGACTAACTTCCAGAGCTTTCTCGAGTGTCAGATTCATAGCGTTAGGAATCATCTTGGCAACCTTGTCGCCCGTTTCGTAAGGAAGACCCAAAACTCTGGCAACGTCCCTAACACACATCTTAGGCTGCAAAGTTCCGTAGGTTATAACCTGTGCAACTCTGTCCGTACCGTATTTACGAGTAACGTAATCGATTACTTCCTGGCGTCTTTCGTAGCAGAAATCCACGTCGAAATCAGGCATTGATACACGCTCGCTGTTAAGGAATCTCTCGAAAACAAGATTATACTTAAGCGGATCCAAATTTGTAATTCCTATGGCATAAGCCACGAGGGAACCCGCACCCGAACCTCTGCCCGGACCGACAAAAATACCGTGAGACTTGGCATAGAAAATAAAATCCCAAACGATAAGATAGTAATCCGTATAGCCCATATTATTGATTACGGAAAGCTCGTATTCGGCTCTGGCCTTATAATCCTCATAAGAAACCGCCGCACGTCCGTCCTCAAAAAGCTTATCGATTCCCTTAAAGCACAAGTAGTTTAAGTATTCCTTGTTATCATTAAAACCTTCCGGGATATCAAATTCCGGCAAATGAATCGTATTAAAATCGTACTCCGCCTTACACATCGACGCAATCTTTACAGTGTTCTCCAAAGCCTCCGGAATATCGGAGAAAAATCTTCTCATCTCACTCTCGGATTTTACATAGAAGTCATCTGTCGACATTCTCATCCTGTCCGTGTCCGTTATCTTGGAACCTGTCTGCATACAAAGTAAAACATCGTGAGCCTTGGAATCCTCGCGCTTTAAATAGTGGCAGTCGTTGGTTGCAACAAGCGGTATTCCCGTATTTCTCGACATACGAATAAGTGCTGCGTTAACTTCCGCCTGCTCGGGCATCGTATTGCTCTGAATCTCGAGATAATACTTACCCCTTCCGAAAAGGTTATCAAACCACAAAGCCGTCTCTTCAGCCTTCTTTAAATCCCTGTTCAAAATATGGGACGACACCTCGCCCGCGATGCATGCCGAAAGGCAGATTAAACCTTCGTGATACTTCTCAAGTAGCTCCTTATCGATTCTCGGTTTCTTATAAAAACCTTCCGTAAAGCCCGCAGAACAAAGCTTATTTAAGTTCTTTAAGCCTTCATTGTTTTCGGCCAGCAAAATAAGGTGGTGGTAGGCTCTTTTATCACCCGTATATTCCCTGTTAAATCTGGAATCCGGAGCAACATAAACCTCACATCCGATAATCGGATGAAGTCCCTTCTCCTTCATCTTTTTGTAGAAATCCACGGTTCCGTACATAACGCCGTGATCGGTTATGGCACATGAAGACATTCCCATCTCAAGAAGTCTGTCCGGCAAATCCTTAAGTCTTACGGCTCCGTCCAAAAGGCTATACTCCGTGTGCAGATGAAGATGAACAAAACCGCTTTTCTGAGCCAAAAATTCCCCGTTCATTATCACACCTCGTCGCTTTTGAGCGAAATAATCATGTCACGCAGCTTGGCAGCCGTCTCGAATTCGAGATTTTTCGCTGCTTTAAGCATTTCCTTCTCAAGATTTGCAATAAGCTTCTCTTTCTCTTTACCCGTAACCTTGGTCTTCTCTCCGGATGTAAGTTTGCCTGCGACATCTTTTCCTGCACCTAAATCCTTGGCAGCATCTTCCGCAATATCGAAAACATCCCTGATTTCCTTCTTTACGGTCTTCGGTACAATACCGTGCTTCTCGTTATAGGCTTTCTGAATTTCTCTTCTTCTGTTGGTTTCAGATACCGCTCCCATAATGGAATCGGTTATCTCGTCCGCATATAAAACAACACGACCTTCACTGTTTCTTGCACATCGTCCGATAATCTGAATCAAAGAACGCTCGGATCTTAAGAAACCTTCCTTGTCCGCATCCAAAATCATAAGAAGCGAAACTTCCGGTAAATCGATACCTTCTCTTAAAAGGTTAATTCCTACTATGCAATCGTACTTACCGATTCTTAAATCCTTCAATATCTTCATTCTGTCAACCGTATCGATATCAGAGTGAAGATAAGCAACCTTAATATCCTCTTTTTTAAGAAATTCGGTCAAATCCTCAGCCATTTTCTTGGTTAAAGTCATAATGAGACTTCTGTTACCCTTGGCTGTATTTTCCTTAAGTCTTTCAAGCACATCGTCAATTTGCCCCTCTATCGGATGCATAATGATTTCAGGCTCCAAAAGACCCGTAGGTCTTATTATTTGCTCAACGATTCTTTCGCTGTGCTTCTTCTCGTAATCGGCAGGCGTTGCGGAAACATAAATCGTTCTGCCGTGTTTCTTCTCGAATTCCTCGAATTTCAGCGGTCTGTTATCATAAGCCGAAGGAAGCCTGTAGCCGTAATTTACAAGCATATCTTTACGAGATCTGTCACCGTTATACATAGCTCCGACCTGCGGAACCGTAACATGCGACTCATCGATTAAAAGCAGAAAATCCTCCGGAAAAAAGTCCAACAGAGTGCACGGCGGCTCTCCTTCCTTACGTCCCGAAATATGTCTCGAATAGTTCTCGATGCCTTTACAAAAGCCCGTCTCATTAAGCATCTCGATGTCATATCTTGTTCTTTGCTCAAGCCTATAAGCTTCCAAGACCTTACCTTCGTCACGAAGCTTTGGCACATAAAAGTCCAGTTCTTTCTCGATGGATTCTATAGCCTTCATAAGCTTCTCGCGACCTGTCGCATAGTGAGATGCCGGGAAAATTTCCACGAAAGACTTCGTCCACATAACTTTGCCCGTAATATGGTGTATAAACGATATTTTCTCTATCTCATCACCGAAAAAGCTGATTCTGGTAACCGCTTCCTCCGAATCCGGAGTAAAAATATCCAAAACGTCACCCTTTGCCCTGAAAGTACCTCTGGTAAGTTCTATCTCGTTTCGCTCATACTGGATATTGATAAGTTGAGCCATTACTTCGTCTCTGGATATTTCCATACCGACACGAAGCATAACCATAAGAGAAAGATAGTCTTCTTTCTCACCGATACCGTAAATACAGGAAACCGAGGATACAACTATTACATCGTCTCTGGTAAGAAGCGACCTTGTTGCGCAATGTCGCATTCTGTCTATCTCGTCGTTTATTGCACTGTCCTTCTCGATATAGGTATCGGTTTCAGCAATATAAGCCTCAGGCTGGTAGTAGTCATAGTAGGATACGAAATACTCTACAGCATTATTCGGAAACAGTTCCTTAAATTCACTGTAAAGCTGTCCCGCCAAGGTTTTGTTATGTGCCAAAACCAGAGTCGGGCGGTTAATTCTTTCTATAACGTTCGCCATGGTAAAAGTTTTACCTGAACCTGTTACACCCATCAAAACCTGACCTTTATCGCCCGCGTTAAGACCTGCGACAAGTTTATCTATCGCCTGCGGTTGATCCCCTGTCGGTTTGTACTGTGATACCAATTCGAAAGGCATTTTTTACTCCGTGAAATCAGGATTAAAACTTGGCATCAATTCAAGCTTAAAGAGATTTCTCTTGTGAAGAGTATCGATTCTCTCCTTCTTGGCCTGATCTTCGATTACGCCTTCTCTTATATACTTATCAAGCTCTGCATATGTAAATCCGAGGTTATCTTCGTCCGTCTTACCGCAAAGTCCGTCTATCGGTACCTTATCAACCAAAATACTCGGAAGACCGCAAACACGGCCGATTTCTTTCACTTCCTGAACGGTAAGGTGCGAACAAGGCGAGAAATCGCCTACGGAATCACCGTATCTTGTGGAATAACCTACCCAGTCCTCGGAAAGGTTACAGGTATTTGCAACACGGCCGTTTACGCTCTGTGAAACGGCATAAAGCGTTGTCATACGAATTCTCGGAGGAAGGTTTGTCGTTGACTGAACCGAAAGTTCCAAATCATAAGGCATACTCTTCTTTAAAGCCTCGAGACATTCCTTAATATTTACAACATAATGCTTAATTCCCAAATGATTTACCAAAAGATAAGCCATATCGATATCATGCTGCTCACCGCAAGGCATAAGAACTCCGATTACTCGATCCTTACCCAAAGCCTCAACGCACAAAGCTGCAACTACGGAGCTGTCTTTACCGCCGGAAATACCTACAACTGCATTGCAGTCAGGTCCGTTAGCGGCAAAAAAATCACGAATCCAGGCTACACACTGATCCTTTACTTTAACTGCATCAAACATATAAACACCTCTTAAATCTTAAATAATATCAATCTGACAGCATGCCATTGTTTCAAGGGCCGCCTTATGAGTAGCAGGAGAAACACCCGCACAGCAGGATGCTTTAACGCTTATATCGTTCTCAGGGAAATTGGCCTTAAGCATTAATGCGTTAGATACAACGCAAATATCCGTGCAAAGACCGATTAATTCTACGGAGAACTTTTCTCCGGCTGCATCATCTGCAATAAGCTTCGGTAAATCGACCGAACCGAATGTGTATTTAATTACTTCGGTATAGTCTTTACCTTCCAAAGCTTCGGCGATTTTATCGTGAAGTTTATGTCCGTCGGTTCCTTTTATACAGTGCTCGACAGGAAGCTTTTTACCTTCCGAAGTCTCAAGATAGTTCTCGAAATGTGTATCGTAAGTAACGAAAATCTTACCGTCAAAAGCCTTGATTTCATCCGAAGCGGCATCAAGAATCTCAATTGCTTCAGGGGTTCCCAAAGAACCTGTCGTGAAATCCTTCTGAATATCAACTACCACCAAATACTTCTTCATATTCTTACTCCTTATTCTGTTTTTTCCTAACCTTAATATTATACAACGAACGTTTGTTTTATACCACCTGAGACTATAGGTAAGAAACATCCCGTTAAAAAGAGCTTTTTCGAGCAAGCGGATTCGTACAAAAAGAAAAAGGCTGCCTCCGACAATTAACGAAGACAGCCATAAATCCGTGATAATATTAAATTACTTGTAAGCTTCCATATTGTCCAAAAGCTTTCCCGAAAAAGCGAAAAGGATCAATGTGATTAAAGAAATAGAGCCCGTAAATATCAACATAATTCCTGCCAAGCTTATATCACATACGATTGCGCATATAACTGCAGGTACTGCACTGATTCCGAGATAGACATAAATCATGAGGTAACGTAACATCATAAGACCCGTCTTACCGAGATTTTTGAATATTCTTACGGAATAAAGTGACGTTAAGATGCAAAGGAAATCAAAGATGAATGAGTAAAGGAACATTACCAAAACCAAAGGAATTTCCACCGTTCCGCCCTTGAGATAAAGTCCGACAGCTACGGCAACAGAAGCCAATACCGAGTTAAAAACGATTTCCGGAACGAAAGCCAATATTGCGTAGAAAAGTTTAGTGGAAGACTTCTCAGGAATAAGGAAGATATAAGGCTTTGTATATTCCGATATAATTCGTCCGCCTGCAAAAACTGCACTGTCAAGCAATGAGAACATCAATACAGCCATAAAAATATATGAACGGCTGTCATTAAACGTTTCATTTCCCGTCGACAAGAACAGGTATACAACTGCCATAACTTTAAACATAATTGTAAGCGGATTTACGAAGAACAATTTTGAGGTTCTCTTGTTCTCAAAAAGGTGCTTATGGAAAAATACGCTCGCACCGCTTCCCTTCTTAAAGGCCTCGTTTCCGACGGTAATATTTTTTCTTGTTACGGAAGTACTCTCGTCGTTGATTCCGGCTTTCTTTGCAGCCATTATTTCTTCGATTCGCTGAGCGCTCTCAATTGCTGCCTCATAGTAATCCAAGTTCGAGTTGTAAAGAAGAATGAAAAGGAATACTACAAATGCGATTGTAAGTGCAATACCCAATATAAGGATGAAAACGTTATTGTTGTAGGCACCGTCGAAAATAAACGAATACCATCCGGCACCCGGAATAAGCTTAACCCAAAAACTTCCGAATACGGAAACTACTATGTTTACGACACCTGAATGAAGGAATTCGGATACGGAAGCATAGTTGGCAGATGCTGTAAGGAATGCTACTGCGATAAACACTACATCAATTGCTACTACCGTCCAAATTACCCTGTCACGAACCTTCTTGTCGTTACAGCATTTTGCACTGATAAACTGCGATACTACGCTTGCTATTACGATTAAGAAGAACAAACTCAACACAAGGAACAGCGCATCTTTGGCACCTGTAACCAGAAACTCCGAAAGAATACCCATCTGGCAACAGATAACAAACATAAAGTAAACGCCGATGGCAGCTGCCGTAACTACCATATGAATAATGTTAAACCTCGGAGTAAACGGACCCGCGAGATAAAAATTTACGTCAGCCGTCGAGAAACCCAAATTACCCGAAGACAAACCGTTTATTACCATGTATGTGAAAACAACCACTGCGAATAATGTAAAGAACGCAGCGATGGCTGCAGGATTTCTGACCTTATCGGAATCTTGTGCAATCAATTCCGAACAAATGATCATTATCGTGCACAAAGCTAAGCCGAGTATGCATAATACTACGTTGGACTTTTTCTTCGTAAAACTCTTAAGAGTCTGATAGCAAAATGTTCTAAACATATCAAGCCTCACTGCCTTCCGTTATTCTGAAGAAAATATCTTCGAGGCTCTCACCGTCGGAATTGTTTCTGTGCTTCTCGGCTACTACTCTTCCTGCCTGCATGATGTATACCGTATCCCATACGTCGGCAATGGTATCAATCATGTGTGTTGATATGATAACTGTCTTTTTCTGAGCCTTAAGTTCGTAGAAGATTTCCTTAAGTACCTTAATGGCATGCGGATCGAGACCTACCATCGGCTCATCGAAAATAACCACCTCAGGATCAGGCAGGAGTGCGCAGCAAATCGAAAGCTTCTGCTGCATACCCTTTGAAAGCTCCTTTGCCAACTTCTTCTTGTTTTCGAGCATCTCAAAACGCTCGAGGAGCATATCTGCTCTTTCTTCCCAATTCTCCAACTTATAAGCTCTTCTTATGAATTCCAAATGCTCCTGTACCGTGAGCAAATCGTAAAGTGCAGGAATTTCAGGTATGTAACCCAGTTTTCTTTTAGCTTCGATACTTCTGTTCGGAAGTCCGCAAACCTCGATATCTCCCTCGTACTTAAGAAGTCCTACCGCGGACTTTATAAGAGTTGATTTACCGGCACCGTTAGGTCCGAGCAAAATTCCGATTTCGCCGTCGTTCAATGTCATTGAAACATCGTTATTGGCAGCGACCTTTCCGTATTTTTTAGTAACATTTTTTACTGTGAGCATACATTTCTCCCCCCTTTGACGAAATCATAATACCTATGAATAGTAAAACGGGGGTTATGTAAAGTTAAAGAAAGTATAAAGATTAGTGAACTATCTCGTCTGAATCCATCATTACGGTAAATGGACCGTCATTAAGAAGGCTTACCTTCATATCTGCACCGAATATTCCGGCCTCGGGTTTAAATCCGGCTTTTTCCGTCAGTTCTTTTACATATTCGTAAAGTTCGTTTGCCGCCTGAGGCTTTCCGGCCTTGATAAACGAAGGTCGATTGCCGTGGCTCATATCGGCATACAAAGTAAACTGGGATATTTCCATTATCTGACCATCTACATCTGCTACGGAAAGGTTTGTTTTTCCCTCGCCGTCCTCGAAAATCCTAAGCTTAATAAGCTTATCTACCATCTTTTGTGCAATTTCTTTTGTATCGGTGTCCGAAATTCCGACCAGCACAAGAAGACCCGGGCCTATTTTGCCCGTAACCTCACCTTCAACCGATACTTCGGCAGATTTTACTCTCTGTACAAGAAATCTCAATTTTTGCCTTCCTCTTCGTTTGCTGCGGCACGAACTGCCTTTGCGAACTGATCGGCGCATGATGTCGATTTAAAACCGCATGTATTTCCCGAAAGTTTTGCTTCGATTTCGTCAGCCGTCATGCCGTCACACAAAATTGCGATAGCCTTGAGGTTGCCGTTACAACCTCCGATAAACTCGATATTGGTTACGACCGAGTTATTAATGTCAAAATTAATCTGCATGGAACAAACTCCGCGCGGTTGATATGAATATCTCATAATGTTTCTCCTTTAAACAGGTTCTGAAAATTTAACTACTATTACTCCGTTAACAAGCCCAACGGAATTCTCGGAAGGCCAAACGCCCATATTTCTTACTTCATCGGTAAAACCTATTCGATATGATGCTTCATCGTCAAGCACTCTGAAATGTAAATCATACGGTTCGTAAGCAGGTTCATTCGGATTTGGATAGAATTTCGGAAGTTCAGCACCCGGATGATTGGAATAGTAAGACATCCTAAATCCCACTTCTTCCTCCAGGAATAAGATTGCATAGCTTCTGTTCTCAACAAGAGAATCGTAGACATGATAATACATAAGTCCCAACTGTCCGTATTCCGAAGGATCGGTAAAAACAGAATCGTCTTGGAAAGATGCTCTGCCGACAAAAGCTATCGGAATATCGGTTCCGTCATCGAACTCATGAATCCTCATAGCAATCTCTTCCGCAGTATATCTTGAATATTCCACGCATTGTTCAACTTTGTACCAGTACATATTTGCCGTAAGGAAATTATTGAATACGATAACAACCAATAACGTCGCGAAAACGTTCTTAACAACCTTCTTGCACCACTTCTCACAAAAAACTGCATTCAAAATATAGATGAGAGTCATCGAATAAAGCATTCTGGCAGGATACTGAGAAACACCCGTTACAAACTGAAAAACACAAGCAGAAACAGGAATCAGAGCAAGACTTCCCAAGAATAAAAGGAGATGAACATATCTTCCGATAAGTCCGCTCTTCAAAAGAACCGCAATCAAAACAACTGCTCCCGCCAAAAGGAACAACAAGTTCAGAAAGTTATATACGGTAAAGCCGTCAATGGCGACATTCCACTGCATGAAGAAAATAACACTGTTTTGAACCGAAGAAAAAAGAACTTCCGAAAAATCACCGAACACAAGTGAATTTGCTCCGGCATACTCCGTAGCACTCATATGGGATACAGCAAGAATGATTTTCCATACCAGATAATAAAGTCCGGTACCGACAACAAAAACAACAAGTTGCTGAGCAGCCCAAACCAGATACTCCTTTGTCTTGTGCGAATTAATCGCCAAGTGGTACATAAAATAACACAAAGTCAAAACCAAACCGAAGCTTAAATATACTTGGTATATACCGCATGCGAGGCATATCAGAACAACTGCGATAATCTTATCTGAAATCTTCTTGTTATCAAATCTCAAAAGATAAACGGCTATTGTAATCATCATCATTGCCGCCATATAACCGTCAGCCGTAAAAGAATAGTAAAGCGTTTCTACAACAGCAGGAGATGTAACCAAAAATCCTGAAATCAAAATAATAAGAAACGGATTTTTAACTTCAAAAAGCTTAATGATAAAAACCGCCGCAACGGCAATATAAATCACAGAAAGTAATCCGGTAACCCACGGCAAATCGAAGAAAGAAGATAATGCACAAGGAACAGCCAAAAACCATCTGCCCGAGCCTACCATGTTCTGGGTTGAATAAGTGTTAAACAGAGAATCACCGGACGGAAGATTATTTACAAATTTATAAAGGAATGTTAGAAGACCTATCAAGATTGCAGAATAAAAAGCAATCTTACTTTCCTTCTTAAACTTTGTATTATACCAATTTACTATTCCTTCACCCATTGTAAATCTCCGTAATCATCAAGTAGTTCGCCTGTTCATTGCTATATTTAGTATGATACCAAACGATATGTAATTTACCAGTACTGCCGTTCCGCCTTGACTTACAAACGGGAGAGGAATACCGGTAATAGGAAGAAGTCCTACAGACATACCCATATTCTCTATGAAATGGAAAGCAAAACTTGCCGTAAGACCTACAACAATATACGAATAGGCACTTCTTTTGGCTTTGGAAGCTACATAAAGGCATCTGCAAAGGAAAAAGAAAGCGAGGAGAATAACGGCCGTTGTTCCGATGAATCCCAAGCGTTCGGAAACAGCAGAAAAAACAAAGTCACTTTGTTTTACCGGAACCGACACAAATATTCCGGTGTCATTTCCCGAAAGTCCTCCGGATGCTATCGCAGCCTTAGACATAACAAGGTTATACTCGGCCTGAGGATCCGAACCTTCGAAAACGAGTGACAGAATTCTCTTTTTCTGGTAAGGCTCAAGATAGAAATTCCAGATAAGCGGGACACCGCAAACAATTGCCGCGGAAACCGCCAAGAGAAAATATCTGTACTTTACTCCCCATACAAACAATACACAAACAAACGAGAACATGATAACCATTGCGGTACCGAAGTCAGGCTGGGAAAGAATCAAAAGCATAGGAACGGAATAAACCAGGGCAATAAGTCCCAAGCCTTTAAAAACACCGATTTCCTTGTTTTTCATCTGCTCAAAAAAATAGGCCGAAACCATAACAAGTCCGATTTTCGCAAGCTCGGACGGCTGGAATGTTCCTACGACAGGAAGATTGAGCCAGGAATCGGCACCCCAAAGATAAGACATATCATAATTATCTATAGGAACCAAAACCAGAAGGAAAATCGAGGCACCGTAAATAACCCATCCTACAAATTTAAGGATATCGGTATCCAAAAAGCAGATTACTATGGTGATGACAATTCCGAGAATGCTTGCAAGCACTTGTCTTCCGAAGTCACCTACATAACCTTCCTGATTCAGCACCAGATTTAAAACGTAAAGACCGATAACAGTGAGCAATATAATCGGAACAACCAGATAGTAATCGATTGTTTTGATATAACTGTTGCGTGATTTTTCGATACCTGACTTATGTAATTCCATTAAGTTTTCTCTGATATATCGTCTTCTTTGTCGGAAACTTCTTCATTGGATACAGTTTCTTCTGAAACCTTTTCATCGGATACAGCATTTTCGGAAACTTCTTCGGAAACTTCGGTCTCAACAGGTGCATCAATGATGAACTTGCTTTCTTCCTTGAGAATAAACTTCTCAGGCAAAGGCGTTCTCATAATGTCCTTAGTTCTGGCAAAGGCAATCCAAAGAAGTCCTGCAAGAACAAGAATTACGGAAAGAAGCTGTGAAGTTCTGATTCCTGTGGAACCGATGTAAAGAGAATCCGTGCGAAGGCCCTCAATAAAGTATCTTGCACCCCCGTAAACGATAAGATAAACAGATGTAGTTTCGAAAGAATGCTTGCTGTTCTTTCTGACCTTAAGAAGGATAAAGAACAAAATCAGATTGCAAATCGACTCATAAAGGAAAGTCGGATGAACCGGCATCGTAGGATCAAGTTCAGGACAATATCTTGCAAGATAAGAAGAAATCTCGTTGCTTGTCATACCCCAAGGAAGAGTGGTTGTCGTACCGAAAGCTTCCTGGTTAAAAAAATTGCCCCAACGGCCGATTGCCTGACCCAATGCAAGATAAGGAATGCAATAATCCGTGCATGTAGCAAAAGAAATCTTTCTTATGCGGCACATAATAAGGAGAGCAAGAAGAGCTCCGATGATACCGCCGTATACGGCAAGGCCGCCTGCTCTGGTATTTACCACAAGCTTCCAATCGGTGGAATAGTAATCCCAGTTACAGAAAACATAGTAAAGTCTGGCGCCGATAATTGCACTCGGAAGGCAAAGAAGTAAAATATCCGATACCAAATCCGATGAGAACTTATTTTTTCTGGCCTGGTAAATGGCGAGCGCAAAGCAAAGAGCAACGCCCAAACCGATTATGACTCCGTACCACTTTATCTCAAAGCTTCCTATTGAGAAAGCAACATCATTTACATTAAACGTTATTCCCAAACCCGGGAAACGAACTTCCGTACTACCCATAAAAATCTCCCTTGGTGACAGATTAAAAAATGCAACTGTTATTCTACCACCTTTATTTTAAATATTTAAGTGTTGCCTATATTTTCATTCATTTTCGGAAAGACGGGTTTTCGCGGATACTATATCGTCGGAAATCTGAGATTTAAGATTGTCAAGCGACTCGAATTTCTTTTCTTCTCTGATAAAATCCGCAAGTAAAACCGTAACTTCTTTACCGTATAAATCTTCGTCAAAATCGAAAATAAATGTCTCCAAACGCGGTATACTGCTGTTTTCGGCCGTCGGGCGAAGACCCAAATCGGTAATGCCGCACTTTAAAATACCGTCGATAAGTACGTAAGATGCATATACTCCGAATTTCGGAATGAATTTCTTATCCGGTATCCCGATATTAATCGTAGGAAAACCCAAAGTCTTTCCGAGTTTTTTTCCGACGGTAACGGTTCCCTTAAACGAATAAAACCTCCCGTCGCAAAGTCTTTTGAAGGTCTTAACATCGCCTTGCTTCAAAACCTCATAAGCTATGGTGGACGAGATTCTTTGTTTCTCGAACAATATATCATCGAAAACAAAAGTTTTAATGCCGTCTTTTGAAGAAAGTTCCTTCAAAAGCTTGCTGTTACCTGATTTGCGGACTCCGAAAGAATAATCATTTCCGCAAAACAAAGCCTCTGAATTAAAAGCATTCTTAATGATTTTTCCGTAAAATTCGGTTGCTTCGGTCGATTTAACCTCGTCGGAAAAATTAATAAAAACTACCTCGTCAACGCCCAAAGACTCCAAAATCTCAAGTCTTTCCTCCAAGGTAAGAATCGTCGGCAAGTCGCGCGCCGGAAAGTTATCGAAGGTCTGAACGCAGGATAATATGTTATGCTCACGTGAGTAAGAAACCACAGATTTAATGATATCGGTATGTCCCTTATGAAGCGCGTCAAAATAGCCCAATGCCACCGCACGTTTTTCTTCGTAAGGAAGATTTGTAAGAACTTTTCCGTTTTCGATGTCCAGATTATAGACTTTCATCAAAAAGCACCTTTCAATTTCCCGCAAGCATTCTTTCTATTCTAAGAATTCTCTCGTTTTCTTCCGTCACAAAATAGCAAACCGCAACAAGTTCATCGCCGTTTGTGCAACGGACAAGTTCGTTATCCTTAATAAGGCTTAAGTCCTGCTTAAAAAGCGATGCCTTAAGTTTTCTTCCGTTTCTTATAAGTTCCGTCTGTTTCTGATTTAGCTTTATTTCCGGCATATATTCGGTGATTTTTGCCGCATTTAATATGCAGGAATAGTCTTCGACCTTAATTTTCTCTTCAAGTTCGTCCAAGGTAATCGCATCTTTGACGTTAAACGGTCCCGTGGCAATTCTTTGAAGTGTTAAAGCATAGGCACCGTAACCCAAAATCTTTCCTGCATCCTCACAAATCGTTCTGATATAGGTTCCCTTGGAACAATTAACTTCGAATGTTACGTAAAAAGAATCCTCGTAATCGCCGATATCAAGAATATTGATATCGTAGATTTCGATTTTATTCGGTTTTAACTCGAATGCTTCACCGTTTCTCGCCAAATCATAGGCTTTGCGACCGTTTATTTTCTTGGCGGAAAACTTAGGCGGGAGCTGTTCTTTGGTCTCCTTAACCTTTGCAAAAGCATCTCTTACGGCTCTGAAATCGGTCGCTTTAAGCTCATCCAGTTCCTCTTTTGAAGGAGTATTTACGGACACTACTTCGCCGTCCTTGTCCTGAGTATCTGTAGTTTTTCCGAAAACCGCCGTGCACCTGTATGTTTTATCGAAATTATCGCCGAATCTGATAAATCGTAAGCCTTTTTCGACGCAAATCGGCAAAAGACCCGTGGCAAAAGGATCCAAAGTTCCCATGTGACCTACTTTTCGAGTACCGAAAATCTTCTTCACCCGCGAATCGCAGGCAAAAGAAGTCATCTGCTCTTCTTTATTGATCAGAATCAGTATGCTTTCTTCCATGATGTTGCTTCAATAATCCTTAAATAAGTTTGGACGCCTTAGATACGATTTCATCCCTTAATTCATCGATATCACGGCCTTCGATGGTAAAACCTGCGGCTCTTAAGTGTCCTCCGCCGCCGTAACCTTCAGCAAACTCCGAACTGTTAAACGGCTCCTCGGATCTTATGTTTACACGAATTTTTCCGTCATTGGTTTCTCTTAAAACGAAAGCAACCTTTACACCGTCCACATCTCTTAAGTGCGATACTACGGAGCCTATGGAATCGTTACCTGCATCGAACTTCTCAAAAAGTTCCTTCTTGGCAACCGTGCTTGCAACTTTTCCTCCGCAGTCAAAATGCGTTTGTGACTCCAGGAAACTGCAGATAAGAAGTTCTTCCTTCTGCTTGCAATCGAAAAACCAATACATTACGGAACTTATATTACCGCCGAGCTTAACAAGTTCTGAAGCCGCGGTAAGTGTTTCCGGATTTGTATTCGTATAAGCAAAACGTCCCGTATCGGTAATGATACCCGCGAGCAAAAGATGGGCCGATCTTGCGGTTATAAGTTCATCCGTTCTCTTTCCCGTAAGTTTTGCAACTTCGCAAATAAGATAGTAAACAAGTTCGCTTGCCGAAGACGCCTCCGGTACAACCCACATATTATCCCCGTCGTTCTTAACACTTGCGTGGTGATCTACGATAAAAGGCTTTAAGCACTTCTTATAAATTTCGCCCGCACCGCCCATACGTGAAAAATCGGCACAATCTACTGCAATGGCGGCCTCAAATTCCGAAGGGGCTTTACCGGTTATATCTGTAACGATATCCTCAAGATTTAAATGCTTCATCATAAACGGAAGTTCTTCCGCTACCAAAACCTCGCAATCGGCGCCCAAAATACGAAGTGCCGTACAAAGAGCACAGGAGGATCCGATACAGTCTCCGTCCACGTGTTCATGCACGAAAACATATATTTTTCCGTGATTTTCTGCTATCGGAACAAGTTTTTCCGTAAAGTATCGTGCAAAGGCTTCTTTTTTGAAGTACAAATCGGTATCGCTCATATAATCACCCTTCTTCGGAGCTTTCTCCCCCATCGTTCTTTTGCGTTTTGGCACGAACCTCTTCGTCGTGCTTAATGGTCTTATCTATAAGATCGTTAATTCTTGCGGCATTTTCCATGGAATTATCCAATTTAAAATGTAGTTCCGGCGCCACGCGAAGATTAATATGCTTACACATTTCGCGTCTAATAAAGCCCGTTGCATGTAAAACAGCCGTAAGACAGTCATTTTTAACTTTTTCGTCTCCGTAAACGGAAAGATAGCAAACCGCATGCGTCAAATCCGATGACATCTTAACCTCCGTTATCGAAGTCAAAAACGGAATTCTCGGATCTTTAACATCGTTTGCAATAATAGAGGAAAGAACTTTCTGCATCTCGTCACCGACGATTTGTGCTCTGTTTCTTCTCATGTAATTACCTCCGTCAAAAAATCAAAACTGCCCTTATGCCCCTTCTAATAAGGAGCATAAAGACAGTACATTAATCAAAAATTAACGCTCTACTTCTCTCATCTCGTAAGCTTCGATTACGTCACCGATCTTAATATCGTTATAGTTCTCAATTGAAAGACCGCACTCGTAACCTGCGTTTACTTCTTTCACGGCATCCTTCATTCTCTGGAGAGATGCGAGATGACCCGTATAAACAACGATATCGTCACGAACAACACGAACGTCGCAGTTTCTTGCAATCTTTCCGTCGAGTACGTAAGAACCTCCGATTGTTCCGACACCGGAAACCTTAAAGAGTTCACGAATCTCAACGTGACCCAAAACAACTTCCTCGAATGTAGGAGCGAGCATACCCTTCATAGCCTTCTCGACATCCTCGATAGCGTTATAGATTACGCTGTAAAGTCTTATATCAACACCGACTTCCTTAGCCTTCTCCGTAATGATTGCATTAGGGCGTACGTTAAATCCGATGATGATGGCATTGGATACATCTGCAAGAACGATATCGGACTCGTTGATGGCACCTACGCCGCCGTGGATAACCTTAACACGTACTTCGTCGTTGGAAAGTTTCTCGAGAGACTGGATAACTGCCTCAACGGAACCCTGAACGTCTGCTTTGATGATGAGGTTAAGATCCTTAACATCACCTTCGGCAAGCGTCTGAGCCAAAGTCTCAAGGCTCATTCTGGAGCTCTTATGGAGCTGCTGCTCACGAAGCTTAATCTTACGCTTCTCAACGAGCTGACGAGCCATCTTATCGTCTGTTACGGCATAAAGTGTCTCACCTGCTTCCGGTACTTCAGGAAGACCCAAAATCTCAACCGGAATAGAAGGACCTGCCTTCTTGATATCGGAACCCTTGTCATCGTACATAGCACGAATGTTACCGATCATAGGACCGCAAACAACGGAATCGCCTGCCTTAAGAGTACCTCTCTGTACGAGAACCGTCGCAACAGGACCTCTTGCCTTATCAAGTTTAGCCTCGATAACAGTACCCTTAGCCTGACGCTTAGGATCTGCCTTAAGTTCCAATACGTCTGCCGTAAGAAGAACCATCTCGAGAAGGTCATCGATACCCTGACCCATCTTAGCGGATACAGGTACCATAATAGTGGAACCTCCCCATTCTTCAGGAATGAGTTCATAGTTGGCAAGTTCCTGCTTAACCTTATCAGGATTTGCTCCAGGCTTATCCATCTTGTTGATGGCTACGATAATTTCCGTATTAGCTGCCTTGGCATGGTTAATAGCCTCGATTGTCTGCGGCATTACACCGTCATCTGCAGCTACTACGAGGATAGCGATATCAGTAACCTGCGCACCTCTTGCACGCATCGTTGTAAATGCTTCGTGACCAGGGGTATCGAGGAAAGTAATCTGACGACCCTTAAGTCTTACCGTATAAGCACCGATTGCCTGCGTAATTCCGCCTGCCTCGCCTGCAACAACGGATGAAGATCTGATTCTGTCGAGAAGCGATGTCTTACCGTGGTCAACGTGACCCATAACTACAACTACCGGCGGACGTGGCTTCAAATCTTCTTCCTTGTCCTCAGCCTCATCAAAAAGGATATCCTCCTCGGTAACCTCAGTAATAGGTTCAGCGTTAATTCCGAAAGCATCCGCCAAAAGGCAAGCCGTATCAAAATCAAGTTCCTGGTTGATTGTAGCAAGAATACCGAGCTTCATAAGTTCCTTAATTACGTCACCGCTCTTCTTGCCGATACCGTCAGCAAAGTCCTTAACCGTAATAAACGGAGGAAGCTGAATATCTGTTATCTGCTGAACTACAGGAGCAGCTTCAACCTTCTGAGCCTTCTTATTCTTTTTCTTTGAACCGTACGAATAACCGTCGTAATCTTCACCGAAAGCATCGGTACTTCTGCCCTTATAATTATTGAAGTCGTTCTTGGAACGTCTGTCATTACTTCCGGCACCCTTACCGTTATCACGTCTGTTCTCTGTGTTCTCTGTTCTCTTCTTATCGAAAGCGTTACGCTCGGCAAAATTAGCTCTGCTCTTCTTACCTTCATCGATAGGTGACTCCTGCTTAGGCTTTGTCACCTTTCTTTGCATCTGGCGTGGCTGATCGTCATCGTCCTTATCCTTGCCGAAACCGCCCTGGCCGCCGTTATTTCCCTTGAAACTGTTTCCGTTTCTGAAATCGCCGCCCTGACGCTTCTCAAAACCGCCTCTTTCGCCGCGGTCGTTATTTCTCTGTCCGCCGTAATTTCCGCGACCCTGACCGTCACCGTTTCTCTGGAAACGATTCTGTCCGTCACGATTGTTGGAATATGAAGTTCTCTTAACCTGACCGTCGCTCGGACGAGCTGCCTTATCAGGCATGGCGATAACTGCGGAAGATACCTTTGTCTTAGGCGCAGGCTTTTCTTCCGAGGCCTTAACTTCAGGCTCAGAAGGCTTTTTCTCAGACTTTTCAACGGTCTTGGAATTATCTTCTGCTTTTACTTCCTTTTTAACTTCCGGCTTAGCTTCCTTTTTAACTTCAGGTTTAGCCTCAACTTCAGGCTTAACTTCAGCCTTCGGTTTCTCGACAGGCTTAACGGCAGGCTCTGCTTTTGCTTCAGGAGCCTTCACCTGTTCAGCTTTACTTTCAATATTTTCACCTGCTTGTTCAACAGGCTTCTTCTTGTGGACTTTTCTGACTCTGAGCTCCTTGTTACCTGAAACACCGCTCATGCTTATAGACTGCTTGTTTTCGTTGTCTTCACCCATCAGTTGTTGCCCTCCTCATCAAAATCGTTCAACATTTCACTTAATTTTCGCGCGAAGCCGTCATCAGAAATTCCGATAACCGCTTTCGGAGATTTTCCCAGGGCGTCTCCGAGACGTCCCGCTGTCGAGAAACTATATGCATCAGGTAATTTGATACCCTTCTCTCCCAAAGTAAGCAACTTATCAAGAGTGTTTCTCGATATATCCCCGGCGAAAATCAGAAGCTTAACTTCTCTTTTCTTCAGGGAATTACAAACCGCATCAAAACCGCAGATTACTTTTCCCGCTCTCATGGCAAGTCCCATGAATCCCAAAATTCTGTCTTCGGTCAATTCGCATCTCCTTCTAAGGCCGCATCAAGAATCGATTTCACAACGTTTTCGATCTCGTCAGCGCTTAATGAATGTCTTAAGCCCTTCGAAAGTCTGTGCGCTTTAATCTCCTCTTTAATGCACTTCTCGTTACGGCAGATATATGAACCGCGGCCCGGCATCTTACCGGTAGGATCGGAAACTATGCTTCCGTCCTCCAAGAGAACAATTCTGGCAAGCTCATTCTTGTCTTTTTTCTCTCGGCAGCTCACACACATGCGTTGCGGTTTTTTCTTCATATCAGTTTTCTTCCTCTGCCTCAACAACGGTAAACTCGTTTATGAAGTTCTCGCTCTCAACCTGAGATACCGTAGATCTTGTCTTGATATCAATCTTGCAGCCGGTAAGTCTTGCAGCCAAACGAACATTCTGGCCTGATTTACCGATGGCAAGTGAGTACTGATCGTCTTCAACAACAACCTGAGCACGATTCTCGATTCTTCCGTCGTCTCTTGTAAATGTTTCAACGTCAACACTGTCAACCTTTGCAGGCTGCAAAGCTGCGCTTATGAACTCAGCAATGTTCTCGCTATAGTCAACGATATCAATCTTCTCGCCGCCCAACTCCTGCATAATCTGCTGAACTCTTTGTCCTCTTTGTCCTACGCAAGCACCCTTTGCATCGATGTTCTCGCCTCTTGAACGAACAGCAACTTTGGAACGTGAACCCGGCTCACGGGATACAGCCATAATTACTACTTCGCCTGCAGCGATTTCAGGAATCTCAAGTTCAAAAAGTTTCTTAACGAGCTCAGGACTTGTTCTGGAAACACGAATGGAAGGGCGACCGTTATGCTCCTCAACACACTGTACAAGGAACTTCATGCTTGTGTTGTGGTCATATATCTCATTCTTAATCTGCTGATCCTTCGGAAGAACAGCCTCTGCTCTTGCGATATCAACATAAACATATCTTGAATCCTTACGTTGTACGATACCTGTTGCAATCTCACCGATTTTATCTGAGAAATCGGAATAGATTCTGTTATACTCAGCATCTCTTACCTTCTGGGAGATTGCGCTCTTTGCAGCTGTAGCAGCAAGACGTCCGAGCTTATCAACGTCGAGACCTACTTCAAGGGAGTCACCGAGTTCAACCTCATCGTCCATACCCTTAGCCTCTTCCAAAGAAATCTCGTTATCAGGATCCAAAACTTCCTCTACAACCTCAACGAGCTTATAAACGAAGATTTCACCTGTTTCTCTGTCGATTTCGGCACCTACATCGTTAATTCCCTTAGCACTGGAGAACTCACGACGGAAACCTGCTACGATACCATCTTCGATAGCCTGAAGCAATACTTCCTCATCAAGACCTCTCTCTTTTGCAAGCTCTTTTGCAACGGTCAAAAAATTCTCCTTAGGCTCAGAATTATCAGTCTTTTTAGCCATTTTTACAAACCTCCCGGCAATTAAAATTCAATGTGTCTTACTGTTTTTGACATCTGTTCGTACTTCAAAAACATTGTTTTTGTTTCTTTGTTGTCCTCAAACTCAAAGACAACCCCTTCGTCGCTTATTTCTTTGGCATGTCCCGTAAAGTCCTTTACGCCGTCAACCTTCTCGAAAAGCGATACCTCAAGAAGCTCGTCCTGATAACGTACATAGTCCTCAGGAGTCGTAAGCGGCCTCGTAAGTCCCGGTGAAGACACCTCAAAATAATCGGCATCATGCTCAACCTTCTCGTCCAAAATCGGATCTACGGCTCTCGAAAACTCTTCGCAATCGTCAATGGAAATTCCGCCCTTCTTATCGATATACAATCTCAGAAACCAATACTGGCCCTCTTTCTTGTATTCCGCATCAACAAGTTCGAATCCCATCTCCTCCGCAAGCGGCTTGGATACATCGAATGCTGCCTGTGCTATTTTCGAACGTTTTGCCATAAAACCTCCCTTAAACGAACAAAAAACGGACCCGAAAGGCCCGTTTCATTGAAGTTAATCATAAAACATAAGTATTCTACCATATGTGCCGATGTTTAAGCAAACAAATTTTAAATATGTTAAATGTTCACAAATACGCACCTAAAATAACACAATTCGCTATTCAAATTACACTAAGATTCGTATAAAATAAATTTATCCAGTTATCCAATGGATAATATAAGCCAAAGGAGATATTTATTATGATTAAGATTATTGCAGGTGCTAAGGGAACGGGAAAGACGGCTAAGCTTGTTGAGGACATCAACAGTGTTGCCGTAGAAGACAACAATGTTGTATGCATTGAAAGAGGCAATCGTCTCGACCAGTTATTGAATCACAATGTAAGGCTGATTAACATCACGGAGTATCCTTGTTCCGGTTTTGATCAGCTTCTTTCGTTTATCGGAGGAATTTGCTCAAAGGATTACGACCTTACACACATTTTTATTGACAGCATTAAGAAAGTTGCAAGCTGTGAGGATTTTGACCTCCTTAAGGATTTCCTCATCAAGCTCGACGCTTTCCTCGCTGATAAGAACATCAACGTTACTCTCATTATGACATGTGACGTAGACTCACTTCCTGAAGAAATCAAGCAGTTTTGCTGATTTGAATATTTAAAACATATCTAAGGAGTTGGTTTTATGGGATTAATGAAGGATTTCAAAGAGTTTATCAGTAAAGGAAACGTTATCGATATGGCAGTCGGCGTTATCATCGGCGGTGCTTTCGGTAAAATCGTTACTTCACTCGTAAACGACATCATCATGCCGCCTATCGGTAAACTTATCGGCGGTATCGATTTCAATGACATGAAGGCTGTCCTTTCCCCTGCAGTTTTGGACGAAGCAGGAGAAATCGTTACACCTGAGAATGCAATCAGATACGGTACATTCATTAACACAATTCTTGAGTTTTTGATTATCGCCATCTGCATTTTCCTTGTAATCACAGCAATCAAGAAGGCTAACGAGAAGCTCGCTTCCATGAAGAAGAAGGAAGAAGAAGCTGCTGCAGAAGAGCCTGCTGAGCCTTCAGAGGAAGTTAAGCTTCTTACTGAGATCAGAGATGCTTTGAAGGATAAGTGATTTCTAATCCAATCATCAAAAACTACGGACCGCTTCCTTTTGGAAACGGTCCTTTTTTGTGTTCCGGAATTATCGCGAAAGAGATATCAAGATTTATTCCATTACCTCTTAGTAGACTACATATGCTTTAGATTATATATATTTGTACTTTCGGAATACCCCAAAAGTGTCTTCACGTTTCTCTATTGAATATCGACTAGTCTCGGGCATCAGATTTGCCATCAAATGGGTGTCAAATGATGGCAATATTGATGTCAAGGTGAAATAAGAGGTCCAAACACCCATGATTTCAGCAGAAACTTCGGAAACAAAAAAACCGTCCGCAGTTTTACCTGCGGGCGGAAAAACAGAAGTGTATCAAAAACGCTTTTACTTTCTCATCACTTTTTCTTCTTTTTCTTATCTCTATCCTTATCCTTGTTCTTTTTCTTGTCCTTATCCTTCTTTTTGCTCTTCTTACCCTTCTTAATTTCTTCCAAATCCGGGCTTACTATCAAAGACTTCGGCTCCGGAACGGAAGCTGTCTTTTTAAGAGCAGGAGCAGGCGCAGATACCTTCTTGACAGGAGATGCCGATACAGAAGGTTTTCTTGCTCTTACCGTCTTTACAATCGGTGGCTCTGAAAGAGATAAAACAAAGACCGATAGTTCGTTTACTGTATCCTTGTTAATGGAATAGTATGTGCAACGTCCGTCTTTTCGAGCGGTGATAATCTCATACTCGGTAAGCTGATTCAAATGGTGGGACAAAGTCGGTTGCGTAATACCGAACTCAGGCAAAATATCGATGGCACGAAGCTCACCCGCATTTGCAATTAGTTTTAAGATGCGAAGTCGCATAGGCTCCGACATAACTGAGAGTCTCTGAATCTTAAGTTCGGTCAAATTATCAGGCATAAGTCCCTCCTGATTATGCTATAAGCTGATCTTTCAAAGCTTCTTCAAATTCCATAAGATTTGCGCAGGCAATAATCTCTGTGTTGTCCTCCAAAAGGATGTCATCCTCGCCGGAAACAAGAACAGTCATCGGAACACCGAGTTTTCGAAGAAGCAAAAGCTGGTATTCTTTACTTGCCTCAACTGAAAGGTACTTACAAAGCATTCTTAACACCTGCTTTGCGTCCTCGAGATATATTCCCGACTGATGCATAAGACTGTCAACAACATACATTCCGAAAACGTCGTCAAAATCCAATACCTTCTTCTCCGGATAAACACTGGAGAAAGCCGTAAGTGCAAGCTTACTTACCAAGCCCAACTCATCGAAATCTCTAAATGGGATTTTAAAGCTCTTAACATTGGCAGAAAACAATTCGCGCATCTGCTCAACGGTTAAATCCTTCTTCAATTCTTTGATTCTGTCTATACGAGCGAAAATTTTCTCGCGCGGGAAGAAGGTCTCCTGACCTGTTGCCGTTGCCTTATGGATAAACCAGCACTCCGGAATAAGGTTCATTCTCTTCCAACGATAAAGTGTTCCGTACGAAATACGGGCTGCACGTAAAAGTTGTTTCTTTGAAATCAATTCTTCCTGCATATCATCATCTCCAAAAAATATAGTTCCCGATATGCCTATTGTAATTCTCCTATGTTACAAATCAGAGTCACTGAGGTTTTATTCACAATGCAAATTGTTTCTTCCTACTCTCCGACAAAACCAGAGGTGCTGTCTGAAGAATTCCGAGAAGCCAGCTTACAGTATAGATTTTGCGGAATTTGAATTTTCTATACTGCAAATCGCGAAAACTAGGTTCATGACACAAGGAAAAGTAGTATAGAAACGTAGGAAATCAGGAAATAATGCTGCATTTTAAAAAAGCGTATAATGAGGTGCGAAAACATCTCATCTATACGCCTTTTTGAAGAATCGACTCTTGGGAGATCCATGTATTTGTCAAATAAGCGTATAGATTATTCTTTATTTTCAAATCTATACGCTTTTGATGTTGCATCTAGGACAGTAACCCTAATCTGAAGTACCCAAAGGCGTATAGAATCGAAAAAAGCGTGGATTCTATACGCTTTTTACATCGCGGGGCATCTTAAGAACGTCCACAAAGAAGAAAAAAGCGTATAGATTAAAGCCCAAAAACCAATTCTATACGCTTTTACTCAAAATCATTAAAAAGAAGTGCATCTAAGTAAAGAAAGCACAGCGGATTTGCAGAATTTCGATTTTTTCAGGAGAAAAAAGCTGTCCCAAAACCGCATTTCGGTTTGAGACAGCACCTTGTGAAATTCAATGTAACAAATTATCAGATTACGGCACCGAAAATATCAAGAAATGCATCTACGATTCCGTATACGCCGCTCGGATTAATTGCATAAAGAACAATGCAAGCAGCAAAGAAAAGAATAATTCCGATGATGTAATAAGCGAGCAAAGCTCTTACAAACTTCTTTCTGTTCTGATTGTGACCTGCAAAAGAAAGAATAATTACTGCTATAAAACCAGCTACAGGCACACCTGCAAGGAACAAAAGCCAGAAGTAAGAAGATGTCTTAAGTGGCTTAAACTGACTAGGAACGGAATCCTGAACAGCCTGTATTCTCTGCTGCTGCTCAAACTTAAGACGGCTCTTGTCAGCCTTATCCTGTGCCTTCTTGGCATCCTTCTGAGCTTTCTTCTCAAGCTTCTTGTCAAGCTTATCAAGCTTCTTCTGATTCTTCTCAGGAATGACCGCACCTGCTGCCGCTCCGGCAACTGCTGCCTCCGAAGGAATAACATCAAAAGCATCTGAAGGCATTGTCTGCAAAGGCGCAGATTCAGAAACCGGTTCTGCCGTAACAGGAGCTGTCACAGGGGCTACAACAGGCGCTGCAACAGGAGCGCCAAAGCTCGGCTGTGGCTCGGCCGGTGCAGGAAAATCGAATACATCGGATGTAGCGTCCTCCACAAGAGGCTTAGTCTCAGGCACTGCAGGAATCACTTCCGGAATCTCTTCAGCTGCTTCTTCGGCTGCATCTTCAACTATTTCTTCAACAACCGCTTCCGTTACTTCTTCAGCCTCAACGATTTCTTCAGGAACCTCTTCTGCAGATACTGCAGGTTCTGATGAAGCTGCTTCATTAATTTCTTCTGATGCTTCCGAAACCGATGTTTCTTCGGCAACTATATCTTCAATTTTGGCTCCGCAGCCGGAACAAAATTTGCTTCCTTCAGCTACTTCGCTTCCGCAAGATGAACATACCATATCCTTGCCCTCCGAAAAGTTTTGTTTAATTATAACACAGCCAATAAAAGAATTTTAACTTAATTTACTTCAAGGATAAGAATTTCGCCCGCCTGCAGGGTTTGTCTTGTTACGATTCGACCAAGTTTTCGAGTTGTAAGAAGTTCACCCGAACTCGAATAGCGGCTTACCACAGAACCGTCCAAAGAAAGATTTATCCCCGAAAGAGTGAACTGCTGTTGCGTATCGGATGTATTTGCCACAACGAGATAAAGTCCGTTATCATTCTCGAAAAGGTACACTCCGACCTCCGAAGTGAACTCTTCTGCAGAATACTCAGCATTCTCATCAAGCGGGTCTGCAACGGTAACACTTAATCTGGTTGAGTTTCCTATTGTACCCAAAGCTTCGATTGTATTAAACAGAGTGCTGAAATTTCTCATCTCAACAGCCGCATCCGGATACTGCTCGCAAAGTGCATCAAGATTCATGTCAGTCTCATAAAACGATCCGATATCGCTCACGGTTACATCTGCCGCAGGCATTCTGGTAAACAACGCTTCATCTGTAAGAAGTGCTGCCGCGTATCTTGCTGCCGTTATTTCCGTCGGACGCATGCCCGGAACCAAATCGTTACTGTTATATACGTACGAACTTATGCTTAACGAAGAAATATATTCTCCGATATCGTTTCCTCTTCCCGTAAGTCTCGGAACCTGATAGTTAAAGTCAGAGTAGAGATTGTTGACATATGATATATAGTTAAAATCTTCGCTTGCCAAATCCTGCTCTATGTTCATCGAGAAAGCCCCCGCATGGAAGTCTGCACGCGACAATACCGTACCGCCGTCGTAGTTCATACCGTCCAAAAACACGACGCAGTCTTTTATATCTGTATAGTATTCGGACTGCTGAATTGCGCCGATAATATAATCTACATAGGCACTTCTCTGAAGATCGCTGTTAAACAAATTGTTATCGTCATTTACTTCCACTACGATTTCCGAGAACTGTCTGTTCCATGGAACTGCCGTACCGTTATTTATTCTCATGATTCCATAGTCGGAAGATACCGAACCGCAAAGATATTCCAAAGTCTTCTCTATGCTGTCGGCATTCGTATACGAATCGAAAACAAGCCACGGCAGAGCGTTTCCTGACTTGGCAAGACGCAAGGAAGTCTCGAGTTCTTTGAAATACGAACTGTCATTGGAAGATTCGGAGAGATTGTTGAATCTCATAATGTTAGGCGAAGCGCCTGTAATAATATCCTCAAAACCTTCCGGCAGTCCTTCTGAATCGTATTTATCAAAGCCCAAATAGATACCGTCTGCGTAAACACTTCCGATGCCGTCGAAAGAAATATTAAAGCGAATCTCATTCTCTCCTTTCAGCATGCTGTCCGTTACTGCAAACGTATAAGAATAAAGATTAAACTTGTCGCTTACTTCTTCGGCGGTAAATCCTATACCGTCTGCATTGGCGCCCGATATCCAAACATTAACCTTACCGTCCGAAAGATTTGTGGCTCTGAGCATTATATCGATTCGCATAAAGGAACCGTCAATAAAAACATCTTTTCCGTTATTCGCAATAACCTGCGATACCGCATGAACACCTTCTCCGGAACCGCTCAACATAAGACTGTTCTCACCGAATCCCAAAGCGGCTTCATCCGAAATAAGTGCCGTAGTTCCGTCACCGTAAGTTTCCCATGCATTTTCCATCGGAGTATTTACTTCCGACTCTATATAGCAAATATCTCCTTTTACCGTCTGATCCTCACCCAAAGCCTGATCCAAAGTAATAGAAGCGAAAAGTGATGTCTGATAAAGAGTGTTGTCCATATAAATAAACAGCTTGTTGTCTTTTCCGGCAAAAACTGCACGCTCTTCACCGATTTTCCCTACGAGAAGACGAAGTGTCTTATCTTCCGGACCAGTAACATACTCGTTTCCATAGCCGTCGGAAAGAATGGTCATACGGTTTCCCGTTACAACGATATACTGATTAGAATCGGGATTTATCGTAATCTGACCTTTCTCAAGAACTGTAATCTCATCACCGTCTTCCGCTATAGAAATGACATTTCCGTTATTGGTCAGAAGAACCGCACAATCCGAAGATGACGATACACACCTGACGCCGTCTGCACCGATTACTTCCTCAATTTCAGAGGCCTCCTCGAAAACCAAGCCGTTCCCGGTCGAGAAGCACTTGCCTTCTTTGGTAAAAACATAAAGTCTGTTATCGGTATTTATAACTTTGTCCGCAGTTCCCTCAATAAATACATCCGAAAACTCCGTACAACCGTCGGAACAGACAACCGATTTTCCGTTGTCGGAAATCACGAAAACCGTGTTCTTGATTGAAGCTACTCCCGTAATCGTTCCGAGTCCCGTAAAATCGTATGTAAGACCTCTGCTGAAATTGCGGCCGTCGGCCGAAGTATATAAAACACCTTCATCAGTCACTGCGGTGAGGGTTTGTCCGTTTTTCGAAAGCCCTGCGAAAACAGGCTCAAATTCATCATATACATTGGCAAGTTCGCCCGAAGTAACATCTGATATAAGTTTTCCGGACTCGGTAATCGCTACAACGGATGAATCAGTGTTTATAAGCCTTACTATCGGATCTTGTGTCCAAAGCCAGCCTGAATCCTCAACTTCTTCGTTTGTACCGAACTGAAGTCTGCTGTAGTCCGTAACGTTAGCCTGAATACGAAGAAACATACGACCGCTCTCGTCGATGGAATAAATACGTGCGGTGCTGCCTATAAGTTGATTGGAATTAATCGTACCGTTAATACTGTCCGGCTTAATAAAAATCTTATCGCTTGAACCGTCGGCAACGGTAAAAACCGTAAACTCTGAAGACGCCTCGAACGAAGAATCTTCTATAAGATTATTGGAAGGAAGACGGTCAAAATTAAGTCCTATACCTTCGTAATTCTGAATATGATTACCGTTACGTTCGATTCGTATGCTGCAAAGTGAAGTATTTCTTCCGAGAACACCCGCACCGATAAGAACCACCAAAGCCATAGCAATGATGACAACAACGATTGAAAGGAGAACAAAAAATCTCCTTCTTCTTATTTGAAGAAACATATCAATCAAAGTTCCTTTTCTCATTCGAACATATCCTCATCGTAACGATTCTCAACATTTTCGGAAGGTAACTCAGTGTTTCTCACAGGTCCCCTGCGTTGTGCATCGTTAATCGTAAAACGTGCACCGAGAGACTTATCGGCATTAAATCGTCTCACAAAAAGCAAAGCTATAAATGCAGGAAGCGGCAAATACAATTCGAGCAAAGCAAGTATATTTGAAATCGAATTCATAATTTCTTCAGGCAAAACAAACCAACCGTCTGTCAAAAAGATAATAAGTGCCCCGCCTATTAAATTAAAAACGGCATGTACGGTAATTGAAGCCCAAATGCTTCTTCCGTAATAACAAACAAGTCCCAAAATGCATCCGCTGAAGAACGCATAGAATGCCTGTACCGCTGTTCCGTGCAACAGAGCAAACGGGACGGACGACAAAATAATCGCAAGCGCCGGATGATACTCTTCTTTAAGCATATGCTCCATAACAATTCCGCGAAAACAAAGTTCCTCGGCAATCGGAGCCAAAATAACCATTGAGACATAGTTCATAATCTTATCCAAGGCCGGAACCGCATCTACCGCAACTTCCGAATAGCGATCTACAGATTCCGAATAATCTGCCATCAGGTTTTCGACCGGCTTAAACATTTCAGCCAATTCCGAAACACCGAGCATAAAAACCGTTACTACACCCGCAAGGCCGAATGCAATAACTACGGCTGCAGGAAACGTAATCGGATGTGGTTTGCGGAATTTGATACAACATTTCTTTCCGTCTTTGTAAAAAACACGAACGGCTTTCTCGTAAATCAACAAAATAATAACCAGAAGAAACTCATATGCACTGCTCAAAGTTCCTTCATATGTTTGATAATCGATTTTGAAAACAGCGAAAAACAGTTGTACAACAAGCTGGCTGAAAACTACCAGAAGGATTACAAAAGCCGCAGAAATCATCGGTAAAATATATCGGATGAATTTATTCTCAACAATTCCCTGTGTCATATCAATTCCTGCTTAAAAACTCTTGTATGATGTATTTTTTCCATATTTGTTAGAACCCTTGGACTCATAATAACGCCTTATAAAGCAGTTAAATGCTCGGTCGAGCTCTTCCTCGTCTTTGATGGAAAGGAACTGCTGATTTCCTTTATCCGTAAAAACGGAACGCATAATTACGAGCTCGGGCTTATGGTGATTGCCGTTGTCGGGCTCATAATTATACATAACAACATATTCCTGTTTTGCTATAACGAAGGTGTCGATTACGGAAAGATAATAATCTTTTCCGCTCGAAACATCGCGAATGACGATTAAATCGTCATTCGCTTGTTTTTGACTGTTAATAACAGGCTTGGAAGCCTTAAATTTAGAGAAAAAACTCTTACTCTTTTGACTCGTCTTCATCTTCGGAATCGTAATCCTCGAAACAATCGTCAAGAAGTGAATCATAATAATCGTAAATCGGATCTGCCTCTTCGTCATCGAGTGTAAGAATATCGAATTCTCCGTTCTCACCCTCAATCAACTCAGCGATTACCATTTCAGGCTCTTCGTCAAGTGTAAGAAGAACTGCATACTCTTTTCCTTCGTAATCGAAAGAATCAACAAACTCGAACTGGAACTGCTCGCCGGTCTCTGTATCCGTAAGAACTATAACGCCGTCTTCGATTTCATCACAACCGGAGCAACCTTCACAATTCTGATCACAATCTAATTTCTTATTTTCATCCATAGTAATAAACCTCCCAAGTGTAGTAAGTACAAAGTACATAACAATTTATTATATCATATATGCTTTTAGGTATATAGATTATCTGTTCTTCTCAAGGTATTCCTGAAGAATTATCTCGGCCGCAACCTGATCGATAATTTTCTTCTGTTTTTGCGCCTTAATATTGTTCTCATGCAAGAATCTGGATGCGATAACCGTGGTATATCTCTCATCTATAAAAGTCGGCACCAAGCCTGTTTTCGCTTGAAGCAACTCACCGAAAAGTATCGCCTTGCGCTCGGACTCCGACATAGTACCGTCCGTCCTCGAAGGTTTACCCATTACAAGTTCCTTAACGTCTTTCTCCTTAATAATTGCCGCAATTCTGTCAGACGGAGCTTCAGGGTCGATGCCGTTCCAGTTAACGGTCTCAAAACCCGACGCGGTAATTCTCAAAGTGTCGGACAAAGCAACACCTATGTGTCTCATTCCGAAGTCAATTCCCATAACTCTTCCGGATGCCATATATTTCACCTCATAAAAATCGGTGCCTCAGCAGAAGCACCGACGATTTCAAAATCACTTTCTTATTTAAGTCTCGAACAATAATCGGTAATGATAACTTCCAAAAGCTCGTCGCGCTCCATACGCTTTATTACGCCTCTTGCTCCCTTATGGTTCGTAATATAAGTAGGATCACCGGAGATAAAATAACCGACAAGCTGATTAATCGGGTTATAACCCTTTTCTTCCAAAGCAGAAAGCACATATGTCATAAGTTCTCTTACGTTGGCACTCTTATCGTTCGAAAAATTAAATCTTGTAGTCTCTGAATTTACCATAATTACCTCCAAAACTTATCCCTACCATTAAGATAATATCATAAACAAAGACAAAACAATTTAAGTATTTATTAATTTTTCAATTCTTTCGAAAGCAAAACTCCGTTATGGGACAAAAAAGGAACACAACTTAAGATTTTCCCGCAATAAGAACTGCCGTCAATCCCTTCCGGAAGAGATATTCTCGTAAGAACATATTCCCTGCTGTAACCTTCCAAAAAGCCTTCTTCCGCATTATATTTCTCGCAAAGCACTTCGATTTTTTTACCGATAAAGTTCTCGGCAAATTTTTCTTCCGCTTCGTTTGAAATCTTAAGCAAAACCGAGGTTCGTTCTTTTGCTGTTGTTTTCGAAACCTGCGCCATACCTGCTGCTACGGTTCCTTTGCGGACAGAATACGGAAAAACGTGTATTTTATTCAGTTTTACGGCCTTAACAAACTCCTTTGTTTCCGCGAATTCATCATCGGTCTCTCCCGGGAATCCGCATATAACGTCTGTCGTAAGCGACATATCAGGAAATCTCTCTCGAAGAAGATTAACCTTATCCATATATTCCGAAGCCGTATAACGGCGGTTCATTCGCTTAAGAACCGTATCCGAACCGCTTTGAAGCGAAAGGTGGAAATGCGGGCAGATTTTGGGTTCCGATGCCAAAAAATCAATAAACTCGTCGGTCATCGTTTTCGGCTCCAAAGATCCGAGTCGTATACGCTTAACGCCGTCAATCAAAGCCGCCTTATGAATCAGGTCGGAAAGATATGATATATCTTTACCCAAATCCTTACCGTACGAACAAATGTGAATGCCCGTAAGAACAAATTCACAGTAGCCCTTACCTGCCAGTTCTTCTATCTCCGCCAAAATGCTTTCGGGACTTCTGCTTGATACTCTGCCTCTCGCAAAAGGAATAATGCAATAAGTGCAAAAATTATTGCAGCCGTCCTCGATTTTCACAAAAACTCTGGTTCCCTCAGGCGAAAGAACCGTTCCGAAATCCGCATAAGTATCTTCCTTTGAAACCGGCGGTACTTCGTGTAAAATTCTGCGGTTTCCGTCTGACTTCGGACCATGCTCGTCAATGAAAGCCTTAAGTCTCTCAACCAGAAGATTTTTATCTCTCGTGCCGCAGATAACGTCCGCCTCAACAAAGCCGTCCGTCATCTCAATGTTACAGCCCATGGCACAAATAACTGCCTCCGGGTTTTCCTTAGCCAAACGTCTTATATGCTGACGGGATTTGCGGTCCGCTTCACCCGTTACCGTGCAGGTATTAATAACGCATATATCCGCATCTTTTGCGGTATCGCTAATCTCATATCCTTCCTTTAGGAAAAGTTCGCGCACAGCATCAGTCTCGTACTGATTTACCCTGCAACCCAATGTGTAAAAGTATACTTTCATTAAACCTTTCCTTTCACGTCATATGCTGAAAATGTTAATCCCAAGATTTCATCTTGTCAAACGTACGCTTTGTGCTAAACTTCTCTTAATAAACGCAAAGGAAAGAAGAAAAATGATTAAACAAACCGTTATGCTTAAATCCATTAATGACGTTAAGGATTTTGTTAATTTCGTTAACCGTTTTGACTTTGATATAGACTTAATCGCAGGACGCTACGTCGTAGACGCCAAAAGCCTTATGGGCATTTTCAGCCTTAATCTGAACGCTCCTATCGATTTGGTAGCTTACTCGGACAACTGCCCGGAGCTCACCGAAGGTCTCAAAGCTTTCAGCGCCGACAATTAATATTTCCTGTGGTGCACATTGCTGCGTCTTTTTCTCGAGGTTGCCTTAAGTTTTCTTCTGGCAACCTTTTTGTTTGTCTTCTCGCGACGCGGAGTCTTTTTGCCGCCTGTTTCGGATTTATTCTTTTGTGCCGAATAATCCTCCTCGAAAACAAAATCGACTTTATTGGTATCCAAGTCAGCCGCAGCGACAACAATCTTCACTTCCTGACCAATCATCAAAATACTTCCGCCTCTGATTCCGACAGCTCTTAAAGCGCGCTCATCGAAAACATAGTGGTCACGCATTGTTCTGAACGGCACAAAGCCCTCGCAGGAGTTTTCGAGCTCTACGAAAACACCCGACGAGATTACCGACGAAATCTTTCCGACAAAATGCTCGCCCAAACGCTCGTGCATATACATCGTGGTCTTAATATCAACCGACTGTCTCTCTGCCTCAACGGAATTTCGCTCCATCTCGGAAGCATGCTCGGAAACCTTATCGCTTACTGTACCGAAATGTCTCTTATGATTCTCTTTATGCAGATAACTTTTAATAACACGATGGATAAACAAATCCGGATATCTTCTTATCGGGCTCGTAAAATGGCAATAATATTCAGATGCGAGACCAAAATGTCCCAGGTTATCCGGGCAATACCTTGCCTTCGCAAGTGAACGGAGAAGAATCGTCTCAAGAGACGGCAACAAGCTCTCGTTTGTCACGGTAGACATATAATCGCTTATGGCCTTCGGTGTAATTCTTCCTCTTATGGTTCCCAAAGCACCGTAGCTTTTGGCAACGGAACAAAAGCCCGATATCTTTATTCTGTCAGGATCTTCGTGAACACGGTAAACAAACGGATATTTAAGTTTATTAAACTTCTCGGCGATAAACTCGTTGGCACAAATCATAAACTCTTCAATCATTCCGTGGCAGTAGTTTATCGGATAAGGCATAACATCCGTCGGATTTCCGTCGTCATCCAAAATAACCTTGGTTTCCGGAAGATTAAACTGCAGTGCGCCTCTCTCGCTTCTTGCCTTCTTAAGGATATCGGTAAGGTGCTTCATGTTCCACAAAAGCGAAATATAAGGTCCGAACTCCTCGCTGTTTTTCTTATCCGGCTTAAAAAGAACCGCAAAACACTCGTTATAGCTCGTTCTCTTATCGCTTTTAATAACGCTCTCATAGACATCGCCTTCAATGGTCTTGCCGTTTTTATCAACAACCATCTCGGCAGTCAAAGCCAGACGCGGTACTCCCGGATTTAAAGAGCAAAGACCGTTCGAAAGCTTAGGCGGAAGCATAGGAATTACCCTATCCACCAAATAAACCGAAGTACCTCTTAAGAAAGCTTCCTTATCAAGATTGGTATTCTCGCGAACATAATGCGAAACGTCGGCAATGTGAACGTAGAGTCTGAAGTTACCGTTCTCTGTCATCTCCAAAGAAATAGCATCGTCAAGGTCTTTTGCTTCCTCGCCGTCCATCGTAACGGTAAGAAGATTACGTAAATCCTTTCTGCCGTTTTTAATTTCTTCTTCAATAGTCTCATCCGCAGGATTTATCGGAAGATCTTTTACTTCCTTCAAAACCTTATCCGGGAAAGTTCCGCTTAAACCGAACTGTCTCATAAGTGCGGTCATACGAACATCGTTGTTTCCGATGTCTCCCAAAACCTCAACTATCTTTCCTCTGTATCTCTTATCCGGCGCGCTTGGATTAATAATCTCAGCCGTAACAACCATGTTAAACGGCGCACCGTTCAAGTTATTCTTCGCAATATCAACAAGTCCGAAATTAGTCTCCTTAAAGGAAGGATCCGGAATTACGACACCGTGATCGCCGTTCTCTCGTAAAATACCTACAACAAGATTTTTAACCTCGAGCGGGCCTCTTGGGGCTACCTCATCAAAACCCTGAGGCTTATCGGGATTAATAGGCTTCATTGCTCCGTTTCTGCTAGACTGATTATATATCATGTGAATTCTCCCCTTATGTCTTTTATATTATTATACTTTAACGTCGACAATTTGTATTAATGCAAATTCCGCTTTATCGGAACGCTGATTCCGACTTAGCGGTACGCAGTTCCGCTTCGTTCGGTACAGCATTAAAATAAACAGCATGCCGCCATACAATGGTAGATTTTCTTGAGTCGCGAGTTTCAATAATCTCAAAGAGATCTCTGCACTTATCCAGATCAAGTTCCATAAGACCAAAGTCATCGATTACAAGTAAGTCATAGGAAGACATCTCGTTTGTATATTCATAACTCGAATTCATTTTACGAGCTTTCTCACTTTCTTGAAGCAAAGCATTAGCACGGATATACTTCACAGTTCGTAATTGTTGTAATGCTGTAACACATAAAGCATTGGCTATATGTGTTTTTCCTGCTCCGGCACTCCCGGTTATCAGAAGATTCTTCGGTTCGTCAATCCAATTGCACGTCTGAAGTTTTTCTATAGTATGGGTATCGAGCATCCTGTCAGGTTCGTACAGCGACTCGTCAAAGTCAGCGTGAGGATACTTCAATGTTGCCTTACGCAGTAGTTTGTTGAACTTTGTGCTCTGACGCTTCTGCCATATGTGAAAGTTTGAATTTGAACAGTCTGTCCATAAGTATATTTTCTTCTATTGTTAACTTTGAATTGTACGTGTAATCCTTTTGTTTATATGCCATTGTCTTATACCTTATTTGTAGAAATTTCCTCTAATATTCTCGTGTGTAGGCAGTGCCTCATCTGAGGTTATGGTTCCTGACTGCATCTTTCCGAGAATCTGCTTGAATGTTTTGTATTTACATGAATTCATCTCAACGCATTGGCGAGCTGCCTCTTCAGCTATTCCGTGTGGAATATCCTTAACCGAATGTAGAATTCCTGCACAGGAGTTATACGATTGTTCTTCATGCTTAGACGATTTAAGGATTCGGTCTATAAATTCCAACATGTTAGGACCAAATACAGATGCCCATCGCCTGTAATATGCACCGTCCTTGGAATTGACTTCTTTGTAGTATAGATGTTCCGGTCTCATGTGACTGTCTTCGGTAATGTAGCGAGGAAAGTCTCTGTAAGAACGATTGTGTTTACATAACAAGCGATTGTAACTGTCGCAGATTCTTATTTCTGTATGTGTAGCTTTTAGGATTGCAGGCTTTCCGCACTGTGTGTAAACTACGGAGTAGTAGTGGCCATCGTACTCTATATGGTAGTTATCAGGAACCTTGCTTTTTGCTTTGTAATCACATAAGATGGGGCTCAATCCCAAAGACAAGGAATGACATGAGGAAGATTTATGGATGTACACGTTGATTATTTTCATGAGTTAATCAAACAGGAATGGGGTTATTCCTGTTATAAAAACGAGTTTGATGATGCGCAATTAGATATCAAAGCGGCGAATTCAGATGTTGCCGGATCCATCAGGTATATCAGTGATATCGATAAACTTGCTGATCACCCGGAAGTAAAATCTGTAAGGATTTTTGCATTGGATCAAGATACATTTGAGTACTTTATCAACAAATACGGCCGGCAGTTACGATATATACATTTTTACAGTAATAAATCTGTTGAAGACTGGTCTTTGCTTGGGACTCTTCCAGATCTCGAATGTGTAAACTGGTTTCATAATCAGAAGATAGACAGATTGTGGGACATGAGCCGGAACTATTCTTTGAAAGCACTTAAGATCAGTGATTTCAGCAAGCTGCATTCTATCTCGGGAATCGAGAAGGCTCCTGCTCTCGAATGGGTTGAGTTCGGAGATGCCATTTGGCGCACATCAGAAATAGAAAGCTTAAAACCTCTTGAAAACACCGGGATTCGCAGAATAAACTTTTCAGGAAAAAAGATTAGTGATATGGATGTATCATGTATTCCCAATATGGAAAAACTGGAAGTGTTTGACTGTCCGACAAATCTGTTTACCACGGAAGAGATCGCGTGGATCGTTGCAAAATGTCCGGGACTGGAAGGCTATGCATTACGACCATATCTCGACTATATGATATATAACGAAAAAACACACAAAGCCGATATACCGGGTGTAATGATTATCGGAAAAAGAAAGCCTACATTTGCAATTGAAGGAAATGAGAAGAAACTTGAAAAATACGTTTCTCAATTCGACAGTTTAGTAGATAAATACCGCACAGAATAAAAATCTGTACCCAAAATGTACCCAAAAGGCATAATAAAACCCCGAAAGCGTTGATACTAAAGCGTTTCCGGGGTTGCAATATTTTTCGAGTTCGAGCGTGTAAGGGGGCTTGCGAGCCCAAACCGTCCATAAAAATCAGGGGAAAAGCGATTTTATATGGTTTTTCGTTAAATGGCAAAGGCGGCCTGTTAAGGCGCGGAAGTCAGTCATCAAGGCGCGTAGGCTCATTTAGTATAAAACTAAGAAATACAGGAATTTATACTAAAACCGCTTGCGATTCACTTGCAATCCGCTTGTTATCCGCATACAAGACAGGGATATTGCGGTTACTCTATGTTTTCGAGAATATAAAAGGAGTTGCTTCTTAAGTGAACAAATCACTTATGAAACAACCCCTCGTAAATTCAATTTATATCGTTTCTTACCAACCGCGGGAGATTGCGAGATAAAGAACAATTGAAATGATTGCGAAACCTACTACACAGTAAAGTGTGAATCTCTTAAGTTTCTCCTCAAGTGTTCTTCCCTTTGCTTTGCTGTAGAAAGAATCGGAAGAACCGCCGCCTACAACACCCATACCCTGATCGTTACCTTCCTGAATAAGGAAAAGAGCAATCATAGCTACAGCAAGAATAATATCTACAATTGAAAGCACAATAACCAAAGCGCTCATGAAATATGCCTCCGATAACAATAATACTAATTTAACCGTTGGATAATACCATAAAAACCACAGGTATGCAAACCTTATTTTGTTTTCATACTGCGCTTTATAAGTTTGGTGATTTCACCCACTGCAAACGGTATCAATGCCAAAGGAAGTATTACAAGCCAAGCGGTAGCGTTTAAAGCAACGTTATCGAAAACGGAATTGACTTTCGGAATGTAGATAACTGCAAAGAGCAAGATAATTGAACCCAATACCGAGATATTCATAAACTTGTTGGTAAAAAGGCCAATCTTAAATACCGACTGTTTCTCGGAACGAGCTGAGTATGCTCTGAAAAGCTCGGCAAGAATAAGTGTTGCAAATGCTACCGTTCTTGCTCCGGAAAGACTTGAAGCAGACTCACCGAAGAAGAAGGTTCCCTTGGATGTAAGACTTACGAGGAATGCGGTACATACGGAAACGAAAATAGCCAACGCCTGAACCAAAATCGATACCTTAACGGAACCGCTTAAGATTGATTCGTTCTTCTTACGCGGAGGAACGGACATAAGTCCTGCCTCACCCTTTTCGCGACCCAAAGCCAAAGCCGGGAAGCTGTCTGTCACAAGGTTAAGCCACAAAAGCTGTATAGCCGTAAGCGGAGCTGCAATACCCGGTACCAAAGAAACCGGAATAAGCGAGATAAGGAAGATTACCAAAATCTCACCGACATTACATGAAAGAAGGAAACTTACAAACTTTCTGATGTTGGAGTAAATTACACGACCTTCCTCAACGGCACTGGCGATTGTTGCGAAGTTATCGTCCATCAAAATCATATCGGCGGAGTTTTTCGCTACGTCGGTACCGGTAATACCCATTGCAACACCGATATCGGCACTCTTTAATGCCATAGCGTCGTTAACACCGTCACCCGTCATGGAAGCAATGTGATCCTTCTTACGAAGTGCATCTACGATACGAACCTTATGTTCAGGAGATACACGTGCATATACGTTTGTGGTCTCACAAAGAGTAAGAAGTTCTTCATCAGTGGTGTTATCGAGCTCAGCACCGCTTAATGCGCCGATACCCTCACCCATCATATTCAAATCTTCTGCAATTGCTACGGCGGTATCCTTATAGTCACCCGTAATCATTACGGTTCTGATACCTGCTTCCTTACACTTCTTGATAGCAACCTTAGCTTCTTCTCTTGCAGGGTCAATCATACCGATCAAGCCGATAAATGTCATCTGATCCTCATCTGAGAATTCAGGAACCTTTATGGCATCTGCATCGTACTCGTTATAAGCGAATGCGAGTACACGAATGGCCTTTGTTGCAAAACCGTGGTTAACCTCTTCGATTTTACGAAGTGTTTCAACATCCATCTCAACGGATTTCTCACCGTCGAAAAACTTGGTACAACGTGAAAGAACGATATCCGGAGCACCCTTGGTGTACTGAACGATTCTGCCTTCCTTGATACCTGTGTGATATGTTGACATCATCTTTCTGTCGGAATCGAAAGGAAGCTCGTTTATACGCTCGAAAGAAGCGTTCAAATCGGCCTTTGTCATGCCGTTCTTATTACCCAATGTGATAAGGGAACCCTCGGTAGGATCACCGATACAATCGTACTTATTGTCGTTCTCGGTGATGGATGCATCACTGCACAAAACAGCTGCTCTTACCAAAACCTCAAGGCGGTTATCGCCTTTAACGGTAACCTTCTTTCCGTCAGGATCAAGAACGTCACCTTCAGGACCGTAACCGTTACCTGTTACATCATAGATATCTGTGCCGTTGTAAAGTTTTTTAACAGTCATCTGGTTTTGAGTAAGTGTACCTGTCTTATCGGTACAAATTACGTCAACGCAACCCAATGTCTCAACTGCAGAAAGACGTCTTACTACGGCGTTTCTTTCAGCCATCTTGGTCATACCGAGAGCAAGAACAATCGTAACTACAGCTGCAAGGCCTTCAGGAATTGCAGCAACAGCCAAAGATACGGCCGTCATCAAAGCATCCTGCCATCCGAGTTTCTGTACGAAAACGTCAACCACGAAAACAACAATACAAACTGCTATACAAACAATTGCAAGAAGCTTACCGAGTTTATTGAGATTCTTCTGAAGAGGTGTCTCTTCATCCTCGATATTTGAAAGTCTGTCGGCAATCTTACCGAGTTCGGTATTCTTACCTGTTGCAACGATAACGCCTGTAGCACGGCCGTAAGTAACCGCGGTACCCATGTAAAGCATGTTGCAGTGATCGCCGATGGAACTGTCCTCAGCAAGGACCTCATCCGCATCCTTTTCTACAGGAACCGATTCGCCCGTAAGGGATGCTTCCTCGGCCTTAAGTGAACTTGAAGTTAAAAGTCTGATATCGGCACAAACCGAATCACCTGCATCAAGAGCAACGGTATCACCGACACAAACATCCGATGAAGGAACCATGGTAATTTTGCCGTCTCTTAAAACCTTGGCTTGAGGTGAACTCATTTTCTTCAAAGCGGCAATGGCATCGTCGGCCTTGCCCTCCTGATATACGCCGAGAACGGCGTTTAAGATTACAATGGCAAGAATTACTATAACGTCAATCCAGCCCTCGAACCCGCCTTCCTGATAAGCCATAAAACCTGAAAGAGCTGCAGCTGCAATAAGAATAATAACCATTGCGTCGGCAAACTGCGAAAGGAATCTCTTCCAAAGCGGCTTTTTCTTCTCTTCGCCCAATGTATTCGGTCCGTCCTTTGCAAGTCTTGCAGCAGCTTCTTCGGATGAAAGACCGTTTATCTCGTCGGCTCTAAAAAAAGCCAATGTTTCTTCTTTAGATTTAGAATAAAATTTTTCCATAAAGACCTCTGTTTGTATTAATCCCTAAAACAACATTTGGATTATATACTAAACACAGAGGAAATAAATATGAATAATGCAAAATATAAAAGGTTATTTTGTGTAATTTTTCATTCAGAAAAAATAACAACCGCAAGAAAAAAGCGAAGAAGTAATTATAAACAATGCAAAGAAGCAAAACAGCGATATACTCCTTTTGTTTCTCGTTTTGGCAAAATCGCAAACGTATATATATAACGGGAACAAACCAAGATAGTATCTGTAGAAACTTGTCATCGGTGCAGCATGAGGAACTACTCTTATAGTTAAATTAAAAGCAAAAATGCTACCCAACAGATAAATGGCATTAACCAGATAATCCACATTAATCTCTTTCTTTTTCAGATATGGAATCAATTTCATAATAAGAAGATAGATAATAAAACCGAGAATAGCTATGGAAAAGATTTCATTTAAAGCAAATAACAGTATTTCATCCGGTTCGAGCGTAGGATCTTTAAAAAGCGCAATCTCATACTTAATAAACTCTAACGGCCACACTTTACCTCTTCCCCAATTGGTGTACTGGCTGTCTATAAAGAGCTTCCAGCTGCCTTTCTCGAGTTGGAGATAAAGCGGATACAAGACGCTGATAACCGTTGCAGGTACGTATGTAAGAACAATTTTAAGGAAACCGGTCTCTCGCTTATACCAAAGGTAGCACATACCGATAAACATTGCAAAAAACAGCATCGAGCCGCTGTTCCTGGTAGCTACACTCAACCCGAGAAGAATTCCAGTTACTATTCCAAACTTTCTGTTTGCAAACATCCAATAGGAAGCAATTGTAAAGAAAAAGAACAAACTCTCTGTATAAAGAATGATCGAGAAGAAAGACACCGGAGAAAAAGCAAACAAAATCAATGCAAATTTACATGACTTGCTCTTTTCCACCAGAGAATAAAGCAAAAACATTGAACCTAAAAAAGCTGACTGGTTAACGGTTATTGCTCCTGCTTTTCCGATATATCTGATCAAAAGCGGTAAAACAGGAAAAAAACAATACGTAGATGTATTGAAGTAACCGTTCTCGGCAATGTTTATATACCACTCGCCGTCAAAAAGCTGTAAACACTCAGTGTAGCCTTTTCCGATAAAAGTAATAGCCACGCAAACCAAACGTGACACCAAGAACAAAAGTATAAGAAATTTATAGTCTTTCTTTTTCGTAAGCATAATAGAATTATATCTTTTTTTGGCAAAAATAAAACTCCGAAATTACTTCGGAGTCTTATGGTGCCCAGAGACGGAATCGAACCATCGACACGGGGATTTTCAGTCCCCTGCTCTACCGACTGAGCTATCTGGGCGAATAGCAATCGGCCCTCATCAGGCCGATTAACTGGCGACGCAGGAGGGGCTCGAACCCTCGACCTCCAGCGTGACAGGCTGGCATTCTAAACCAACTGAACTACTGCGCCATCGTGGTGGAAACTACAGGGCTCGAACCTGTGACCCTCTGCTTGTAAGGCAGATGCTCTCCCAGCTGAGCTAAGCTTCCATCTAAGTTACTGGGTACGTCTCTCTCGAAACGCAAAAGAAGTATATATTAAACACCTTGCATATGTCAACAACTTTTTTCAAAAAAAAGAAAAATCGTTGTGGACAATTCTGAAGACGCAGCATTTTCAAGTGTTTTCAGATAAATATTATCGAGTAAAATATATGTAAACAAAAGCTATCGATTCACCTTCGATTGAAACCACAAACGTTACGGTGTTACCATCAGAATCCGTACCGCGAAGAATTACAATCTGACTTTGCGGATCAGGATTCGGTCGTATAGTCGCAGAAGCAAATACGTCGGAAAATTGTTCAACAAAATCCTCATAATTGTAGAGTTCAGGTTCAAAATCGTAACTATTCATTACAAGGGTTACAAAGTCTCCCAGCCGGCTGGTCGGAATTTGAACCTGTGCCTGATAAGAGTTTCTGTAAAACATAATTCCGCTTTTATACATATGAAGAATTTTCATATCTTCGGTTCTTTCTATCTTAAGTGTTCTGTCAAAAACAGCAGTATTTCTATCGTAAAATAAACCTGCTGCCAAAGCAATTACCAGAACAATCGTAACTATAATAAGTATGGTGTCTTTCTTAGAATTAGAACTGTTTGCCATGTAATACTACCGTCCTTTGTGTTGTTTCAGTCTATTCTGTATAAATTTTTAGCATTTTCCGTAAGGATTTTAAAGACTTCTTCAGAAGACATTTCTTTAATTTCCGCTATTTTCTCCGCCACAAACGGCACAAATTCCGGCTCGTTTGTTTTTCCGCGGTTAGGCTCCGGTGTCAGATATGGGCTGTCCGTCTCGATTACGATTCTATTAAGCGGAGTTTCGCGACACACTTCTATGCCTCTCTTATTATTCTTGAAAGTAAGCGGTCCGTCAAATCCGATATAAAATCCCATGTCGACGAGTATTTTCGCGATTTCAGGCGAACAAGAACAACAATGGCATACACCGGGGGTCTCTAAAAGCCTTCCGGACTTATAAAAAGACCTCAGGATGTCGGTCGAATCTCCCGCCGCATCTCTTTCGTGCAAAATGAACGGTATATCCGCTTCAAATGCCAGATTAAGCTGCCTCTCGAAAACATTCTTCTGAACATCTCTCGGCGAGAAATCATAGTAGTAATCAAGTCCTATCTCTCCCAAGGCCCTGATACGGTACTTCTCGCGCTCAGAAAGCCACTTTTTAAGCGTTTCTTCGGAAGCCTCGTCATAAGTTGACGCCTCATGCGGATGGACGCCGCAGGCGGCATATAAATTGACACCGCCAAAGCCGTTATACTTCGTCGCGAATTCGAAAGCTGCCTTCGAAGATTCAATCGAGTCACCCGGAATAAGAATATCGGTAACACCGGCCTTGGCGGCGCGGGTCAAAATATCTTCCGGGGTTGTTCCCTCCTCCGAAAACCTCGTATCATAAAGATGGGCATGTGTATCAAACATACCCATCTCGAAATCGTTAATATAGTGTATTGTCTCTCTATGCGAATGAGACATTATGAAATATCTGCACCCGGAACGATTGAAGAATCAAGTTCTACAACGCGGTATCCGTCTCCGTCCTTGGCAGACAAAATCATTCCGCGGCTTTCAAGTCCGCACATTTTTCGAGGTGCGAGGTTAACAACCATAGCAACCGTCTTTCCCACCAACTCTTCAGGCTCATAGTATTTAGCGATGCCCGAAAGAATCTGGCGACCGCCGAAACCGTCGTCAATCTGCATGCAAAGGAGCTTATCGGACTTCTTAACCTTCTCGCAGGACAAAATCTTACCTGCACGAATATCAAGCTTAGCAAAATCGTCGTAAACGCACTCTTCCTTCAAAGGCTCCAAGGAAGGCTTCTCTTCTTCCTTCGGTTCTTCTTTCTTAGGTGCCAAAGCTTCAAGCTCCGCAAGTTCCTTCTCAATATCGATTCTCGGGAACAAAACAGGACCTTTCTGAACCTTTACGTCAGCCTTAAGACCGTTTACCAAAGAAGCGGCATCCCAAGTGGTAATATCGTCCGCAGCACCGATCTGCTCATAAATAAGCGGAGCCGTGTTTGGCATTGCAGGTGAAAGCAAAATTGTGCAACGGCGAATTGTATCCAAAAGGTTATAAAGAACCGTAGCAAGACGTGCCTTCTTGGACTCGTCTTTTGCAAGAACCCAAGGTGCATTCTCGTCGATATACTTGTTTGCACGTGCGATAACCTTGAAGATAGCCTCAAGACCGTCGGCAATATGAAGAGTCTCATAATCCGAAGTTACCTTTGAAGGAAGCTTATCAAGCATCTCCAAAAGCTCGTTATCGGTAGCATCGGCCTCACGCTCGGTAGGCAAATTCTCACCGAAATACTTCAAAACCATGGCAACCGTACGTGAAACGAGGTTACCCAAATCGTTTGCGAGATCGCTGTTAAGACGGTTAAACATCATCTCATTCGTATACGGGCAGTCGGAACCGTAAGGCATCTCACGAAGCAAGTGATAACGCAAAGCATCTACACCGTATCTGTCGCAAAGAATAAACGGATCGATTACGTTTCCGGAAGATTTACTCATCTTACCGCCGCCGAATGTAATCCAGCCGTGGCCGTAAACCTTCTTAGGAAGCGGCAAATCCAAAGCCATAAGCATTGCAGGCCAGATAAGTGTATGGAAACGTACGATTTCCTTAGCCATTACATGAATATCTGCAGGCCAGTACTTATCGTAGTCGTTATAGGTGCTGTTGCCGTAACCCAAAGCCGTAATGTAGTTCGAAAGAGCATCTACCCAAACGTAAACAACGTGGTCAGGGTCAAATGTAACCGGGATACCCCATTTAAAGCTGGTTCTTGATACACACAAATCCTGAAGACCCGGCTTAATGAAGTTATTGATCATCTCGTTAACACGGGACTTCGGCTGCAGGAAATCGAGTTCTTCATCTGTAAGAAGCTTCTCAAGCCTTGGTCCGAACTCGGAAAGCTTAAAGAAGTATGCTTCCTCGGAAGCATCCACGCACTCTCTGCCGCAGTCAGGGCACTTGCCGTCCACAAGCTGGCTCTCGGTCCAGAAAGACTCGCAAGGCTTACAGTATTTGCCTGTATATTCACCCTTATAGATGTAACCCTTCTTATAAAGATCCTCGAAAATATGCTGTACGGACTCAACGTGATAAGGATCGGTTGTTCTTATATATCTGTCGTATGTGATTCCGAGTCTGCCCCAAAGCTTTTTGAAGTTTGCAACAATCTCATCAACATACTGCTGAGGAGTAACTCCTGCTTCTTTAGCCTTATCTTCGATTTTCTGTCCGTGCTCATCGGTACCGGTAAGGAACATTACATCATAGCCCTGCATTCGCTTCAGACGTGCAACTACATCGCATGCGAGCGTTGTGTAGCAATGTCCGATGTGCGGATTTCCCGAAGGATAATAAATAGGCGTTGTAATGTAATAAGGTTTCTTTTCTGTCATAAAACCCACCTCCGATATAATGTAACAGTCTTTTATTATAAGGTTGATACCATAAATAGTCAAAAGGGATTTGAAGTAAAAAAAGTAGGCCAAATCCGCGAGAAAATCGATTTTTGGCCTATTTCGGGTTTTTGAACTGATCATGAATGTGCCGGGTGCAGCACAGTCTTGAAAAAGAACAACGGAAGTTACTTACTTACTTAAAAAACCTGTTCTCGAAGTTGAATACGGTAAGAGGTTTGCTGTAATAGTATCCCTGGAGTACGTCGGCGCCCATATCGCGTATGGACTTGGACTGGGACTCGCTTTCGATACCCTCAACGCAGACCTGCTTCTTGATTGAGTGAGCAAGCATAGTGATAGCGGAAATAAATGACCTGTTAAATGCTATGGTATCCATATCGTCAACAAAGGCTTTATCTATCTTAATCTCGTCTACCGGAAGTTCTCGCAGGTAATTAAACGAAGAATATCCCGTACCGAAGTCATCAAGAGCGATTCTTATATTCTCGCTTCTTAAACGGATAAGATTCTGACGGCATACGGCAATATTCTTCATGAGGGATGTCTCTGTAATCTCGAGAAGAATATTCCTCGGGGAAAGATTATATCTTGCAAGCAAAACCAGGACGTCATTTACAAAATCCTTACGGACAACATCGTCAGCCGTACAGTTGATATGTACGTAGAAATTAGGGTCCGCACCGTTTTTGAGCCAGTTTGCGCACTGGTTCATGGCTCTTTCCATAATCCATGCACCGATTGTTTCCATCTGATCCGTGGACTCGAGAGCACTTACGACTCTTTCAGGGTTAACAAGTTCGCCGTTAGGAGCAATCCAACGAAGGAGGGCTTCTGCACCGACTACGCGTTCTGTTTGAGCGTCAACCAAAGGCTGATAGTAAAGCTGGAAACTGTCCATGTTGTTACGGATGGACTGAGAAATCTGGTGCTCAAAATCGACCTTTTCCTTAAGTTCGCGCTTATCCATAGGAGAATAAATGGAATACTTAAGTTTCTTATCCTGCTTAACCTTGTGAAGTGCAATCTCGGCGTTATCCAAAAGTTCCTCGACGTTGGAGCCGCAGGACGGATAGATGGATGCAGCCAAAGCATATGTGATGAAGAACGAACCGCGGCCTACTTCAAGCGGCTGGTTGCTTTCTTCCTGAAGATAATTCATATATTCGGTTACTCTTACACGAGAAGCATGCGGCCAGAGTATGCAGAAAATATCCACATCGATATGGTAAATCGCACAGCCTTCAGGAAGTCTCTTCTGAAGAACTTCGGCCAATGCAATCAATATCTCGTTACCTGTCGATCTTCCGTATCTGTCGTTATACGAATGGAAGCCGTTAATATCAATCAAAATCACAGATGCCGAAAGCAAATCTTTATTTCTGAATATTTCCTCGGCATCCGAAATCAAACGTTCACGCGTAGGAAGACCCGTAAGCTCGTCGCAGGATGCATTACGCTCCACGCCTTCCCTAACCTCATTCATTCGTGTAAGGTCGAAAACGGTTCCTACCACAACAAGACCCTGTTTGGAAGAGTCGTAGAAACTCTTGCCTCGGCAGGCTATCCAGATTCTGTGATTGGAAGCATCCATAACACGGAACTCGATAGAGAACTTCTCGAGCTGTCCGTCTGTAATCTGATGCATCATGTCCTTAAAACGCTTGCGGTCATCAGGATTTATATGTTCTGATATCGTTTCTACCACGGAACCCGATACCTCTGTATTAACATCCGGCAGAATTTCATGGATATTCTCCGAGAAAACAACCTTCTCGTGCTTCATATCCGCATAGAACGTAATTGCCGAAGAACCTTCGATAAGATTGTTACGAATGGATTCGTCCTCGATAAAGCTTGTGATATCGGTAAAGCAACCTGTTACAAGCTGCGGGTCACCGTTAGGATTTCCGTCATAAGAAGCATCCGACATTCCGAGGGCACGAAGATGAATTTCTCCGCGGCTGGAAGACAGGAACTTATAGTCACCCGTCAGCGTATTGGACTGCTGAGAAATAAATGCTCTGACACCGGCGAAAAATCTCTCGCTGTCATCAGGATGAATATATCTTCTGAATTCACGGGACGCATTCATTACCTTATAACTCATAAGGTCAAAAGCTTCTACTATTCTCTCGTTACAATAACAAACATCATAAACAATATCGTAAGCGAAAATATAAGCATCAATACCGTTACTTATAAGCTGTGACATAGCGCGTTCACGGATGGAAGGAGTAATGTCGTTTACTATACCGACGATATATACTTTCTTCTCAATCATTACTGCCTGCATGTGAACAGCTACTTTACAAATATCGAAATTGCCTTTACGCAGTGAATGCTCAATGGTAATAATATCGCCGTTCATAAGGATCAAGTCCTTAACGGCATCCTCAAACTGAATCTCTATTGAAGTTCTTTCGTCATCCGGAACAAGCTGGAGATAGGATGTAAGCAAAACGTCCTGCTTCACCATAGGTCCCAAGAAATCTTTCATGCCGTCCGTGAAGAACATTCTTCTTTCACGCGGAATCATAATAAAGGAACTTAAAATTACGGACGAAATAATACCCGATATTTCATCGAGTGACGTACCGTCCAGGAGTTTCAACATCTCCTCGCGTCCCTTATATAAATCAAAATCGAAATTTTCCACTGTGAAAGTCCTTTTAAGCAGTTTTTATTATTTTAACAGATTCAATATATAATTATAGAGTTCTTTTTTACTTTTATGTAACGATTGGCTTAAGTTTGAGGCAATTTCCTTGGTTGACATTCCCTCGTTCGAAAGTCTTATGATTTCGGCATCCAAATCAAAATCCGAAGAAACAGAATGCTTATCTTCGGCAGGAATTGGATCCATACAAATTACATACTCTCCTTTAGGCGGAGTCTCTTCGTAGTACTTCACCGCCTCATCCAAAGTCATACGAACTATCTGCTCGTATTTCTTGGTAAGTTCTCTGCAAAAAGCCGCACGGCATGAACCGAAGCCCGCTTCGCAAAGTTCGGATACGGTCTTTTGAAGTCTGTGCGGGGCCTCATATAAAACGATGGTTACGTTAACGTCTCTTAATGCAGCAATACGGTCTTTACGCTCTTTTCCTTCCGACGGGATAAACCCTTCAAAATGATATCTTCTGGTTGAAATTCCGCTTAATGCAAGCGCCGTTACCGCAGCTACGGGGCCCGGCACTGCCGTAACGTCAAGGTTTTCGAGCTCGCAAAGTTTAACGAGGTCATATCCCGGATCACTTATGCAAGGCATTCCCGCATCAGTTACCAAAGCAATATTCTTACCTTCCTTAAGCATCGATACCAAAACGGGACCTTTGGCAGCCTTGTTGTGCTCGTGATAGGAGAACAGCTTATTCTCGATGTCGAAGGATTTAAGAAGCATACCGGTTCTTCTCGTATCTTCGCAGGCAATCAAATCAACCTCGGACAGAACTTCGGCTGCGCGGGGTGACAAATCACCGATATTTCCTATTGGCGTTCCTACTAGATAAAGCAATCGGTATGTTCCTCCTCATATATTTTCAAAACTCTCCCGTCGGTGATTATATCACCTGAAAGGTCATCTTTTGTATTCAAAATCAACGGCGGCAAAATTTTAAGTTCGGATGTTCCCGCGCCTTTTTTGCCTGCGGCAAGGAACATGCAGGCATTTCTGTCATTAAAAGAGTGTACGCTTAAAAGATGCGTCATTGTAAGTCCGTTTCTTTGAAACGAAGCATAGACATCGTTAAAACGGTTACCCTTCATTATCATGGTAACAAAACCTTTGGTGGTAACAACTCTCGATGAGGCTACTCTGATAAAATCGTCGATGCTGCCGTTCTCTTCAAAACGGGCATTGAGAACCACATCGGATTTTGAAGAGGATGTTTTCGGACCCTTAGAGGAAGAAAAAAACGGCGGATTCATAAAAACCACATCATAGGAAGTGTTCTTAATCTCTGAAGGAAGCATACGGATATCGCAGTTAAACGGATTAATCTTTCCCTGAAGATTGTTAAGCTCAATATTTCGGCACAAAACCTTAAAAGAATCTTCCATCAGTTCGCAGGCATCGATCGATACATTCCCGTTTCTTGCATAAGTAAGTATCGAACAGGCGCCGCATCCGCTTCCGAGTTCCAAAAGCTTCGGAGTATCAGAAGATTTGCCGCGACGGATAAAGGACGCCGTAAACCAGGCAAGCAAAGCAGTATCGGTTCCGAATCTGAAACCGTCTTTAAGCTGGTAGTATTTGAACCCGCCTCTTTGCAAGTCCTCAAGAGTGCACCTGTCTTCTATTTTCATATCTTCCTTCAAAAATAAAAAAAGCTGCAGCACGTCAAAATGCTGCAGCCGATGAATCGCTTATATATTATTCAGCAACGATAGCAGAAACCGGGCAACTAGCCTCGCAAGCTCCGCATCCGATGCATGTATCAGCATCAATGTTGTACTGTGTATCGCCCTGTGAAATAGCAGATACAGGACAGCCCTCAGCGCAACTTCCGCATGAAAGACAAGCGTCTGTAATTACATATGCCATTGGCGTAATCCTCCTTTAATATTTAAATGATTAATTGGATTATACATAAAAAATCAGAAATTTGAAATTAATTTTTTGTTACGTATCTTCCTTATCGTCGAAAACCTCATCGGAATCAGCCTTAAAATCCTTGGAAGGTCTATCATCGTGCTGTTTCGGATTAAGCGGCTCGAGCTGCGCCCAATCGAAAACATTCTGCTCAATCTCGTCGCCTCTGTCAAACTTAACCGTAACCTTCTCCGACAAAAGATTAACCTCGGATACAACGCCGGTACCCATAGGGGTTCTTATTGTCTTTCCGTTTTTCGGAAGGCGTCGGTGAGCATCCTCATAGGCTTCCTTCTCAAACTGGAGACAGCACATAAGTCTTCCGCAGGAACCGTTAAGTTTGGTCGGATTTAATGAAAGGCCCTGATCACGTGCCATACGAAGAGATACCGGAGCAAAGTGATTAAGGAATGTACAGCAGCAAAGTTCTCTTCCGCATACGCCGATACCGCCTACAAGTTTTGCCTGGTCGCGGGAACCGATCTGGCGAAGTTCGATTCTTGCCTTGAAAGCAGCCGCAAGGTCTTTTACCAATTCACGGAAATCGACACGGTTATCGGATGTGAAGAAAAATACGATTTTCTTTCCGTCAAATGCGAAAACAGCATCGATAAGGTTCATATCGAGCTTATGCTTCTCGATTAAAGCAAGACATTTCTCGTATGCTTCTCTCTCCTTAACCTTCTTGGTTTTGAAACGCTCAAGTTCTTTGTCGTTCGCAAGACGCAGAATCGGCAAGGTATCCTCCGGAACCGATTTAGGATTGATATCGAGAGGCTCCTCAACTACGTGTGCCAAATCAAGACCCAACGAGGTTTCAACCATTACGGCATCACCAATATTTAAGTTCAGACCGTCACATGTAAAACGGTAACTCTTGCCCGCATCGTGAAAAGACACGTTTACTACTTTTGTCATTTTGTTAACTCCTTTTTAAGCTGCATCAATGCGTCGCAAACGCAGGACTCAAAATTAACGTTCGCTTTTATTCTGTGTGAAAGCGTGTTAATCACTGTCGCAGCCTTTATGAAATTGTCGGTTTTGAGTTCGCTGTCAGAAGAAACGAACTCTGATAATCTTTCTCGACAGTCGTTATTTACCACTCTGTCGGTATTCGGATTTTTGGAAAGGAAAACCAAATCTCCGATGAACCAAGTCAATAATAGCAAAATATCATCCGTTCTGTCTTTGTTTTTGTCAAAAAGAGAATAATCGGTGTAAAGAATTTCCGTATAACTTCTCTTATTTATTCCCAAAAGCAAATCCAAAGTTTGCTTTTTAAGTTCCGTAAGTTCTTCGTCGCCGATGATTTTTAAGGCCTTTCCGATTATTCCTTCGGAAAATCTCACGCAAAATTCCATGGTCTTAACATCGGTATCGAAATCGTTCTCCTCGATGTACTTAAGTAAAGCACGTCTTACCTCGTCATCGGTATTCGGAGTAAATTTCAATGTTTCCACGCGGGACAAAACCGTGGGAAGTATTTTGGAATCATCGGAGCACGTAAAAATAAACGAGATATCCTCCGGCGGTTCCTCTATGGATTTTAAAAGAGCGTTTTGCGCAACGTTTTCGAGCTTGTCGGCGTTAATAAGATAAACCTTGCGGTGACTTATCTGCGATCCGATGTTAATCGAGGACAAACAGTTCTCACGTAAATCGTCGATTTTTATGTTCCGTTTGCCCTTTGCTGCCTCAAGAGATATGAAGTCCGGATGTGTTCCCGCATCAAAATAGGTGCAACTGTTGCATTTTCCGCACCCGCCGTCCTCTGTCGGATTAAAGCAGAGCATCGCTTTCGCGAATTCTCTTCCGAAGGAATGCTTTCCGATGCCCTCAGGTCCCGTAAAAAGATACGCGTGACCTATTCCGCTTCGCAATTCTTCGCTTAAACGTGATTTTACTTTGTCCTGACCCAACAAACCGGAAAAAGCCATACTTAAAGAACCTCTTTTGCAAGTTTCTTTATGCTCTCGAAAATCTCCTCCGGCGTTCCTGACGCATCAACCACTTTGATTCGCTCCGGCTCTTTTTCTGCGGCCTCAAGATAACCTTTACGTACTTCTCTTTGGAAAGAAATTCCGAGTGCTTCCATTCTGTCTGCAGCTTCGCCCCTTCCCACGCGTCTTTCAAGCGCAAAGTCTGCGTCTATATCCATAACAAACGTCATGTCCGGAGCCAATCCCGCCGTAGCAAGATTATTAAGATATGTTACCGTCTCGGAACCCATACCGCGGGCATAACCCTGGTATGCATAAGTCGAATCGTAAAAACGGTCACAGATAACAACCTTACCCGCAGCCAAAGAAGGCTTAATAACTTCCTCCGTTATCTGAGCTCTTGCTGCCTCAAAAAGAAGAAGTTCGGTCATAGGAACCATTCCGCCGTTTTTCTTATTGAGCAAAACCTCACGGATTTTCTCACCGATAACAGTTCCGCCCGGTTCTCTTACTATAAGCACGTCTTTACCCAGTTCTTTCAGCCAATCCTGAAAAAACTTAAGCTGGGTGCTTTTTCCTGCACCGTCTATTCCCTCGAAAGTAAAAAACAAACCCTTGTCCAAAATTTATATCCTTTAGTCCAATTTAACCGTGTGAATGCCTGCTATCTCGAGCCAGATTTCCTTCTCGATTCTGTCGTTATCCTTGCGGATATCGTCTATTGTTTCTTCAGCCTTCACCTCATTACGGTTTCTGTAACCCTTCCTGTCGTTATATCTGTTGTTACGACGATTGTTTCTGTTACGCTGAGCATTAGGATTGGAATTCTGATTATTCTGAACGTTGTTGGCATTAGCCTCACGTGATGCTCCCGAATTTTGATTATTGTTTCTTTCCTGATTTCTCTCGACGTTTTTCTCGGAAGAAGGAGCATTATTCTGACCTATAGACTGTGTGCGGTGATTATTTTTGCTTTGCTCACCGTTTCCGCCGTTATTGCCTTCGTTTCTGTTACCGCCGTTATAGTTGCGGTTACGGTTGTTATTATTTCTTCTGCGATTATTGTAATTACCGCCGTTATTGTTTCTGTGGTAATTATTCTCGCCCTGAGGCTTGCTGCTTCTTGTTTCCTGATTTATCTCGTCCATTTGACTCCTCCGAAATGTAAACTTAAACATTCTCGTAATGGTTATTATATATTTTTAAGTTTAAAAGGCAAACTCCTTGACCCTTTTTACACTTTTTCCGTCAGGAATATCCCCGTCGTAAAGCCCTATTTCCGTAAGCGGCACCAGCACGAAAGCACGATCGTACATTCTCGGGTGCGGAACAATAAGCCGTTCTTCTTCTATCGTTCGTTCTCCGTAAAGAAGAATGTCCAAATCTATTGTCCTCGGACCGTTTTTAATCGTTCGTACCCTTAAAAGCTCCTGCTCTATTCCCTGAATGTAATCAAGTACCTCTATCGGTTCCAAATCTGTAAGAAACGACACGCAGATGTTATAAAAATAAGACTGGTTCTCGTATCCCACGGGCTCGGTCTCATAAATCGAAGACACCCTGATATCGCTTATCGCCCCGTTTTCGGAAAGTCTTAAAACCGCTCTCTTAAGATTATCCTCTCTGTCACCCATATTGCTTCCTATCGAAAGCACACACAATTCTTTCTTTTGCATTTACTTACCTCACGCGGTTGATTTCCGTCATCATCGTCTCGAAAACACCGTCCACCGGAGCCTCTGGCTTAGAAACAATCACCTTGACCTCGCAAATTCTCGCATCAAACTCCAAAATCTTATCCGCAATAACCTGCGAGGTTTTCTCGATAAGATTAAATCTGCCTTCGTCAAAGATGTTTTTCACCAAATCAAATATATCCGCATAACTTACGGTATCCGAAAGCTCATCGGTGTAGCAGCCGTAAATTTTCTCAAAGCCCATACGAACCGTCACAACAAATTCCTGAGGTTTTTCTTTCTCGAAATCCAAACAACCGATGATTCCCTGAAACTTCATGTTCTTAAGTTCTATATAATCCATGTTCGAATTCTCCCTTACTCTCCGAGCGCTCCGACAAGCTCGAAGTATTTTTTGACGTTATGGGTTCTTACAATCGAAGCACCCTCCAGATAAGCCGCCTGATTAAGTTTTGCGGTAAGATTATCTCTTTCGTCGAAATCCGAATTTCCGCCAAGCATATAATCCGTAATTCTCTTTCGGGATACAGCAAAAAGATAAGGAAATTCAAAAATTCCGGTCGCTTTTTCCGTAAATCCGATAAGATTTAAATCCGCCGCTCTGTCGGTATTAAACCCTATTCCGGGGTCTATCAGAATCTGAGACTTTGATATGCCCGAAGCCAAAGCAAAATCAATGTTTTCCTTAATCTCATTCGCGATTTCGTCAGAAAAGTCTTCCTTTCCGGAAGAAGATAAATCAAGTTTGCCGTTTCTCATCAATACAATTCCGCGATCACTGTAATCGGCCAGCACAAAAGCCATATCCTTATCGCCTTTCAATGCCGTTACATCGTTAATTATGTGGGCACCGAGTTTAAGCATCTGTAAAGCAACCTGCGCTTTATAAGTATCGATTGAAACCATAACGTCAAACTCTTTTAAAATCTTCTCCGTTACCGCAGAAATTCTGTCAAGTTCTTCGTCAGCCGATACAGGACTGCAGCCCGGACGGGTAGACTCGCCACCGATATCGATAATATCCGCACCGTCTTTAATAAGATTCTCACATGCTATAAGTGCATTCGAGAAACCCATATTCTTACCGCCGTCCGAGAAAGAATCCGGCGTAACATTAAGAATTCCCATAATAAGAGGACGGTTTAAAGCGGTCACCTTTTTGCCGCCGTAAGAAATCGATACTTCGAAATCGTCTCTCATAAATCAGATACCGTTTCTCTGACGGTTAATCAAAGCCAAAGCTTCGTTTCTTGTTCTTGCATCGGTTCTGCAACCTCCGCGCATTGCGGATGTTACCGTCTTGGAACCCGGCTTTCTTATACCTCTCATAGTCATGCAAAGATGCTCGGCCTCAATCACTACGCATACTGCGGAAGCATCTACGGAAGCGATAATCTGGTCCGCTATCTGAGATGTAAGTCTTTCCTGAAGCTGTGGTTTACGAGAGAGTGTATCTACAATACGAGCAACCTTCGAAAGTCCCAAAATCTTGCCGTCTCTCGGAATATAAACCACGTGCGCCTTACCGTGGAACGGAAGAAGATGATGCTCGCACATGGAATAGAACGGAATATCGCCGATAAGAATCATCTCGTCGTTTCCCGGCTCATGAAAAACCTTGATATCCTGAGAAATATCTCTGTGAAGTCCCGAGAAAACCTCTGCATACATTCTGGCAACACGATTCGGCGTATCAACCAAGCCTTCTCTGTCAGGGTCCTCACCGATACCTTCCAAAATCATACGAACAGCCGTCTCAATCTTCTTGAGGTCCATATTCTTACGGCTCTCCTCAGGTATTCTGAAATCTTCATCGTAGTTATACATTAAATTACTCACCTTTCTGAATCATGCGCCTGTATTCCATCGGCGTCATACCCATCTGTTTTCTGAATGCAACATTAAATCTTTGAGGGCTTGAAAAGCCTATCTGCATTGCAATTCCCGAGACCTTAATCTCGTTGTTGGCCAAAAGTTCGCAAGCCTTCCCGATTCTCTTCTTCATAAGGAATGACATCGGACTTATACCGAGCTCGTCTCTGAAAGCTCGCGTAAAATATCCCTGGCTTAAGAAAACGTACGAAGCCGCATCCGCTACGGAAATTCCCATATCGAAATTTTGCTCCATAAATTCCTTGGCAATAAGCACAAGCTCTCTTGCCTTGCCGTTTTTAACCCTCAAACTCTCCTCCCACTCGCTTCTGATGGCGCGTGAAAGCGTAATCATAAGTTCAACCGTCATAATCTGCATCATAAGTTCTTTGGAAAAAAGCTGATTTTTGCTCTCTTCAACGATTTTCTCCATGATGGAACTTATGCTTTTCTTATAGGTTCCCGATATAACGACATACGGCTGCGATGCCATATCGTCTTCCATATCCTCCGAGCCGCTCGCAAACTCGAAAAAGCTCTCCAATGACGTCGGCGCCATTATATAAGGCACCGAAACACTCGGGCCGCTGTGAGGTTTATCAGGCTCCTCGGATTTCTTCGGAAGATTCATCTGATTTACGGCCTTGCTTACAGTCTCCGCATCGCGCGAAAACCCGAAATACAAAACAAACATATCCGCCTGCTCGCTTTGAACCTTAACCGAATGCTCCGTATTAGGCTTTATTATGAGCGTCGAACCCTTATCAAGCATAATTTTGCGGCCGCTTATGGTAAATTCGCACTTGCCGTTTCTTAAGTACAAAAGTTCATGCGAACTGTGGCGGCTTGATGTTGCCACAGGAGTTTTCTTCTCAAGTGTATGTTCAATTCCCTCGAAAACAACAGGGATGGCACCCGAAGATGTCAGGATTGTGTTTTCGATAACGGGAAGCAATTCGTCTAACATAAGGTACCTCCTTATCGTAATCCTCAAGTATCAGTTAAATCTGATGTTGTCGATATAAATCTCGCCGGTTCTCGAACTGTCAAAAACAGTAATCTTAAAGTCCTTAAGTGAAATTCCGGTTCCCGATTCATTCTCGAAAACAAGCGTCTGCCACGAAAGCTGCTTTTGTATGTCGGCCTCACCCTTAAATCCGGAAATACTGAGTTTCTTCTTCTCGGAATCAGGATTAAAAACATCGATAAGCACTCGGCTTCTTCTCTGAAGTTCAATCGGCGTCATAAGCGATGCATACTTTAAATCCGGCTCAAAACCGTAAAGACTGTTCTCGGTCTCGTATCTGATATGAAGTGAAGCGCTGCCCTCGGTCTTATTCATGGTATCGAGAGAAATAACTCCGTTACCCTTAAAATTCTTGAACACCGTAAGGTTCTCAAAATCAGAATCTTTATCCTTCTTTCCTACGAAAGTAAGCTTATCGCAGGTTGCAAACGGCATAGACGGTGCATAGAAAGCAGGATCCCTGTCGAATCTGAAAGGCAAAACCGGCAAATCGTTAACGTTCCTGAACGTAGCTTCTTCAGGGAACGGCGAAAAACCGTATGAAACGCTTTCCGGCTCATCGATATCATCACGCCAAACCATAACACGTACGCCGTGAAGAATTCTCGCCTTCGCAGGGTAGAAAATTCTGTCTTTTCCGCAAACGGTAAATCCTCTCAAAACAGACTCACCCTCCGAAAGTTTAAGTCCGTCGGCAATATTGTCGAAAGTCAAAATAAGCTTGTTTCCTGCACGATCGCAGCCCGTGCACTCAGGACAGGACTTAGCCATCTTTGGTGAGAAATGAATACCCAAAGCCGCAACCGAAAGTCTTGTGCCGAGGATATAACTCTTCTCCTTATCCACCAAAAGCAAATCGTGACAGCTTACAATACCCGTCGGCATCGTAAGTCTTCTTTTAAACGACGTCAAATTCTCGTTAAACTCGATGACCTTATACGGATTATCGATATCCACACAGTCAGGATGCATCGTCACAAGCAAAAGCGACGGAAGATCGCTCTCGTCCATAGCTTCTTTCGGCTCGAAAACGCTGATGAGCGACTCCAAAAAGCCCATAAACAATAAATCGTATCTTTCGAAATCTCGCTCATTCTTATTTGTCGCATAACAAATACCCCTTATCGGCATCTTATCAAGAGGCGCAAGTTTGGCATTATAAAGCGTCGAAAGTCTGTAGCAGTTCTCAACCTTCTTATCGGCAACCTTAGTCTTAACCGTTTTTTCGATATTTGCCATCTCGAAATCCAATGCTTTGGAGGAATTGGAGGCTGAAGCAGAAACGGAAGTTTCCGAAGAAACATCGGCAGCCTTACTGCTCTTGGAGCCCGGGAAGTCAAGCTGAACCGCACTTTCCGTAATCGATGTTCCGCCCTCGATTTCCTCGATTCTCTCCTGCTTTGCAAAGTCGAAATCGAAGAAATTCTTGCCTTCCTTAACTTCGTCCTTAAGTCGTTTTAACTCTTCTTTTTCCTTATCGAGATTGATTTGTGCGACATATGTCTCTTCATCAAGATAGAAGCCCAATCTGTCAAGGTAATCCTTAAGCGCCTCGTTATGTGAAACCGCATCTCCCGAAATCCAATTAACAATCGAACTGTCCTCGTAAGATAAATCCACGATTCCTATCGGATAATGAATCTGGTCTGCAAGATTATATGCGAAGGCAAAAGCACTCGAAGAAGCATCGGCAAGCTTCGCCGTATCATTAATCCTGATCCACTCAACGTTCTTATAGTACGTCTTAGGCTTATAAGAAATCTCTTTCTCTCCTTCTTCCAAGCCGGAACGGCTCGGCGTAAAAAGTCTTATGAGATTAAGGTTGTTTCGCTTGAGAGAAGCACCCGGTGCCTTGGCATTCTTTATCGGCACGGCAAGCAAATCGCCTCCGAGGAAAATCCATACGTCGCCGCATCTTATATCCTGAATGGTCAAAGTTTCGGTAAAGCACTTAAATACAAACGTATACGTATCCGTAGACGCCTTATAAGCAGGAATTTCAAACACAAACTTTCCTTTGGCGGAAGTAGTCTTTTCCTGCGAGAAAATTACACCGTACTCGGTATCGAGTTTGGAAACTCTTCTTCCGTCGGTAGGGTCTTTGCTTATCTCGAGCGTAATCGTTGCACTTGGTGCAGCATAACCTTCAATTCTGAATCCGAGGTTCTGCTGGAAAACACACTTATTATTCAGCCAACTCGGAAGTATTATCGGATTAACTTCCATTCGTTAATGCCTCCAAACTAAAACTTAACAATTTATTATAATATAAAGCAGACCATTTTTCATCAGGTGAAACACCAATCGCAAGACGTCTGAGTGATAAATAGAAACATTTTGCAAATAATACCACTTTTATGCGCAAAAATACTACATTTCCGAACAAAAACATGGTAAAATTTAATAAAATCCATGAAATTTGCTGTGAGGTGGCCTATGAAAACACAGAAAACCAAGCGTCCCATGCTCGGTATGGAAATAGCCGAAGCCGAGAATGCTCTTTTCGAGAATGTCCGCGATGAGAAAAACAACGACTATTTCTGCTTTGTTTCAGACTTTGACTCAACCCACAAAACTCATAAAAAGATTATCGAGAACCACTACCACGAGTATATTGAGCTTATTTACGTTCTCTCCGGTGAGCTTCTCGTTACGGTTAACAAGAACCATTACACCATATATGCCGGTTCGCTTTTGGTTATCGTTCCGGGCGAGGTACACTCTTTCGAGCGTAAAAAAGGTTGTAAATACGCCTGCATCCAGTTCGCTGCCAACTATATTCTTTCGGGAATTTTCACCAAGTCGGAGTTTCACTTCATACTCCCTTATATGTTAAGTTCGTTCCCTGATGCACGCTGTTTTGATGCTGCGATTATCGATAACACCTTGATTCCTAACGCCATCCACGAGATTATCCGTGAGGATATGGATAAAAAGAACTTCTATCGACTTTCCATCAGAGCAAAGCTTTCGGAGATTGCCCTCTGGATTTTCAGAGAATGGAGTGCAAGAGATATCGATGTACGTCAGGCTTCGTCCAAGAATAACAGCAACCTTTTGCGTTTGGCACCGGTCCTCGACAAAATGAATACCGACTACAACACAGATTTGGACATTGAGAAAATGGCAAAGCTCGTAAATATGAGCTACAGCTATTTTTCGAGATTGTTTAAAGCAACAGTAGGAAGAAGTTTCTCCGAGCATTTGAATTTCATCAGAATCACCGAAGCCGAGCAACTTCTTTTGGACACGGAAATGAGCGTTGCGGATATCGCCCTGGCAGTTGGCTTTACCAATTCCAGCTATTTTATCGCGCAATTCAGAAACCAGTACCATGTAACGCCTAAGCAGTACCGCTCAAAATACGCAATTAAGGAAAATTAAAGATAATCAATCGTTATTAGCGGTCTCAGCTACATAAACGTTAATCCCGCGCTTATGACACTCGTCGAGGGTCTCGTTTTTGACGCCGGAATCCGTAATAAGAAAATCGATTCTGTTTGTATGAATAAAATTTGATGCGGAATCCACACCAAGCTTTGTCGAGTCTACCAAAGCAACAATATGTTTACATCTGTCCGCACAAAGTCTCTTAAGTTCCAACTCATAAAAGTTATTGCCGGAAAGGCCCTGGTCTACGGAAAAACCGTTTCCGGATACAAAATAATAGTCACCCGAAAGTCTGCTTAACATCTCACGGCTTACAACACCTTCGATAGCGCCGGAATGAGGTCTTAACATACCGCCGATAAGAATAATCGACTTAAAGTTATTGTATCTTTGAAGCTCCATGGCAGTATGAATACCGTTTGTAACAACAGTAACGTCATCACTGTATCGAAGATATGGAATCATATGAAAAGTCGTGGAACTTGCATCCATAAAAATTGTCGAACCGCTTTCAACAAGCTCAGCTGCCACCTTACCGATTGCAGTCTTCTCTTCGACATGAGTAATGGAACGAACCATATAGTTCTCGCCCGCTTCATCATGCTTAACCTCAGGAAGCTTAACTCCGCCGTGGTATCTTACAATAGCACCTTCTCTTGCAAGGTCTCTTAAATCCATACGAATGGTGGCACCGGTTACACCCAATCGGTCCGAAAGATCATTCGTCTTAATGGTTCCTTCTGCGGACAATATGTCCAATATCTGTTTTCTTCGTTCCAAATTAATCATGTGAAAATAATACAGCCGTAATTTTGCATTTGTCAATCACTTTTTTTCATTTCTTTTCATTAGAACGCAAATGTGAAAATGCAAATCCTTCATATTCTGCCAATTCACTATATCAAACTTTGCCACGGTTCGGATGATCGATCGGGAAAACCATAATTTTGGTTAATTTTGGCATTTATTATGGACTTTTCTTGATATTCGGCTCGTCGAGACGGCTTAAAAACCATAAAAATTCTCGAAAACGCTTAGTTTTATGGTTTTCTACGTTGTTTTTCAGTTGCGATACTAATTTCTCGTTCTCGCAGTACAAGTTATTTGTTGTCTTCCCTTCAAAAAACCATAAAAATCTCGATTTCTTATAAAAATTATGGTTCAGGACCGGCGACAGAGGATTTTCGAGCTGTGAGTAACCATAAAGTTCTTCGAAAATGCGATTTTTTATGGTTACACATCGATCGGCCGGCCGAGACGATGGGCGGCCGCTCAGCAGTCCAAAGGCAATTTAGTATAAATCTAAGGAAATCACTGTTTTTATACTAAATTTTCGCGATCGAATCGGTTCGAAGAAGATGGATTTAGTATAAAATCAGCTTTACGGCACAATTTATACTAAAAATCCTGGTCACCAAGAGCAGTGACAGCCGCTGCAGCGCTTCTAAACGGTTGTAGGCCAAGAAAATTTAGTATAAATATCGCAGAATCGGAATTTTTATACTAAATCGCGGTCAAGTGCGGTCTGCAGTTTAAGAAAATTTAGTATAAAAAGAAAGAAAAACAAAAATTTATACTAAAAACCATGTGTCGCCACAGAAAAATCGGACGGCATTCCCCGGGAAAAGAAAAGCGCAAAAAAAAGACCTGACTTGCTTTCACAAATCAGGTCTTGGGTGGCTGCCGAACTAGGATTCGAACCCAGACAGACGGTGCCAGAAACCGGAGTGCTACCCTTACACAATTCGGCAATGTTAAGAAGTGTTCGCTTCAATTAACGGAGTAAAGTATAACAAACGCCTTCTTTAAAATCAATAGGTTTTTTACGAATTTTCGAGAGGCTCCATCAAGCCCATTTCCGCAAGTTTTGAACGCACCAAAGAAATATCTTCGTACATAGGAATTTTGTTTTTGGGATCGCGTAAGGCAAAAGCCGGATGGTAAGTAGTCATGATGAGATAACCGTTCTTCTCTATAAACTGACCGCGAACATTCTTCATTACGGGCTTAACGTTAAAAAAGCCTTCATAGGCAGTTGAACCGCACAGTAAAATCACCTTCGGATTTACAAGCGCAAACTGTTTGGCAAGAAGCTTCTTGCAAGCGGCAATTTCTTCAGGGAGAGGTCTTCTGTTCTCCGGAGGACGGCATTTACAGATGTTACAGATGTGATAGTCTTCCTCTTCAAAACCCAAAGACATCAGAAGATGTTGCAAAAGCTGACCGGAACGGCCGACGAAAGGTAATCCCTTCTCGTCCTCGTTCGCGCCCGGAGCCTCTCCTACTACCATCAGAGGGGCTTTGCGGCTTCCGCGGTAGATAACCTTGTTTGTAATACCGACACACAGGCCGCAGGCATTACAGTCCAGACAGTCTTTCTCAAATGCTTCCCATTTTTTATCAAACTCGCTGACGTTTACCGTGTCACTCATATAATTCTCCATATCACAATACAACTATTGTTACGCCGTCGTTTTGGCGGGCCCAATCTCTGTCGCCTTTTACATCGGGATATTTTGCCGCAATAAGTCTTCCTCTTTCCGAGAAAGGTCCGAAATCTTCTCCCGGACAAAACATTCGAATCGTTCCTGTTGCAACAAGGCCTTTAAGAGCTGCTATTGTAGCATTTTTAATTACACCGCCCTTGCCCGACGAGCCGTAACCGTGTATTACCTTGATTCGTTTGGTTCCCTTTTTGCGCTCGGTGATAATCTCATTTTTAAGCTTCATAACCGCTGCATCGGCTGTAGGAAGTCCGAATTCCAAATTGATTTCTTTCAATATCGTAAACCTCCAAAATCTATTGCCGCAACGTGTATTCCGACTTTGTTATCTTAACATATATGGTACAATTCAAGAATGAGATTGGATAAATTTTTGGCATCTTCGGGAATCGGTTCAAGAAGCGATGTGAAAAAGCATATCGCCTCCGGTTTTATATTCGTAAACGGAAGTGTTGTAAAGGATTCCGGACTTCAGGTTAAGCCGGACGACGAGATAACCTTTAAGGGCGAAAGTATTTCTTATAAAGAGAACCTCACGTATGTTTTCGATAAGCCGGATAACGTGGTAACGGCAATGGAAGATAAACGTCTTCCGAATGTCGGTGACTTCATACCTGAGACTCTCAAGAATAAAGGATTAAGTCCGGTCGGACGTCTTGACTATCATTCCACAGGCCTTTTGATAATCACCAACGACGGCGAACTTTCTCATCGAATCACAAGTCCAAAATATCACTTGGAGAAGACTTATAGGGTTTCTTTCGAGGGCTCGCAAATCTCGTCGGACGATATCACACTTTTTGCTTCCGGGATGACACTTACCGATATGAAAGACCCTGTTAAACTTAAGCCTGCCGAATTAAAGCCGCTTTCCGACAACGAATGTCTTATAACCATAAAAGAAGGCAAAACGCATCAGATCAGGCGCATGATGGCAAGCATCAATAAGCCTGTAATTACATTAAGACGAATTTCGATAGGAAGCCTTAAACTTGATGACAACTCAAATCCCGGGGACTTTAAAGAGGTGTCTGCGGATGATCTTCTGAAGATAAAAAAAGAACTTCAGATGGATATCCCAAAGGAACCGTAAATTTACACTTTCTCAAAAAAAGCCTTCAGAACGCGGCTTTTACCGTACTTGTCAATCCAAGTTTCTTCTTCGGACACTTTGACACCGTTTTCGAGCCAATATGAAAAACGATAGCCTTCGTTCGGATAAGCGTAATAGCTTTGTTGCCACTCGCCCGTTTCTTTCCACTGAGCATTATAAACCGGATTAAACTTAAGTCCGACGGTTCCGCCTTCCCCTGCGCTTACTTCCAACGGCATTTCTTCGTCTCGTTGCGGCGCCAACGACAAAATCTCCTTCATCGGATTTCCCGTGGCATTCAAATGGCGAAGAAGCGGATTTTTACGAGTATCCAGCATCGTAATGTGATTGTTGTGACAATAAAAATACTTAAGTTTCGTATTGTGCGAAAGATCAATTTCCTTAAAATCGTTGTCGTTGATATAAAGCTCTGCAAGTTCAGAATTTAAAGATACATCTATTTCCTTAAGTCTGTTTTTGCCGGCATCTATCCCCTGGCAGGCAGGCATTTCTGAAACATCCAAGGTTTCCAACATATTGTCCTGAACACCGAAAATACGCATCGACGGCAAGTTTTTCGATTTAACAGACGTGATTTTGTTATGGTACAAATCCAAGAAAATCATATCGGTGCAATCGGAAACATCAAGTTCTCCAATAAGATTACAGTCACGGAGATTGATTTCAAAACTTTTAAGCGGATATACATCCTCGTTATAAATACGGATACCAAGACCGATAATCTTGCCGTCTTCCATAAAGATTCCGTTCGGCAAGGAACTTTCCGAAGAAGCATTCCTAACTTCTTCTACGCTTTTATTTTTATCGGTGGTTTCTATGCGCCTCAGTACTTTTTGGTACTTTTTGACCTTATCCAGATTTGATACGCCGGTCTCATCCTTAATTTCAAAGAAACCAAGCAAACGTTTAAGAGTCTCTTCCATTTTTACTTTCCTTTTACATCCGTATGAACATCAAGCTGCGGGTAAGGAATCGTAATGCCGTTAGCCTTGAAAGCCTTTACTATATCCTCGTTGAACGCCCAAAGCACAGGCTTATATTCGCCGTAGTCTTTTACGTTAATCCAAAACTTAACCGTAAAGTCCAAGGAACTGTCGTTCATGTTTTCGAGGAAAACAACCGGTTCCGGAGCTTTTAAAGTTTCTTTACGTGCCTTTACCGTATCCAAAATTATCGCCTTAACCTTATCAATGTCGTCCTCATAAGAAACAGAGCATTTGCCGTCTACGCGAAGCTCGTTATAGCGAGAATAGTTCACAATATTCTGATTTGCCAAAACTCCGTTCGGAATTGTAATCTGAATGTTGTCATAAGTAGTGATAAAAGTATAGAAAACCGTGATTTTCTTAACTACTCCCGATCTTCCGTCCGCTTCGATATAGTCGCCCACAAGAAACGGTTTAAAAATAAGAAGCATAAAACCGCCTGCAAAATTGGAAAGAGCGCCCTGCATGGCAAGACCGATTGCAAGTCCGCAGGAGGCAAGAATCGTAACAAAAGAGGTTGCAGGAACGCCTAAAGTCATTGCAGCGGTCACAAAGACCAATGCCAATAAAACAGTCTTTATGGCGCTCTTAAGAAAGGATGCCACCGTAGGATCCATTTTCTTATAAGCCTTGCTTTTAGAAAACCACTTGATAACGGCTGCGGAAATTCGAAATCCTATAAAAAGAATCAAAAGTGCGGCCAAAAGCTTAAGTCCCAGGTCGGAACATATTGCAACTACCTTATCGAAAAATCCTTCCATAAATCCAATCTCCCAAAGAAAAACATTCTCTTTATTCTACAGCGAAAACGTTCAAATTACTTCTTTCCGAAAGGCTTTTTGAAAAAAGCACATGTCTTACCTACCGTAAACACGATTTGCGTAGGTTTTTTCATGGCAAGTATTTTACCTACACCCTTTCCGCTTACCGTGAAACCCGCAACCACGGCAGACAATATAAGCGGAACAAATGTCTCGCCCTTCTCACCCAGATTACCCGATGCAAGAATATTTACGGCAATTACCGCGGATGCTGAACCTGCAACAACGCTACAGATATCACCAATGATGTCATTACAGATAGAAGACACTCTTTCGGCATTCTTAACGAGCGAATATGCTTCTTTGGCTCCGAAAATTCTTCTGGAAGCCATACCGTGAATCGATCTTTCATCGGATGCCGTAACCGCAACACCTATCGTATCGGCAATAATACCAATAAGTACAATCACAAAAAGCACGATGAAAGCTATATAAGTCGCTACCGACTCCAAAATCATATTTGAAAGGAATGAGAGCGAGGCTGACACAAGAATAGACGGTAGAAAAATAGCTATAACCCATATCCAAGGATTTTTGCTTTTCTTTTGTTTTTTACTTTGTTTTTTCTCATTTTTCACATTCTGATTTTTATCAGAACTACTGTCAGAATCCAATTCGTTCCCCTCCGAGTTTATTAAATAAAGCGGTAGCAGAAAAAGGTAATCTTACGGCTTAGGTACGGGTAGAATTTCTCCGATGCCTACCCTTCGTTACCTCCAGGCGGTTCCCCTTTGAAGACATCGCCGATTCGTTTCCGAAATCAGGACCCGATTGCCACTTAGTCCGTACCTCAATCCTTCCTCTGCCCAGTTACGACAGCCTAGGTGTTTTCCACACCGTCATCTCATACCCCTTATCCTTTTTTGCAGATAATATTTCATCGAGCAATCTTTGCAAGTATTCAGGCCTCAATCCCGCAAAGTAGTTCCCGAATCCCTACCAGCCACTCAAGGCAGGCTACACTGCACGCAGCAATTGCTCACCGCCTTGCAGGTTCATCCCCCGATTCGTACATCTATTGTCGGTAACAAAGTCACCTCCGCTTTCAGCACAAGATCGAGTCTCCGCGGAAAAAGGAACGGTTACCGGATGCCATTCCGGCCGCCCTTAATCCTTAACCCCCAGCACCCACCCCAAACTGGGCGTAAGAAGCAGGCACAAGAGACTTCAACGATATGCCCTTTGGAGGATTTTTAGGCCCTCCCTTGGAATACGATATCCGACTAGGATACTGCACCGCGTAGGAAATTATAACATAAAATCAAAAAACGTCAAAAACAGAAGTAACGTAAAGCCTTACAATTCAGATGATTCAATCAAATCGATGATTCTGTCCAGAGAAGCGACTTCCCTAAAGATATATTTTTTAAGTTCATCATCACTCGGAGTCTGATCGGGTACATAGATAACCTTAAGTCCGGCCCTGTATGCGCTCAAAACGCCGTTAGGCGCATCTTCCACAGCATACACCTCTGATATATCATCGGCACAACCGAGCTTATCTACAGCGTACTTATAAATATCAGGCGCAGGTTTACCGTGCTCAACCATAGTTGCACATACGATTTCTTCGAATCTGCCGTCAAGACCTACCATTTTAAGATATGAAGTCGTTCTTTCCAAATCGGTCGCAGTAGCGATAGCGCGTCTTATATTATTCTTCTCGAGATAATCAAGTAACTTAAAAGCCCCCGGGCGAAGGTCTATGCCATACTCCGCTATATGTGCCGCTACGTACTCTTTTCGACGGTTACGAACCGCATTATAGTCAAACGATTCACCGTACCACTTCCTGAACTGCTCAGGTGAATACGGCCTTCCGAGTGACCTTAACATCAAAGCCCGCTCGTCACTTAAATCGTACCCGAAATCCTTAAGAGCCATAGGCCAATACTTACGGTAAAGTTTCTCGGTATCTATAAGCGTACCGTCCAAATCGAAAACAAAACACTTCATAAAAACAAATCCTTCAATTTCATTTCAACCGAGTTTAGCATACAACCTGTCCATAAGCAAAAGGCCGCCCCGCAAAAACGGGACAGCCTTTCTAAGGGATTAGTATTCCAAACGGAAAACTCATTTTGAATAATTACCAAATACCATCGTAGTCTCTGTTCCAATCCTGGTCGTACTCGGCATAGTCATCAAGCTCATTGACGCGCTGGTTATTGGCACCTTCCTGGATATCTGCAAGCTGGGACTCAATCTCTTCTTCTCTGTCGAGAATATCCGGCTGAGGCGGAGGCGTTACGTTAGAACCGCCCTGATTTGAGCCGCCCGGCTGATTAGAACCGTTTGATGTCTGATCAGAACCGTTCGTCGTACCATCGGACTGATCTGAACCGTCTGATGTCTGGTCTGACTGATCCGAACCGTCACTTGTCTGACCTGACTGATCCGAACCGTTACTTGTCTGATCGGATTGATCCGAGCCGTTCGAAGATTGGTCTGATTGGTCGGAACCATTCGATGACTGGTTGGACTGATCCGAGTTATTGGACTGATCCGAGTTGTTGGATTGATCCGAATTGTTGGACTGATCCGAGTTATTGGATTGATCGGAGTTATCGGACTGATCGGAGTTATCGGACTGCTGCTGTTGTTGCTGCTGTTGTTGCTGCTGTTGTTGCTGCTGTTGCTGCTGTTGCTGCTCCTGTTCAAGCTGATTAATCAACTCGTCAATATCAGTCTTAAGTTCCTCAGCAGTTTTGCTGTGACCGTCACCTTCATCTGTTGCACATCCGTTCTCTGTAAGTACGTCTCTCGCCGTATACAAAATATCAAGAGAATCCTCAATATTTTCAGGAGAGTTGTACTCATCCTGCATCGTCTGCATCATCGCAAGAGCAAGATTAATTCTGATTTTGCATTCATCGGACTTGGTAGGCAATCTGTCGAGAGCAGTCTCAAAATTCTCGACAGCTCCCTCATAGTCACCGTTCTGATAGCAAATATCGCCGTTATTGTAGTAAACCTTATACGGCTCTATTAAGTTTCCGACCTTAAGCAAATCTTCGTTTGTCGAATAGTCCTCTTTCTTATACCTGTCACGAAAAGACTCTGTATAAAAGTAGTTCAAGGCCTGCTTCGCACACAAAAGAACCAAGATCGAATAAACACATATTGCTATGGCAAATAATATTTTCTTCTTCATCTCATCACAACTTTCTTCTGAAGTAAATCAGGTCATACACAAGGAATGCTCCCAAAGCAATCGCGAAAACCCAATACGTTTCAACAGTGCCGAGGCCTGTCTCACCGGTATCTTCTACGGTAACATTTTTAAGAATGTCACTTACTTCATCTACAACGTCATTAACCTGGGAACTCTTGGTCATATGGAAATAGGTAACACCGATATCGGATGCAATATCCTTAAGATTGGATTCATCAATCTTGGATATAGCCGTTTTTTCGTTGTAGTTACTGTCATAGTAAGTAAGATACTCCCACTCTTCAGCCATCGTGTAAGTTCTTACCTTCATCTTTCCGCCATCTTCGGTACCGTAACCCAAAACTGCACCGCCGTCGATGTAATCAGCAAGGTCACTGAATTTCTTAAGCTTACTTCCCTGGGTAATCTCTCCGTCGCTTATAAAGAATACTATCTGCGCATTATCGGCACCCTCTGCCAAGTCATCGGCATTACGTTCCAATACTGCCTTCAAGTCATCGTAGCAGATATTAAGTGAAGTACCCTGTGCGTACCACTTGGTTCTTCCCTCAAGAGACTCGACCGCCTGAAGAACGGAATCGGCATCATTTGTATAAGGAACCGTAAGTTCCGATTCATCCGCAAATGTAATAAGTGCGAATCTCGAACCTGCGAAAGCTTCCATAATGTCAGCAACATCTTCCTTTACCGCATCAATTCTTCTTCCGTCCGAACTTCCGTAGTCCTCAGCCAACATACTGATGGTATTATCAACTACAAAAAGAACATCTACGTCGGTAGCAAGAATAGGAGCGCCCTCAGTAACGAAGCAAATTCTTAAGTTAATAGCAAAAAGCAAAAGTGCCACCATAATCTGTCTTACAAAAGGCCATACACCCTTACGTTTTGCAGCGATAAGCAAAGCGCAGATGATAACCATAATCCAGATAGGGATAATAGGATTTATACTCATACCTTTATCCTCCATGACACAATAATATAAACGGCTGCGCAAGCCAAAAGGATTGCGAAAGGAACCTGAGGAAGTTCCTCAACGGACATAGCCGTAGTTGTTGTTGCAGATTTATCTGTTGACTCAACAGCCTCAAGCAAATCATCCATTGCATGCTTATCTCTGTAATTAAAGTAAGCTCCGTCAGTACTTTCGATAGCTTCCTCAAACACGTCCTCATCTACAATAAAACGAGGAGCCAACGCAAATACTTTAACGTTATTAGCCTTACAAAGCGTACATGCTTCTTCAACCGTTACGAGCGGTTCACCGGCCAAATCGTTATCGGTAAGGAAAACGATAAGACGTGCGCGCTCCGGATTTTCGTGCAAATCGTTGAAGGAATAAAGGCAAGATGCAAGTCCGTCTCCGATGAGAGAACTTCCGTACTCACTAAGTGTTCCTGCAAACTGGAATTCGTAAAGCTCCATATCATCGATATCGCTGTAGAAAATCGCATCTGTATTTTGTTCTATTGCGGCATGAAGCGTATCGATTATCTCCTGAAGATAAGCATAATCGGTAGTAAGAGGTACCAAAAGAACCGACTTGGCATTAAAAATCGTGATTCCGATTCTTTCACCGTGAAGGTTATCGATAAAGTCCTTAAGTTCCTCACACAATTCAAGGTTAAGCTCATCCATGGATGTAGAGATATCAAGGCAAAGATAGATATCTCTGTTACTGATTTCTCTTGTTACGATTTTAACTTCCGAAGGTCTTGCAATAAGGAAAGAGCAAGCAAGAATGGAACCTATAACCGCAATTATCAAAATAACCGAGTAAATCTTGTACTTGGTAAAAAGGCTTTTAAATTCGGGCATCGCCTTTACCAGCTCGGCATTGGCAACCTTACGGCCGCCTTTGTATTTGGCCCTCCAGAATATGGTAGCGACAAATCCTAATAAGCATACACCGAGACCTACGTAAATTGCCCACGGAAATCTCATCTCCATTCGCGTACCACCTTTCTTGCGCCTTCAATCGCAGCGGTAATATCTGTCTCAACTTCCTCGGCAGCAAATTCAGGGTGATAGAACTGCTCTATAAGTTCGTAAAGTTCAGGCATATTAAGGCTCTTAATTTCGCGCAAACTGAAGTTCTGTGCCGTTACGCCGGTCATCTCGAAAACGAAATTTCGAACAGCGGAACTTAACTCAAGATAAATCTCTCTGTCGGTAAGACTTTCATCAGCGGCAATCTTATCGATCTTTTTCGTATACTTAGACTTAATAGCGGCAATATTCTTAACTTTCTTCTTCTCAGGCTTATCCTTCTTCTTAGGCCAGTGCTTAATAATCAACTGAATAAGTTTAATTATCCATGGCAAAAGAACGAGGAATATAAGTATTCCCAAAATAATAAGCGAATATGAGAACGGTTTCTGAAGGGAGACCGTAGTCCACGGTCTTTCAGGTTTAACGGACATTGGCATATCTGTGTTTCTCCAAAAGTTCAGTAACTTTGGTTACTATTTCCTCCTTACCGTTTACTTCCACTTCGGATATACCAAACTTCAGGAATTTTCTCTCGTTCTGCTCACTTATTTTCTTCTTATGTGCCTGCTCGAGAGCGATAAGTTTCTTATTTCCTGTAACAAAATTCGGTATATACGTATCGGCATCCAAGTCATAGGATCTGGCGCCTGTGATATCTGCATCGGATATGGTTACGAAAAGCACATCATGTCTTGCATAAAGTCTTTTAAGAGTACCTTCGTCGATTTCCGAAGCACCTGCCGCATCGGTGATTACAAAAATAATCATCTTACGACGGAAATTGTTGATTATGTAATTAAGTGTTTTTGTGATACTGTTCTTCTTTCCCTTAAGGGCATCTGCCTGATAGCAGGAAAGAATTTTCTCAATGTTATAGAGACCTGTCTTCAACTGGTGAAACTGAACCAATCCGTCGCTGTTATAGAGAGCACCGACATTATCGCCGTTTTTAAAAGCGATATAAGCTATGGTGCCTCCGACGTAAAGTGCCGTTTCCTTCTTGGATTCTTCGAGTCTTGTATCACCGGACATCTTAAGTCCCGAATCGAAAACCAACATTATGTTGTGTTTTTTCTCCGCGATATATCGTTTAACAAGAAGATTACGGCTTCTTGAGGATGCCTTCCAGTCGATATCTCTGATGTTATCGCCCGGAATATATTCTCTCAAATCCTCAAAATTCATGCTTCGACCCATGTAGATGGACCTGTAAGCACCGTCCAGAATGTTGGATGTTTTTCTGGTTGTATAAATGCTTACATTAGCTCTGATTTTGGTTATATAGTCCATCATGGTGCAGGTATAGCTCCAACGATAGCAGTAATAATATCTTCTTCCGTAACGCCGTCTGCAACAGCCGCAAAGTTCAGCGTAATTCTGTGTCTCAATACACCCATGATTTTAGCCTTAACATCATCAGGTGTAACATAGTCTCTGCCGTTCAAGAGAGCTACTGCCTTTGAAACCTCCATAAGTCCGATAGCACCTCTCGTACTTGAGCCGAGAGTAATATACTGTGCAAGATTCTGTGGAATAAAGTTCTCAGGATGTCTTGTAGCATCAACGATTCTGATGATGTACTGCTTGATGGATTCATCGAGATATACTCTCTTTGCAAGACCCTGAAGGTATCTTACGTCGTCCAAATCTACTACCGAAGATACGTCGTTAAATACGTTTCTTTCGATACGATTCAAAATCTCAAGTTCTTCCGCATTTGATGGATAGTCAATCTTCTCTTTAATGATGAAACGGTCGAGCTGTGCCTCGGAAAGGAGATATGTACCTTCCTGCTCGATTGGGTTTTGTGTAGCAATAACTGTGAAGATATCAGGCATCGGATAGTTAACACCGCCGATTGTTGTCTGCTTCTCCTGCATTACTTCGAGCATGGCACTCTGAGTTTTTGCACTGGAACGGTTAATCTCATCGAGCAATACGAAGTTAGCGTAAACCGGTCCGAGCTTTGTCTCGAATGAGTTTGTGGAGTAGTTAAGAATCTGAGTACCGATAATATCACTCGGCAAAAGGTCAGGTGTGCACTGAATTCTTGAGAATTTACCGTTAACAGCCTCTGTCAAAGTCTTGGCAGCCGTTGTCTTAGCAAGACCAGGAACAGACTCAAGCAAAATGTGTCCGCCTGTGATAACCGAAATAAGAAGTGACATACCGAGTCTCTTCTGGCCCACCATCTTTGTGTAGTAGTAATTGTTAACCTTGCTCACAATTGCTGCTGCATCACTGAGCTCTTGTTGTGAAATAATTGTGTAGTTTTCCATTGATTACATCTCCCTTATTAATTTTGAAATTATTAATCACTTTAAGATAATATCATACTTTTTTCTGTTTGTAACACTTTATTACTAACAAAATAAAATTTTTTTCGCCGAAAAACGCTAAAAGGTGCTGTCTCAAAAGTATAATAGGCCAAATCCGTGAGAAAATCGGATTTTGGCCTATTTTTTATAGTGTGTTCGTCTTATCTGAAGCTCAATCGGGAACGAAATAGGCCAAATCCGCGAAAAAATCGAAATTTGGCCTATTTTTTATAAGAGAACTTTTGTATAACTAAATATAATTTGATTTATTTGCATTTAAAATAGGCCAGATTCGTTAGAAAATGAAAATTTGGCCTATTTTGATTGCAGTGGCAGTTATTTTGAAGTGTTTTGAAGGAACAAAATAGGCCAAATCCGTGAGAAAATCGGATTTTGGCCTATTTTTTTGGTGAACTGATTAAGAAGCAAAGAATTTGCTTAGAATCGATGGAATTCAGCAATTGCAAGCTAAGTATTGCAAGTTAAGTATCGCCGGGGACCGTTAGAAGAAATCTCAATGTATATTCTGAGACAGCCCCTTATTGGCAAAATTTACATTGTCAACCTAATAATCAGCCGAAATATCTGTCAAGCAAACCCTTTAATGCCTTGCCGTGACGTGCTTCGTCTCTTGCCATCTCATGAACGGTATCATGAATCTCATCGAGACCGTTCTTCTTTGCGCACATAGCAAGATCGGTTTTGCCTGATGTTGCACCGAACTCACAATCAACTCTCCAAGCGAGGTTTTCCTTTGTGGAAGCTTTCATATGAGGTTCAAGATCCTCACCCAATAACTCAGCAAACTTAGCTGCGTGCTCTGCTTCCTCGTAAGCAGCCTTCTCCCAATAAAGTCCGATTTCAGGATAACCTTCGCGATGAGCAATTCTTGCCATACAAAGATACATACCTACTTCACTGCACTCGCCCGTAAAATTAGCCTTGAGCTGTTCAAAGATATAAGCCTTGTCTTCGTCTGAAATGTTCGGATTATTCTTTACAGTCAAATCATAAATTCCGTACTTGTGCTCTGAAGCAAGCTGAAGTTCTCCTTCAACCTTCTCGAACATAGCCTTTTTTGCTCTGCATACAGGACACTCATCAGGTGCATCGTCTCCTTCGTGAACGTAGCCGCAAACTTTACATACATACTTTGCCATAATAGTATTCTCCTTTTTTAATTAATAATCTCATTCTTGGAAAGACATTCCGAACATATGCCGTCAAACTGCAAAGAATATCCGGTTATCTTAAAACCCTTCGGGTCTTTAATATCGCCCTCAAGGTCATTAATATACGGTAATTCAACATCTGCCGTCTTACCGCAAATACTGCAGTGAACGTGATAATGCGGGAAAGTCTGATGATCGTAATGATCAGCACCATTATTTATCGGAATCTTTAAAGCCTCGCCATTCTCGGAAAGTTTATTTAATACCCGATAAACCGTTGCACGACTGATATCCGGATAAGATTCCCTAACCATATCGGCAACCTCGTCTGCAGTCGGATGCGAACCCATGGAAATGAGCGTATCTTTTACTATTTGTTTTTGTACGGTGTTACGCTCGGTCATTGTTTTCGCCTCCGTCTTATTAAGATTAAATCCTAACAAGCACTTTGTCAAGCATCAATCCTTATTGTATCTTCTGGATACACTGTGCAATTTCTCTACACTTACGGCTCCCGCTATCCTTTCAACAGGTTTACCGTTATCGAAAACAATCACCGTCGGTAAACTTGCCACATCAAATTCATCTGCTGCCTGCGGGCATAAGTCCACATTAAGTTTATAGTATCTTGCATCCGCATAGTCGGTCTCGGAAGCCTTCTCAAAAATAGGCTTAAACCTGCTGCAAAATACACACCAATCAGCATAGAACAAAACAAAACAGTTTCCCTCGGAAATCGCATTCTTATAAGTCATATCATTTATTTCAATTAATTTCATCTTTATCCCTCCCTTATACGGCGAACACTTCGTTTTTGTTTTCGCCGCCGTCATAAAATGTCACAAAATTATCTACCGTTACCGAAGCTATGTTTTCCAAAGCTTCGACGGTAAGGAAAGCCTGATGCGACGTAACAATCACGTTCGGCATGGAAATAAGTCTTGCCAAAACGTCGTCGCTCATGATACTCCCGGAAAAATCGCTGTAGAAATAATCGGCTTCTTCCTCATAAACATCGAGACAGGCGCCGCCGATTTTGCCGTCCTTTATCCCTTCAAGCAAAGCTTCCGAGTCGATAAGGCCGCCTCTGGAAGTGTTTATAAGGATAACTCCGTCCTTCATTCGATTTATGCTTGATTTATTGATAAGATGCCTTGTTTCGTCGTTGAGCGGACAATGAAGCGATATAAAATCACTTTCTTCAAACAATCGCTCAAGCGTCACATAGTTTATGGGCAGATTTACGGAAGGGTACTTATCGTAAGCAAGAACCTTCATTCCGTAGCCCTTGCAAATCGAGATAAATGCCTGTCCGATTTTGCCCGTACCTATAACGCCGATGGTTTTTCCGTGAAGGTTTATACCTTTAAGACCGTCAAGACTGAAATCGAAATTACGTGTGCGAAGGTATGCCTTATGTGTTTTGCGAATCAATGTGAGCAAAATTGCCGAAGCGTGTTCAGCTATCGCATAAGGCGAATAAGACGGCACACGAACAACTCTTATCTTACCTGCTGCATACTTTAAATCGATGTTGTTATAGCCGGAGCAGCGAAGAGCTATGAGCTCTACATGGTTTTCGACAAGCGAATCAATAACCCGCGGTGTTATTTCATCATTCACGAAAACGCACACTCCGTCAAAGCCTTTTGTAAGTCCTACGGTATCTTCATTTAGCTTGGTCTCAAAATACTTAAATTCGAGCCGGTCCTTTTTCGATACAGCCGCAAAGGACTCTGTATCATATGGTTTCATATCAAAAAATGCTATTCTTTTCATATCCTATCCCTCAAATTCAAATTATTCAGATCTGAATTTAAGTGCATAATAATATCCGCCCCTCATTTAGAGAAGCGGATAATTAAGGCAGATATTACTCAAAACTTCGGCATTATTTCGGCAAGGAAATTATGTTTCCCACGTAATATCATCAATTCGCGGAACGCCCGTGAACTCATCATCGGTCATAGTCAAATCAATCGCATACATATCAAGCGCCAAAATCCTCGAATCGCTCGAATCGGATATGTCGCAAGGAGCCTCTGCATTCGGAAATTCAAGCCTCAACAAAATACAATTATCGGTTATGAACTCTGAAGGAATGACCACGTGAAGGGTTTGATGATCCTTAGCCGTATAAGTGCAAACTTCGTTGTCGTTTGCCAATATTGTTACAGTCTTGTCGCCGTGGAATGTTAAATAGTCCAAATAAAGCATAACATTACCGCTATAGCCGTCAGGTAAGCAGAAAAACATTTCCGAATAATAGCCTTCCGTCCAAGTGTGAGTTCCCTCACAATCGCAAAAACCGGTCATTTCATAATCAAATGCCGTATTACCCTCTCCGAAAGACAATACCGTTCCGAACTCATAACCATATGAATCCAAGTCTACCAAAACAGCACTTCCTTCAGCCGCAGAATCCATATCGCAGTCAAATCCGAAAGTGTACTCGGTAATTCCCGGAAGATAATCCAAACTCCAAGAATTATTCCATGAATAGTACAAAAATCTTCTTCCGCTTTCTTCGAAATTGAAAGATTCGATGTAATCTTCATCGACGTTTCCGCCGTCAGCCAAATACTTGTAGATGGTTGTCAAAGCTTCCCAACTCATAGGAACATCCGAAACTCTGAAATCGTGAGTTTCATCTGCGTTCTTCACCATAAACAACGGTCTTTGTGCAAGCTCCTTAAATCCGTGATCGGCCATAACAATAATGGTTGAATTGTCGTAAACGTCTTGTTCTTTAAGCATATCTAAATATGTCTCAAGATATGTAAAGCATCCCAAAATCTCATCCGTCAGAGTTGCATCTTCTTTATTCTCAAGATTCTCATCGAAAGTATACGGAGCGTGAACGCCTTCAGTATGAATTACTTTAAAGATATTGCTGTCTTTAATAACGCTTATTTTTTCCGAGGTTAAATAGGAGTAATTTGTCTGCGTATCTTCAACAAACAGTTGACCATCTCCAACTACCGAGCGGTAAGACAGAAAATCACCGGCTTCGGTATACGCATATTGCTTAAGCTGATGAGGAAGGTAGTTAAAAGACACAAGCTTTAACATGGTTTTAAAGAAACCGAAGCCATCCTTAAGCTTATATTCGCCGGTTCCTACATTGCTGAAGAATTCCGAAGATGCTTCGCCGAAAAAAATGGATTCCGTATAAACATTGGCCTCAAAATCGCGTTCACCTAAGTAATCATAAACATCCGTTCTTTCATACGCTCTGTCAACATAATCTACAAACGGTACATCGTTCTCGTACCACTGACCGGTCAAAATATAAGGAAGAGCGCCCTTGGTCGTAGGATATGCACCTACGGTATTTGAATAGTAAGTAAAATCCTTTAAAACATCTTCTGCTCTTTCCTTATACTCGCCGGAAAGAATGTCATCCATATACCCTGAATCGAATGTATCAAGGATAATCACGATAACATTGTTGTCACTTGAAAACGTGTTCATATCCTCAGTTGAAACAATTATGGAATCATCAACTTGTCGAGCTTCGGACAATCTGGACTGATTTTGAACAAACAACAAAATCGTTGAAACGAACTGAATGCAGAAAAACAAGATCGATGCCGTTTGGATAATCTTATAAATGTTTTTCTTGGCGAAAACATCGAGAAGAATACTAATAACAAGGAAGACTGCTATCAGAACAATACTGATGATTCCGTATGCCTTATAAGATGCCCAATCTATATCGGTTCCGTTCAAAACGCCATAATTTCTCGGCACATAGTTACCTTGAATATAAAAACAGACGGAAAGACACAAAACCAGACTTAAGATAATTCGTCCTATTTTAAGTTTTCCCAAGAAATATAAAACTGCGGTTAAAGCAGCGGTACAAATCACGAAAGCCAATGCCATCGGAACAAGCATCTGCCAGATATTAAACCAAAATTCTGTGGCATTCGCGAAAAAGGCATCCACGGAACCCAAAATACAAAACATAAAATTAACGGCAAGACTCAGAAATAAAGCAGTTAAAAAACCACACTTCTCATTGGCCTTACTCTTAACTTCCACTCCGGTTTCCATTATTGTCCTCCAAAACTTCCCACGCCCAATTATATACCAAAAAACATGTAAATATTAACCCCACAAAGCCGTAAGCATAGGAATTATCTGTTTCTTTCGGGACATAACGCCCGGAAGGAAAACCGTGCCGTCGTCCAGTTCAACAGAGAAGGCAAACTTAATTATGTCGTCATGACCGACGTAAATAATCTGCGAACCTTCCTTAAGCACATCCGTAAGCATCATCATAACGAAGTTATAACCCTTCTGATTCTTAAGGACCTTGAGAGCTTCCATAAACTCATCCTTGCGCGAAAGAAGCGAAAGCGAATCTACGCAGGTAAGCTGTCCCACTCCGAAAAACTGCTCCGCAATATGGAATTCCTTGAAATCGGATTTGATAAGTTCGTCCGTAGGCTTGGCATTTACCGCATTTGTATCGAAAAGTTCCTTTCCGAGCTCTTCCAAAGAAATATTGGCAATCTTGGAAAGTCTTTCTGCCATGGCAATATCTCTCTTGGTACAAGTCGGCGACTTAAACATAACCGTATCGGACAAAATAGCTGCACACATAAGGCCCGCCATCTTGGCAGAAGGCATAACACCCTTTTCCTGATACATGGCGGTTACTATCGTAGTTGTACTTCCTACAGGCTCGTTACGAACAGCGATAGGTTGTCCCGTCTCAATGTCCGCAAGTCTGTGGTGATCGATGATTTCCATAATCTCGGCTTCTTCAAGGCCGGATACTGCCTGAGCAGATTCGTTATGGTCAACCAAAACAACCTTCTTACGGCGCGGTTTTAAGAGATGGAATCTCGCAACCGTACCTACAACTCTACCGGTCTCATCCACAATCGGATAGCAGCGAAAACGGCTCTTGGACACAGCCTCTCTTACATCGTCAACGTAGTCCGTAAGCTTAAATGTCTCTATATGGCCCGTAAAGCAGGCTCTTGATATCGGAACTGCCTGGTAGATAAGTTTAAGCGCTCTTCCTGCATCAAAAGGTGTAGTGATAACACATGTGCGTTCTGCCGCCTTATAAATCTCGGAATCTACCGTAGACTGGCACACGATTACCGCATTAACCTTTTTCTCGATAGCGCGCTTAATCATATCAGGCTGATTTCCAACAATCACGATGGAATCTTCGTCAGCGAAAAGCAGATTCTCATTCTCCTGCGGAACGGCCACAGTAACAGTTCCCGAAAGCATATTGGGACAATCAAAACCGTCATTTAAAAGTTTTCCTTCCAAAACGCTTAAAAGGTTAAACAACGGAATATCCTGAACTCTAGGCTCGTTAATTGTGCTTAAAGTGTAAGAAGTAATATCACTTGAAGAAAGCGTACCGTATAAGCTTCCGTCCTCGTTAATGACAGGAAGCACCGGTGTCTCCAAATCCTTCATCACCTGCCATGCGCGGTCCAAAGTAACCGATGCATTAAGTGCAGGCGGCGTATCATAGTCCAAATCCTTTATCTGGTTTTTAACGTTACGAATTCGAAGCGGCTCTTCAAATCCGAAATGCTCCAGCATTCTTTTTGTCTCATCACTGATGTGATCCAAATGCGTTGCCACGTATTCGCGGTGACCCAAGGCATTTTTCAAAGCCGCATACGCCATCGCCGATACAACTGAATCCGTATCAGGGTTCTTGTGACCCACTACAAAAATATCGCTCATATTCCTTCACCGTTTTAATAATAAAAAATGTAAATACACCCTAATGTAATTCCTAAAAATGTCCGTGTCAACAATATCGTTTTCGAAAACACAAAAATAAAGAAGCGTCCGGGAAACTCAAATTCCCAAACACTTCTTACTTCCATACTCTATTCTTATTCTCGAATCAATCTTTTACTTCTGTTTTACCTTATCCGGAACCATCATATCAGCTTTCACCTTCTTCTACCGAGATACCCGAGATACCGATTTCAACATGATCGCCGTCTCCGGAATCTACAATAATTCCTTCTCCGCCTATTACCACGGAATCTTCACCGTCAGTTATGTAAAGTCCGTCAGGACCTATTTGAACATTGTCGTCACCGCTGTCAATAAATATAACCTTGGATTCCATCTTGATTCCCGCTTCTTCCATCTTCTCCGAGAAGAAGTTCTTCACCTGACTCCATCCGCCGTTATCTTTAAATGTGTGATAAGCCGTTACACAGGAAGCCGTACCGAATCCCAAAGCGAATACTAAGGAAGATATACCGACAATTAAAGCAATCTTATCTAATTTCTTCATTTCCTATTCCTCCCTTAAAAACCGCGTGTCCAAAGTTTCTTGTTCCACTTGAAGAACTTCCTGCCGCAAACGTAGATATACTTGATTCCGAAGTAAGCTGCGCAGGCAAAGAAAATCGAACCGAAGAATACCATAAGTTCAAACATAACACCCGGCAACACATAGCTTCCGAACGAACCTATTGCAAAAAGGTTTACCAAAGAGAAAACCAACCCCTTTACGGCACATCCCGCAAGCCAGCAATCAAGCGCAAACCAGCAGAATGTAATCGGCGCACCGACAAAAATGCTGAACAATATTACGAATACTCTTGCGCCCTTTGAAGGTGCTTTAACCTCCTCTTTACGAAGCACCGCAGGAAGTCTTGCAGGTTCATCGTCCAAATATGCTTTGGCAAGTTCAATCGGGCTTCCCAAACCGTCGGATATCTCATCTTCGGTCTTTCCCGCAGCCATTCCGGACTCGAAATGCGCATCTATCTCATCAACTATTTCCTTTACATCGCCGTACGGCAATCCCGCGAGTTGTCCGCCCAGCAAGTCCAAATACTCTCTTTTTTTCACTTTGTATTTCCCTCCAATATTTCTTCAACCGTCTTGCTGAAAGTATTCCAATCATCCAGCATCTCTTTTAATTTCTTCTCGCCTTCCTCTGTAAGGTGATAGTACTTACGCGGCGGTCCGTTCTGCGATTCCTTAAGATAGGTGGTTACAAGTCCGTCCGATGCCAGTTTGCGCAAAATAGGATAAACCGTGCCGTCTGCCAACTGTATCTTTGCCGAAAGCGCATCGGCCAAATCGTAGCCGTAGCTGTCGTTATACTGAAGCAACGACAAAACACACATATCAAGGACGCCTTTCTTAAACTGTGTATTCATCCCTTTCCTCCAATCTATGTAAATTTCTCTCTCACGGTACTAAATATAACACACTACTATTTATTGTTCAATACTGTTTTATGTTAAATATTGAATTTTGTTCACCATCTCGAAAACTCTCTCAAAGCACAAAAACGGCGTTGTCCCCAAAGCAATCTCTTCACTTCAGCGGATAAGCCCAAAATCACAGCGACTCCATAACGAAGTCGGCCGAGCAAGAGCTGGGATTGAAACCTATTTAGTATAAAATCAGCGTTTTGCGGCTTTTTATACTAAATTTCTACGATTACGAAAGCTCGTGGCGAGAAAATTTAGTATAAAAATGACTTTTGAGCAAAATTTATACTAAAAATCCAACCCATATGAGCGAAAAGGCGTTTCCAATGCGACCGCAAACGATGTAATTTAGTATAAATTCTGTGTTTTTCGGACTTTTATACTAAATTGCGGCTAACGCAAGACTCAGAACACAGGAAATTTAGTATAAAAACGGAGAAATTCAGTGTTTTATACTAAATTCTCATCAGGTGAGCAAACGAAGCACACCCGAGCACTAATATTCACTAACAAAAGTAAGGGGTCATCTCATTTTTGAGACGACCCCCTATTCAGGTTTTACTTACCTTAAGTCTTAAAGCTTCAAGCGTTCTGCTCTTCCTTTCTCTTCTTACCTGCCAAAACAAGCGCAAAGAGTGCTGTAAGGATAAATGCAGTACCGAGGCAAGGTACGAACTTGCTGCTCTCCTCACCTGTGCTTGTTGCAGCACCCGGCTTATCAGACTTCTCGATTGTGAATCTGAACGTTACAAGAACCGCACCGTCGAAAGTCACACCGTCAACTGCAACCTTACCGTCGGAAAGAACCTCGAGTGTACGGCTGAACGGTGCTCCGCTGTAGCCGTTAGGCAACTCTGTTACCGTAATCGTGTACTTACCTACCGGCAAATCATCGATATCGATTCTGCCCAAGTCGTCGGTCTTAAATGTACCGATAACATTTCCGTCAGGATCTGTGATTACAATCGTAGCATTCTTAATCGGATCGCCGTTGGTATCAACAACCTTAGCGCCTGCACCTGCAGTAATAAGGTAGTTTGTGATATCGATAGTAATGAACAAGTCACGTCTTGCATATCTGTAGATACCGTTATTGGAAACTACCTTTCCGTCTACAGTCATAATACCGTCCTGACCGATTACGAGAACGAATGTATGCTCTTCGCAAGTAAAGTTTGTAGGGATAATACTCTCACGTACATAGTATGTACCAGGAGCCATATCCTCAAATACTGCCAAACCGTTCGAGCCTGTTATCTTAGTACCGATAACATTCTTAAATGCGGAGTCAGTAGCGATAACAACCGTTGCGTTTGCCAAAGGTGCCTTGCGCTCGTCGTGAACGTAAACCGTAACTTCCGTTCTGTAGTAATCCTTAGCAGTATCGATTTCGTACTTGTTATCAGGATCGGCATTCGCATCGTCATTGAAGTGAACACCGTCATCCTTAACGGAAACCTTGATAGGACAGTCAGGATCGTCATCAAAACCTGCAGGTGACTTCTCACCGATAGTGTACTCACCCTCAGGCACATCAGTAAATGTTACTTTACCGTTTGCATCAGTCTTCTTGGTATCAACAACGTTACCATTATCGTCGTAGAGCGTAATGTCAGCGCCAGGTACCGGATTTCCGTTATCGTCTGTGAGCTCGATTGTAATATCCTCAGAAATCTTCTTGTTGCTGATTTCAAGGGTATTGTCGAGATCAGGAGTATTGCTTCCGTCAAACTTAACGCCCGAACCGCTTACGTTAACTGTGTGCTTCTCGATATCGTCAGAGTGATATCCGTCCGGTCTTGTTTCGGTAATCTCATAGTCACCTACTCTCAAATCAGGGAATACAACCTTACCGTCGCTGTTTGTAGTACCGGAAATAGGGTTTGAAGGATCGTTAACATCTGTAAGTGTTACCTTAACACCAGGGATAGGAGCACCGTTCTCATCAGTGATGTGAACATATACATCCTCAATGATGTTATTTGTTAAGTTGATATTCTTATTATCGTTATTGGTAACCTTTACAGGAACCGGAGTTGCAGGCTGATGTCCTGCAGGAGTATCAACTACAACCTTATAGTCTCCGTTAGGAACCTTCTTGAACTCATAATTACCGTTTGAATCAGTAGTGGTTGTATCAATGATATTTGTAGGATCGTTAGGATCAACAAGATTAACCTTAACATTCTCCAAGCCTGTGCCTTCGTCGTCAGTAACAGTACCTGTTACACGCGTTGCGTCCGGCTCAAAGTCTTTCTTCAGATTATCATTGTTCTTTACAGTAATTTCCTTCGGATCTACCGGCTTATATCCGTCAGGTGTTACAACTACTACCTTGTAATCACCGTTCGGAACGTTCTTAAACTCATAATTACCGTTAGAATCAGTAGTTGTTGTGTCAATAACGTTTGAAGGATCGTTAGGATCAACAAGCTGAATCTCTACGCCATCAAGAGGTGTATCATCTGTATCCGTTACATTACCGCCTACGCGAGATGCGTCAGGAGTAAATGTCAACGGACCGTGATCATCGTTTGCAACCGTAATTGCAATAGGAGTAACCGGCTTATATCCGTCAGGTGTTACTACCACTACATCGTACTCACCGTTAGGAATATTAGTCACGATGAAATCACCGTCAGAATCTGTCTTAACAGGACCGATAACATTTGTAGGATCGTTCTTATCAACGAGCTGAACCTCAACGTTTTCGAGAGGGATTTTGTCAGTATCTGTTACGTTACCTGTTACCTCTGTAGGAGCAGGTGTGAAAGTAAGTCCCTTATGACTGTCATTCTTTACAGAAATTTCCTCCGGACCAACAGGTTTATATCCGTCAGGCGTGATTACAACCACATCATAATCACCGTTCGGAACCTTAGTTGTAATAAAGTTACCGTCAGAATCTGTCTTAACCGGGCCGATAACATTTGTAGGATCGTTCTTATCAACAATCTGAACCTCAACGTTTTCGAGAGGGTTTCCGTTAGTATCTGTTACGTTACCGCTTACCTCTGTAGGAACACCCTTAAAGTTTTGACCGGTAAGGTTCTTACCTGTAAGTGTAGGTGTGAGTTGGGCAAACGGAACATAGCCGTCAATATTCGAAACATCAATTGTAATATCTCCGTTTCCTACACCTGCATACGAGTAAGTACCGTCAGTCTTTGTAGTTACATCATGTGAGCCGTAAATATCAGTAATAGTAACTGTCTGACCTGCCATCGGCTGATTATTCTCATCTACAAGAGTACCGCTTACTGTTAACGGAGTCGTTGTAAAGTTAGCTGACTTACTATTGTTAGCTACTACTACGCCTGTTACATCATCAAATGCTACATATGTATCCTTTTCCTCAACGGATACTGTATATGTCTCATTCGGTACCTTAGTAAACTCATACTTACCGGAAGCAACCGTAGTTGTCTGAGTGTGACCCTGTGAGTCTGTGATAGTAACTTCAAGGCCATCAAGATTTGCAGGGTTACCGTTTACATCAGTACCCGTAACCGTACCGCTGATTGTAGAAGGAACAGCCTTAAAGGTTTGACCTGTAAGGCTCTTACCTGCAACTGTAGGTGTGAGGTTTGTAAATGCTACATAACCGTCAATATTGGAAACAGCAATTGTAATATCGCCGTTTGCTACACCTGCAACCGAATATGTACCATCAGGCTGTGTTGTAACTTCATGTGCACCGTTAGTATCTGTAACAGTTATTTTCTGACCTGCCATCGGCTGGTTATTCTCATCTACGAGAGTACCGCTTACTGTTAACGGAGCAGTTGTAAAGTTTGCTGTCTTATTATTATTAGCTACTACTACGCCTGTTTCATCCGGGAATGCTACATAAGTATCCTTCTGCTCAACGGATACTGTATATGTCTCATTCGGTACCTTAGTAAACTCATACTTACCAGAAGCAACCGTAGTTGTCTGAGTGTGACCCTGAGAGTCAGTAATTGTAACTTTCAAACCATCAAGATTTGCAGGGTTACCGCTTACATCAGTACCCGTAACCGTACCGCTGATTGTAGAAGGAACAGCCTTGAAGTTTTGACCTGTAAGACTTGTGCCTGCTACTGTAGGTGTAAGACTCGTAAACGGAACATATCCGTCAATAGTAGTAACAGCGATTGTAATTTGGCCGTTTGCTACACCTGCAACCGAATATGTACCATCAGGCTGTGTTGTAACTTCATGTGCGCCGTTAGTATCTGTAACAGTTACTTTCTGGCCTGCCATCGGCTGATTATTCTCATCTACAAGAGTACCGCTTACTGTTAACGGAGTCGTTGTAAAGTTAGCTGTCTTATTATTATTAGCTACTACTACACCTGTTTGATCAGGGAATGCTTTAAATGTATCCTTTTGCTCAACAGATACTGTATATGTCTCATTCAAAACCTTGGTAAACTCATAGGTTCCGTTTGATGTAACAGCAGTTGTGCGAGTATTACCCTTTGAGTCTTCAATAGTAACTACTAAGCCCTCGAAGGATGCAGGATTTCCGCTTGCATCAGTACCGGTTACCGTACCGCTTATAGTAGTAGGTACCGGAGCAAAGTCCAAACCGGAAACACTCGTCTTGTTTGATACAGTAGCACTCTTACTATCAGTCGGCAAATAACCGTCGGAATTAGAAATAGTAACAGTATAAGTACCATCAGCTACGCCTACAATACTGTAATTACCGTTTCCATCAGTAGTTGCAGTACCGACAGGTGTTCCATACTGATTCGTGAGAGTAACAGTAACACTTCCGAGAGGTGTATTATCTGTACCGGTAACATTACCGCTGACAGTAACAGGCGCGTTAATAAAGTTAACCGGGACTACCTGGTTATTTACGGTAATTGAAGCCTCAACATTATTAGAAGCAGGATTTTGATACTTGTCCGGAACAATCTCTGTTACATAGTATGTACCCTTGCGTACATCGCTAAAAGAATAAGTACCATCAATGCCCGTAGTTGTAGTTTTTACAACGTTACCCATTGCATCTGTCAAACGAATTGTAACATTTGCTATAGGTGTAGTGCCGTCTGTCGTTACAGTACCGTTAATCGTACCCATTTCACTGCTGCAGTAGAAATTCATTACGTTACCTGTGATTTGGCGTGAACGTACATACAGATAACCGTACTCGTTGTAACTCTCAGAAATTGTTACTTTACCGTCGTTCGTAGCTACAGTAACTTGGAAATAAATAACATAGGTATAGTCCTGAACATATCCGTCTTGAGGAGCACTTAACTTAAAGTAATAAGTACCCGGCAACAAATTGATATCAGCAGTAGCTGCCGTAGTATCGTTAGTCAAGGTTACCGTAGTCGGATTGGTAAACGAATCATTGGTTGAATAGATGATAGTAGTACCTGTAAGAACAGTACTATCACCTGAAGTAGTGTTAAATACATTTACCTTAACATTACCCGTAATACGAGCATTGGTAAGTGTTACCACACCATTTGTTGTGGTTGAAGTAATTTCAAGATCCTTAGGATCAGCAGCGTTATATCCCGAAGGAGTAGAAACCTCGGTTACTACATAAGTACCTTCCGGAACATTTGCAATTGTAACCTTACCTTCTGCATCAGTCGTAGAAGTAGTTGTATATGTCTTGGTTGGATCATTTTTGTCTGTAATGATTACAGAAACACCGCTTATCGGAGTTTCCTTATCATCTTCAACCGTAACTACTACATCAACAACGTTAATCTTAGCATTGGTAAACGTTGCAGTGCCGTTGGCATTCGAAGCAGTAAGAGTAACCGCTACAGGGTTTTCTGATGGGGCTTTGTATCCACTCGGAACAGTTTCAAGTACCTTATATGTACCTAACGGCAAGTCACTGAATGTAACCTTTCCGTCTGTTCCTGTAGAAATTGGACTGATAGATGAAATCGGATCACCGTTCTCATCACAAATAGTAATCGTAACGCCCTCAATAGCTGTCAAATCGGAATCAGTTACTTCTACCGTAATTGATCCAAGTGTCTTTGACATGCCAAAGTTAATACCTGTTACGGCAGGTGTTGTAGCTGTAATTTCTGCATCCTGAGGATTTGTTGTAGCACACTTCCACAACGAAGAATCCGTAGCTGTGAAATCAGAAACTTCTACGCTATATTCACCAATAGCAAGATCAGTAAACTCGTATTCACCGGCACTGTTGGTTTTAACAGATTCTCCAACCTTCGCACCTGTTGAATCATAAAGTGTTACTGTTACACCTTCCATACCATTCGGTGTAGTTGCATCGTCTGTTACCTTACCGCTGATAGAACCGTAAATCTTACTGTTAGAAAACGTCATAACGTTTCCGGTAATAGGATCGTAACGGTAACCACCATTCGAATCATGCCAATACTGATTTATTGATACTTCACCATCATTACTTACTGTAACCCCATAGAAAAGAGGATTTGACGAGTCATAAGAATAGCCCGTCTGTGGAACAGTTTCTTTGAAGTAATATGTTCCAGGAGCAAGTGAAATTGTTGAAGATGCAACATTACTTACATTACCAAGAGATACACCTGTTCCGGATAATGGATCCAAATCGGTCGAATAGATTACAGTAGTACCTGTCAATACCGTAGAATCACCGGATGTTGAGTTAGTTACATTAACAACAACCTGACCGACTATCTTAGCATTGGTAAAATTGAATGTCATATTCGAAGAAGAAGCATCAACAGTAAAGTTACGTGTCGGATTCGCATCAGCCGCATAACCTGTAACCGGTGTTTCTGTAATTTGGTAACTATTGACCAAAACACCTTCAATGATGTAATAGCCATTAGCATCAGTTGTAACAGGACCATACGATGTTCCTGTGATAACAGAAGCTGTAGGTTTAATCTCAATTGAAGCACCCTCTATAGGATTTCCCTCATCATCTTTTACATAACCTGAAACGTCAATCGTATTGATTGCCGTATACTTCAAAATAACTTTGTCACCATAAGGTGTAGCCGTCAAATCAAGTGTTTCATTACCTACATAAGTATATCCTGCTATAGAAGGACCGGAGAAAGTATATACCTGACCTGTAGGCAACTTAAACGAATCTGTTCCGCCAGCAGATGTTCTTCTTGAATTAGAATAACCCAAACTACCGGATACACTATAATTTAGACTTTTCGCAATCAGCAACGGATTATTAGGATCCGTATAATCCATCAAACTAACCTCAACCGTTACATAACTGATATTCATAGTAAAATCCTTATTAGTTACGCTTGTAGAAGTAGCTGAAATTTCTGCACTTAACGGATTCGTTGTGGAACAATACCACAAGTAATAATTAGCATCTGTGTAGTCAGAGACTTTGACAGTATATTCGCCAACCGGAACATCAGTAAATATATAATTACCGTTGGCATCTGTCGTAGTGGTATCGACAGGATCCTCGCCTTTATAGAGTGTTACGGTAACGCCGGACATCGTAACTGTAGAAGATATCAAATTTTTACCGTCAACTTTACCGCTAATGGAACCGACAATAGGAGTATTAAGGATCGTTATTGTCGAACCGTCAATTTTTGTAAGGAAGTCATAAGTAGTACTGCTCTTTACAATACCGCCGCGAAGATCAACATTACCTTCCGTATCAACTCTAATCATATAGAGAGCGTAGTTAGAACTGTCGTACTCATAGCCGCTTACTAAACCTGTCTGCTTAATATAGTATGTTTCACCTGCACGCAAAGTAAGAACGTTGGTAGCAACGCCGTTTACGTCAGAAAGTGAAAGATTTGAAGAACCGTTGAAAAGATAGTTATCAGCTCCGATTACCGTTGAACCGGTAAGAACATTCGTATCGCCTGCAACTGAGCTCTTTACTTCAATAGTAATTTCAGCCTCAATCGGTCTGTTAACCATAAGATTTTTAAAATTAACGGATGTAGGGTATACCGTAATCTCATATCCAGACTTAATGCCGTCGGTTGAGATATAGCCTGCCGGGTGATATCCTGCCGGCTCAGTTTCATAAATGATATATGTACCTTCCGGAAGGTTCGCGAAAACGGCTACACCGTCTGTTCCTGTAACAACAGGCTGACCAAACTGTTCGCTGGTATCCTTATTAACAAGAGTAACTGTAGCACCCTGTACGCCGGAATAATATTCACTCGGACCTTCACGTACTACAAGAGTATAGTCAATCGTATTAATTTTCGAGTGCTTAAGAGTTGCAGAGGCTGATGTTGCATCTGCAGCTACCGGTACCGACTGGCTTGTGGAAGGCTTATATCCATCAGGAGTTGTGTCGGATACGGTATATGTAACACCTACAGGAACAGTAAATGTAACGGAACCTGTGGATGTTGTCTTAGTATCCGTAAAACCGTTACCATCAGTAACAGTTACATCAACGGATTTAGCAAGTGCGTTATCCGAACCATCAACAACACTGACAGTCATAGTAACTGTCTTTTTAGCCATCGTAAAGTTAACGTCGCTTACCGCAGATGCTGTAGCTGTAATATCAGCATCTTTAGGATTTGTCGAAGTAGTCTGCCATACATAAGAATTTGAATCTGTATAGTCAGATACCTTTACAGAATACTCACCGATATCAAGATTTGTAAATGTGTATTCACCGTCTTGATTTGTTGTAACAGATTCTCCAACCTTTGTGCCGGTTGAATCATAAAGTGTAACTTCAACACCCTGGATAGGATTTGGTGTAGTAGCATCGTCTGTTACCTTACCGCTTATGGAACCCTCAATCTTACTGTTATAAATGGTAATTGTAGAACCGGACAAAGGACCGCCGCCCAACGGCACCTTATTACCATTCTGATAAATCCATCCAAACAATGTCGGAGTGCCAAACCCACTCATCATAATTTCGTAATAAACAGCATTCGTTGAATCGTAAATATAACCATCCTGGGTTTCTGTCTGTTTAATACACAAAGTTGTAAGTGAATCAAGTGTCAACGTTACAGAAGCAACGCCGTTAACATCACTTAACGTGAGCGGAGATGAAGTGGCAAACGTGTCATCTGCCGAACTAACCAATGTAGATCCTGTAAGAACTGTAGTATCACCGCTTGTCGAACTTACAACTTGAATTGTAACCTCACCCTGGAAACGTTCATGCACAATTTTTGCAGATGCAGACGTTGCATCCTTTGCTACGGTTACATTATCACCTGTTGATTCCTTATAACCGGAAGGAGCCAAATCAGAAATATGGTACGTCTTACCTACAGGGACATCAAATTGAACAACACCTGTTTGTGTCGTTTTGTCCTCAGAATATGCTCCGTCGGTAGACTTAACGATTACATGATATTCAGCTGTTGACACGATAAGGTTATCGTTTGTGTCAACAACTCTAACCGTCATAGTAACTGTCTTCATTGACATAACAAAGTCAACTCCGGTTACCGTAGATGCCGAGTCTGTAATTTCTGCGTCTTCAGGATTTGTTGAAGTGCACTGCCATACACAGAAATGATTCGTATCGTCATATTCAGACACTTCTACTGTGTATTCACCAACACTAAGATCTTCGAAAATATATTTACCATCAGAATCTGTCGTAACAGAACTTCCTACCTGTGTACCAGTTGAATCATAAAGTGTAACCGTTACGCCCTGGATAGGATTTGGTGTAGTAGCATCGTCTGTTACTGTACCGCTTATAGAACCGTCATATTCAACAAAATTAAATGTAGCATTATTAAAGCTGCTTGTTGTTGAGTCATAGGTTACTGTTACGGAACGGTCAGACTGCAAAACGTAGCCGTCCCTGTCGGTTACCTTAACAATGTAGGTGCCTTCAGGCATATTTGCGAAAGTATAAGTACCGTCTGTACCGGTTACTTCAGGACCTGCTTTTACGGTAGTACCGGTTGAATCATAAAGTGTTACTGTAAAACCGCCTGTAGGTGTATGGTTAACGTTTGTAACAGCGACAATATCATTTGTAGCAAGTATCTTATGTGTAAGAGTCAAACTAATCGGATCAGAACCCACCGCAATAGTACCTGTGATAGGAGCTTCATCAGCCGTTACTTTATATAAAGTTGCATGTGTCGTACGGGACAAATCATCAGTAATGGTATAAGAATAGCCTTCTCTACCTTCAAAAGTTACCTTACCGTTAGAGTCAGTTTCAAAAATATAAGGGTCTGTTATACCGTCAATCTCTATACGAACCGGAACCCCCTCCAAAGGAGTACCGTCACTTCCTTCTACTGTAATATATACATATACAGGAGTAGTGCGGTTAACAAACTTGGTAACCGTACGCTCATCGTAATCGTGAGGAACCGATAAGTCCTTAGGATTTTCCAAGTCAGCTTCATGGTTCTTTGGAATATCATCCTCGTCCTGTTTAATTTCATAGTCACCTTCAATAATATTCTCGAAAACGACTTTACCTGTACCATCAGTAGTCAATGTATAATTTATACTTGAATCATCCTTATTGGTAATAGTGATGTCAATACCATCAAGAGGTTCATCGTTCTCGTCTACTGTGGAAACAATGATGTCAAAATAGTTAGGTTTAATATTCTTTATAGATAATGTATATAAACCGCTGGAAGGAACATCAATATTCTCATTATTAATAATCAAATCACCTTCGGAATCAACAGTAATCACAAAAGTATCAGGATTAGCTACATAATCTGTAGGAACCGTAGACTCAGTAGCAGTGTATTCTGTCTTCTCGTAAAGCCTTACCGTACTTGAAGCGTTGCTATCAACACCGATACCATCCGTTCCGGTTGTAAATGAAGTAATATTATTACTATCAGCTGTAATATCAACTACTGCATTTGAAAGACCTGCGCTTGTATCTCCATCAATAACCTTAACGCTTAAATCAACATATTTAGAAAGTCTGTTCTGGAAAACTACTTTATTATCAGCTTCACCTAAACCGCCGGTTACTACATAAGTATCCTTATCAGTAACTTTTACATTTATGGATGTGGCGCCACCGTCTACAGTAACGTATGGAGTACCGTTACCGTCCTTCGGATAACCAAACTGAACAACAGAATATTCATCTTCATCTACAGGAACACCTTTGAAAACAACTTTACCGTTCTCATAAGTGGCCTTCTTTACTTCAGTACCCTCACTATCTACCAATACGAAGTAGGTGTCAGGATCAGTTTCGCAAAGACTGGTAATATCTACCACAGGATCAGAATCGTCAACAAGCGTTACTTCAATATCAGCCTTATCTCCAGCGGGAGGAGTTGTCGGAATCCAGCTATTCCATCCAAAACGAGCAAGGCTGGATCCGTAAATATCAAAACAAGAGTATTTTGCTTCAATAGAATTTACAATCCAAGAACTACAATAATAAGAATTAACACTGGCATCGCAGTTTGGAGCAATTAAAACGCCGGCCAATAATGCTGTAGGATCAATGGAAGAATCATCACTAGTAAATACCAGATTCTCAATATACCATCTCTCATAATCATCATTTGTAGATGCTGAATATTGCTCCGGGTAAACTCGTGAATAATCAGTATCAGTATCGGAGAACATCAAATAATACTCCGAAACATCCCAATAACCATCAGTATTGATTATGATTTTACTACTAGCATTTGGGACAGTTATGTATAATTGAGTGCTACCTGTAGCAGTATTGTCTATATTGAAATAGTTAATGTCGGAATCAGTACCAACCAATTCTAATTTAGAGCCTGTATTAGCAATCTGTTGAACATCAGTATTTGATGTATCCGAACAATACTCATCAAAAGATGAAGACCATGCCTTCGCTGCCTCAATCATCTTATCGAAATCAATAGGCAAAGGATGCTCTGAAGTACCATAATCGTCATAAGCATAGTAATCAGTTCCATCACTTAAAGTTCCGGAAGTTGTATTGAAGCCTGCACCGGTTTCGTTTTGATTAGTATAAAAATTACTTCCGGAATGTGAAGCAACAAGATAAAACTCGTATTTAACATTTAACTGAACGAAGGACGGATTACTATTTACATCAACGAATGAACCGCCTAACACAAAGTCATACGTTCTTGGTGCAAAGTATGAATTGCTTTGGTTATTAGCCAAAGATATACCTTGTCCATAAAAATCTCCGCCAATAGCAACCGGTCCCATAATATGAGAACCCCAGGAAGAATTGTAGTCTCCCGCTGTAATAAGTGCGTAGTCATCAAGCAATCCCAACATTGCTGCAAGATCAGCTTCTGTAACATCAGCACGAACAACACCGTTTCCGATGTTGATACCGAGTTTTTCCATCGGTATCGGAAGTAAAAGCATTGAGATACAAATGATGATTGCAACAATCGATCTGAAAATCTTGTTTGCCTTAACTGTCATGTAGTAATCCTCCATCTACTAAACAGGGCATAATCCACCCTTATTTAAATATAATGACTAGAATTATATGCGGTTTATTGTTAAAAATCACCTTCAAATGTTGCTAATTTGTTACATTTCTACTGATTGGACCGAATTTCCCAAAAACACAAACCTCATTTTGATATAAACATCCGATATTTGACACAGAATTCATCGCGCTAAATCGCTACAAATTCGTAAAGCCCCTAATTTCAAGCATTGTTGAGTACAAAAATAATTTACTTTGTTAATTTATAGTTATTTTGTATCAAGCGATTTTATTTATCATGTCATTTTTTGACATACAAATGTTGCTACTTACAGTTTCTGCGCCGAAACACCGCTCAACAGCAACGCTGAATTTTCAAGATGTATTCGCTGTTCAAAGTGGTAAGTTCAATTAATCAAAAGCAATATTTGTATAGCAATTTTGTGTTATTTTTCTATTTTTCAGTTTTTTTCGCGTCAATCATTGAACTTACCTTTTTTCCTTGCGAAAAAAGTCGATTTTTCAAGATTTATAACAATGTTACAAAAACACTACATTGAAATTACAGCATTTGTAACATTGTTATTTTGTTCTTTCTTTTTTAGGATAAACAAAACAAGTTTATAAGGTTAAAACAGAACTTTTCACATCAGTAACGGTTGTATTCAAAATGTGATATATTGGAAAGGTTGATTAAATTAACGGGGGAATAGAATATGGGATTGGGAAGATTTATCCTTAAAAGAACACTAAAATCAGCAAAGAAAAGTGCGAAACACGGCCTGTTGGGACATGATTCGCCTGATACTCTTTTTGATGTTGCTTCCGGAATGCTTGGATTAGTCGGCGGCGGCATGGTGTTGCATAATGCAACCGAGATAATGACAGAAGCCAAACGACGTATGGATGAGAACGGATATACTTCACAACAAGGGGCAGGTTCTTATAACAACACCTACGCGAATGCCGCTTTGGCAAGGATTGCACTGTGCTATTACATCGCCAGGGCTGACGGCGCAATTTCTAACGATGAGCAGTTGGAACTTGATACCGTTATAAGCGAAGTTACAAACAGTAACGACTTTCCTCAATCGTTTAAGAATGAAGTTTCTGCTATTGCAGCAAGCACATCTAACAGTTTCATAGATGTTGAGAAGTATTTGAATAAGGTTAATCCTGAGACGCTTGTGTCGTTTTTTGATGAGATGAAAAAAGTTGCCAAATCCGACAATGCCATATCGATGCAGGAACAGAAGGCGCTTTATGTTTTCGAGACTTATCTTACGGGAAAGACAGGAAGAACCTTCGAGAAAGAGGCTTCGACATTTGATATGACCTGCAAGAACTGCGGCGCCGCCATGACATTGGATGCGGCAACATCGCAGATTATATGTCCGTTCTGCGGAAGCCGCAAAGGAGTCGAACTGTAATTTAATGCAAACTGAAAGGTGCTGTCTCAAAAGTAAAATAGGCCAAATCCGTGAGAAAATCGGATTTTGGCCTATTTTTTATAGTGTGTTCGTCTTATCTGAAGCTTAATCGGGAACGAAATAGGCCAAATCCGCGAAGAAATCGAAATTTGGCCTATTTTTATAAAGGAACTTTT
>JAZLML010000077.1:0-12749 GCA_045598625.1 Saccharofermentans sp.
ATTCTATATCCTTTCGAGTTTTTATTTTTCCAACTAAACCTTAGGATATATATGCTCCTTTTTCAATTACTTATTCCCACAAATTCTTAGAAGAACCAATTAGGATAAACGTATTTCATTACTACATTATGCCACTCGGCAGGAATTTTTAAATAAATCTTAAAACAAATCCCGACCCCGATTTAAAGTCAAACGTTTATCATATCAAGCGTAAAGGAGCTAACATGAAATACACGATATATAAAAAAATAGTATCGGCGGCTCTCCTCACGTCGCTTTTTTGCTGCACGGCCTGCAGCACCTCCGACGTTCACGAAAGACGAAGAACGGAACACAAAACCGTTCTTCCGAAAGTTACCGCTGCGGAAGATTCCGAAGAAGAACTTATGGTTCATTCGAACGAGCTTCTGACATATATAAGAAATCACCCGGATGAATATCCCGAGGCTCTTCTTACATTGGCTGAAACCTATCCGCAAACAATCGAGTATGTCTATAATTTCCCGCGCGAAAGCGGATATAACCACGTAATCGACTTGGCTGACGAGATTACCGACGGCGAAATTCCTTACTTCAGCCAGCTGGATTCCCGCTGGGGCTACGTTCCGTACGGCAACGGCATGATAGGATACACAGGCTGCGGCCCGACATGCCTTTCCATGGTAGCCGTGTACTTAACGGGAAATGTCGGTTATTCACCGAAATATGTAGCCGAATTTGCTATCGATAACGACTACTGCATACCGGGTTCCGGCTCCTCCTGGGACCTCATGACCATGGGCTGCGAGAGCTTCGGAATTTATTCCTGTGAAATTCCCGCAGTCGAAGAAGAACTTATTTGGGCACTTGATTCCGACTGCCCTGTCATATGCATTATGGGTCCGGGTGATTTTACCGACGAAGGTCATTTCATCGTAGTAACCGGTCACACCGATAAAGGTTTTACCGTAAACGATCCTTTCAGCGAAGAACGAAGTGCCAAAGTCTGGGACGGCGACACCATTATTTCCCAGGCCAACTGCATATGGGCGTTCTCGCTATCCTAAATCAGACAATCCTCCAACAGAAATAACGAACGGAAACTGGGTGTCTCAAAGGTGATTTGTTCACTTAAGAGACGCCCTTTTTCTCACTTTGCGCTATGCAAACCTTTGGACCGATTCTATACTACAAATCGCGAAAAAGAGGTTCATGACACAAGGAAATGTAGTATAGAAGCGAAGAAAATCAGAAAAATATACTGCATTTAAGAAAAGCATATAATGAGGCGCGAAAACATCTTATCTATCCGCCTTTTTGAAGAATCGACACTTTGTAAATTTTTGAATTTGTCCAATAAGCGTATAGATTAATCAATATTTTCAAATCTATACGCTTTTTGTGTTGCATCAAGGACAGTAACCCTAATCAGAAGTACCAGAAGGCGTATAGAATCAAGGAAATCACGGATTTTTATACACTTTTTACATCGCGGGGCATCTTAAGAACGTCTACAAAGAAGAAAAAAGCGTATAGATTAAAGCTAAATAGCCAATTCTATACGCTTTTACTCAAATTCATTAAAAAACAGTGCATCCAAGCTGACAAAGAACAGCGAATCTACATAATCTCTGGGGGACAAAAGAACAAAAAGGCTGTCCCAAAACCGCATTTCGTTTTGAGACAGCACCTAAAAGCCTTAAACAGAGTGTTCCCGGCCTATTTCTTGTTGTGTTTGTATTCTTAAACAGTTTTCAAAGATGTTATTAATCTCATCCTGCAGTATACGGGCACTCCGTAAAATCGTGAACCGCCACCAGAATGTGATCCGCCTCGTGGTATTCATAGTAGATTTTCTCGCCCGTTCCCGTCTCTTCATTAAAGAGAACCGTGTATAAGATTCCGTATTCCGTAGGTTCGGCCGAATAATTGTACTCGCTGTTGAGCATATTTAAGAATTCTTCGTAATTCTCTTCGGTAACGACCGATACCGTAACAAAGTAGTTGTTGTTACCGTTATCTTCGTCGAAAGCCGAGAAGCCTTCTTTACCGAATCCGTTGGTCTGCTTCGTGATAATCCAATCAAAGCTTTTGTAGTACTCGGAATACACTTCCAATTTATCGCCGGTTACCTCTTCAGGTTCCGCATTCTCGGTTTCAACCAAGAAGGAAGTTCCCGAAGGCTCGTCCGACTTGTACTCCGCGATAAGTGTGAAATTCTCGGTATTGCTGTCCGAACTCATGCTTTCCGTCAATCCGCAGGAACAGCTTTCCGATACAGTAACATCCTGATTTACGGGAGCTTTCACCGCATAGAAATTCTCGCTCGAAAACTTGTTAAGTACATACAAAGTGCTCAGGCTCAAAACGGAAAACACCGCCAAAGCCGCTGCTTTTTGATTCATAATTAACCTCGCTTCTGTTTATTTTCGTGAGAAAACTCACGTTTTTAATATACAGAAACGATTTTAAAAACACGTCAAAACAGGATTAATCCCCGCAAAGGATTTCTTTAAGATAATCTTAAATTTCTTCGGCAATATCCGAAGCCGCGATTTCCTTTGCCGTGTCACCGGTTATCTCTGCCAAAACCACCTTGCGAAGTCTGCACGTTGCCTTAAACAAATCTCCGTCAACCGTAAGCACCAACTCACCGCCCATAAGTGCGAGCAAGCTTTCTGCAATCGAGAGACCAAGGCCGCTTCCTTCGGTATTACGCGAGGAATCGCCGCGCACAAAACGCTCGGTCAAGTCGGCTCCGCTTATGTTAAGCGGCTGCTTCGAAATATTCTTAAAAGAGACAAGCAAATTGGAATCTGACTCGTCACTTGTGATATCGATATAAACTCTGGTGCCCGGAAGCGAATACTTGCAAATGTTTATAAGTAAATTATCGAAAACTCTCCAGAGATATCTCGGGTCCGCATAGCAGATATTGCTGTCGTTTTGCTTGCTGATGATAAGCTCGAGACCAGCCTTCTCGATACGCTCCGAGAACTCACCGACGGCCTGTGTCACCATCATATCGGCGTTACAGTCAACCACATTCATCTCGATATTTCCGGTTGACGCCTTCGATGCCTCGATAAGATCTTCGATGAGCTTCTTTAGGCGCACGGACTGTTTGGTAAGTATAGACGTATACTGCTTAACATTCTCATTATCCACGTCTTCCTTAGAGATAAGATCAACGTAATTAATGATGGACGTCAAAGGCGTCTTAATGTCATGCGAAACGTTCGTAATAAGTTCCGTCTTAAGTCTCTCACTTCGAAGCTTGTCGTCTACCGCGCTCGAAATGCCCAAGGACGCATTGTTGATATTCTCGGCAAGCTGCTTATAGGTCGGGAACATTCCTGTCGTATTAATCGGTGAAGAATAGTCACCTGTGGCAACTCTCTGCATACCCGAAGTGATCTTATGCGTTTGTGTAAGCACGAGAAGGAACAGTATAAATTCCAGGCATTTAATCACGATAAACATCGTAAAAAACGGCTTCGCCTTAATAATTCCGTACGGTGTCGAGAAGAATCCCAAATAAACTTCCAGAGCACTTACCAAAATCCAACCGGCGATAAGCGCAAGATTAAGGAACTTGTATCTTGATGCCAGGTATGCGAAAGCTCTTACATAATCCAAAAGTGTGTGCGTTTTTATTCTTACAGATAAACTCATCATAAGAAGAATAAAAACAGCTATGCCGAGCGAGGCGATAAAACCTACAAGCGTAAACTTGGTGGTCATATCAAGATTTAAATTCATAATTACCGAAATAAGCTTAAACATAAGGAATAATATACCCGCATCGGCTGCAAGATATAAAAGCATAGGTATTCTGTCCAAAAGCGAAAGTCTTACATCGGATTTGTACTTCCCGTGATGACCCGCTGCCGAGCAAAGATAAACGGAAGTAATAACAATCAAAAGAACCGAGACGATTTCGATAAACGATGAGCCGTGAATTCCGAAATACAAGATATCTGCGAACTTCGCAGCCTTCACACACGGGTCCGACGTCAAATCCATATTCATGTTCGGGCTTACGCGGTAACTTATAACATACTTATCTCCCGTCTCTGCTGTCGCCGGAGAATAAGGTATGGAAGTAGCCTTATACTGAACGCTCTCCCATATGTTCGAGAGTGAATATCTTGTTCCGTATTCGTAGCTTCCCGCAATAATTCCTTCAGGAGCTTCATCTCCCAAGCCGGCATCGAAAACCAGCTCAGAAGTAACCTCGTACATCTTTCCGTTCTCGGAAATTATGTTCTGCGGTTCAGGAACATTGGTATCATGGTACCCCACAACCGTGACAGAAATCGGATTTTGCAAATAGTAATCCACATAGCTTGAATACGGGTCCAACAGTTCTCCGTCAATATAAACATAAGAGCATACTTCGCGTGAACAATGCGGCAGAAAGGTGTTCGGGTTTTCCTCATACATGTAGTTGATAAAAAATTCCGGATCCACACCGAAATCTTCCTCATGCAAATCCATCGAAAACATTCCGCTCTCATCATACATTCGAAGAAACGCAAAATCACCCGTGTACGGATCATAGAATGCATCGCACCACGCCCCCCACGAATTATAGCCAACGCATCCCACAACGTAATACATTTCCATATTTTGAGGCAACATTTGAACTGTGGTTGTATAGTGCACGCTGTATTCAACATTGGTATTGGCGTACTTTTTCCAAATGTCTTCTTTATAGTCACGATCTCTTGCACTCACCAAAAGCTCCGCCATCATATTGGCAGCCACATTATTGCAAAACTCCTCCTTAAGTTCGACTCTGCTTAAGGAGAACCAGTCTTTCTCAGAGAATCTGAAAATGCAGAATGCATCGAGCGTCGCAGCCAAAACCGCAACAATCAAAACAACGGAAGTAAGAATTTTTAAAACTACGCTTCCTTTAAGACTTCTTCTGCGCGATACGGGTTCCGAATTTACAGCGCCTTCCGTCTCCGAACGATTAACAGTACGCTTCATCAGGAGAAATCCTCCATCTTATAGCCGTATCCCCAAACAACCTTAAGGTAACGAGGCTCCGCAGGATTAATCTCGATTTTCTCGCGCAAATGACGAATATGAACCGCAACGGTGCTTTCACTTCCCACCATCACGTCTTTCCAAACCTTCTCATATATGTTTTCCGGCGAAAAAACGATGCCGCGGTTTGTCATAAACAACTTCAAAATATCATACTCGGTCTTCGTAAGGCTCACAGGCTCGCCGTCAATCGTCACGGACTTGCTGTCATCGTTCAACTCAATACCGCCGTTCACGATAACGTTGTCGCGCTTGGCACTCACGTCCGTTCCGCCAAACTTTACATAACGTCTTAAGTGACTTTTAACTCTTGCCTGAACCTCAACCGGATTAAACGGCTTGGTGATATAATCGTCCGCGCCAACCGTGAGGCCCATGATTTTATCCATATCTTCGCTCTTGGCCGAGAGAAAAATAACCGGAACATTGCTGAAATCTCTGATTTTGATGAGTGTCTGCATGCCGTCCAAAACAGGCATCATAATGTCCAAGAGCACAAGATGAATCTCTTCCTTGTGAAGAATTTCAAGTGCCTCCTCACCGTTATATGCCTCAAAAAGATTATATCCGTCAGATGCCAAATAAATCTTCAGCGCGGAAACAATATCCTTCTCGTCGTCGCAAATAAGCACATTATAATTCTCAGCCATAAATCCCCTCGAAAACCGTCTTCATCGACATAATATTATCTAATAAATTACCTTAAACAATATACTCCGATTACCCCCAAACTATCGGGCATAAATTCGGCAAAGCTTTTAAGATTTGTTTAACTATTATACAGGGTTTTAAAATAATTGTAACGTAAGTGAAAAACCTTTCATTTCCGACGGTAGTATTATTTAAACAGTACATTTTCAGGGGATAGAAATGAACAGAACACTTAAATATATTTTTTCGATATTTTTAATCTCGATTATCCTTATTACGAGCTTGCCGTTCGGCGGTTCTTTCGTTGCCCGCGCCGATTACGACGGCAAAAATCATTCCGACAGCTACCCCGTAAGCGATGTCACCGACCAAGACAAAATCGACTACATTCATAACGCATATATTGCCCTTACCGGCCTCACGCCTACACAAAGCCAGATTTCGATTTGGAAAACCCGTTTTGAGAACTCGGGCAATGCGGAAGAATTCGTTCGTTCCCTCCTTCTTTGCGACTATCTTGATAATCTCACATCTGAAAATCAGGTGTTTTCTCTCTACAAAGGACTTCTCGGAACCGAGCCTGAAGAGAAAATCCTTAACATCTTCTCCGACAGCGACAAGCTTAACGTCCAGGGTCTGGCCGATTATCTTATCGCTACCGACGATTTCGCTGCAAATGCCGTAATGCACGGCATCTGTCCTCGCAAAAGCGGTGTCATAAACTATGTTGGCGAAGACGGCTATTATTTCTCCGGCGGAATTCTTACTTGCGGCTGGCGAAGAATTAACGACAAGCGTTTCTATTTTGACCCGGACGACCACGGCAAGATGGTAAAGGGCTGGAAATATATTGACGGCTACCATTTCTTTTTCGATGAGAGCACGGGGGAACTTATTCAGGATACCGACGCAATAATCGGCCCTCAGGACGAGTACTACCTTACAGTAAACTGTGAGACTAACGTTGTCATGGTATATGCATGGTCGGAAGAAACCGAAGCCTTTGACATTCCGGTCAAGGTTTTCGTCTGCTCCACAGGACGCGACTACACCCCTACCGTTCAAGGTACATTTACGGTTAGAAGACTCGCGCGCTGGAGAGAACTTCAGGGCGAGGTTTGGGGGCAATACTGTTCCCGCGTCTGGGGAAACTACTTCTTCCATTCAATTTGCTATTGGGGTTCCTACTCAACCGGAATGGATGTCAATGCCTATAATAATCTTGGTACCAGCGTATCGCACGGCTGCATCAGACTTACCGTGGCATCGGCTAAATGGATATACGACAACTGCTCCGGCAGCACGGTAGAAATCTACTATGCCGATGAACAAGATCCGTTTGATACACCTGTTTTGCCGGAACCGATAATCCTTTATAACAGAACCGGCGCAGACCCGAGCGACCCGAACATCAACCCCGCTGATTACGGATATTGATAATTGCAAACGCACTTGCAAATAAATTCCCGTATTACGCATTTTGTGCTGTTTACACCGTTTTTATTCTCCTATAAAATTAATGATGTAATGAAAATTTTAAGGAGGATAATATGACACCATTACTATTACAAGGTTTTGTTTTTTCTACACCGATTATTATTGCGGCTGTAGTAGTTTTTATCATTCTGTTGATTTTTATCATCGGTTACGTAAAAGCACCGCCGGATACCGCATACATTATTTCCGGTATGCGTAAGCAGTCCAGATTCTTAATCGGTAAAGCAGGATTTAAGACACCGTTTTTCGAGCGACTCGATAAACTTTCTTTGAAGCTTATCCCAATCGACGTAAAAACAAGTAACGCTGTACCTACAGCCGACTACATCAACATCAATGTTGACGCTACGGTTAACATCAAAATCAGCAACAACCCTGACAAGCTTCGTCTCGCAGCTGAGAACTTCCTCAACAAGAACACTGAGTATATCGCAAGTGTTGCTCGTGAGGTACTTGAAGGTAACGTTCGTGAAATCGTTGGTAAGATGCGTTTGGAGGAAATGGTTTCAGACCGTCAGAAATTCGCTAATCTCGTAAAAGAGAACGCAGAACCTGACCTTGCAGCAATGGGTCTCGACATCATCAGCTTTAACGTTCAGAACTTCGTAGACGGAAACGACGTTATCGAGAACTTAGGTATTGATAACATCGTAAAGATTAAGAAGGCCGCTGCTATCGCAAGAGCCGAGAGTGAAAGAGATATCAAAGTTGCTCAGGCAGCAGCAGACAAAGAGTCCAATGATGCAGCAGTTGCAGCTCAGACAGAGATTGCAAAGAAGCAGAACGAACTCGATATCAAGAAATCCGAGTTGCAGCGTGATGCTGATACGAAGCGAGCTATGGCCGATGCAGCTTACGAAATCCAGAAAGAGGAACAGCGTAAGATCATCGAGGTTACAACCGCTAACGCTAACATCGCTAAGCAGGAACGTGAAATCGAATTGAAGCAGAAAGAGGTTGCTGTTCGTGAGCAGGCTCTCGATGCACAGGTTAAAAAGCAGGCTGAAGCTGACAGATATGCAGCACAGCAGAAAGCAGATGCAGAGCTCTACCAGCGCCAGAAGGATGCTGAAGCTCGTAAGTTCGAAGCAGAGCGTGCCGCTGAAGCAAGAAGAGCTCAGGCTGAGGCTGACAGATATGCAAGAGAGCAGGAAGCTGAAGGTATCAGAGCTGTCGGTGAAGCTGAAGCTAAGGCTATCGAAGCTAAAGGTCTTGCAGAAGCTGAAGCAATGGAAAAGAAGGCTGAAGCTTATGCTAAGTACAACAAGGCAGCTGTTGCCGAAATGCTTATCAAGGTTCTCCCTGATATCGCAGGCAAGATTGCAGAGCCTTTGAGCGCTATCGACAAGGTTACAATTATCGGTGGTTCCGGCGATTCCGGAAGCGGTGTTGATTCCGTAGCAGGTAATGTTCCTGTAGTTATGGCTAAGGTTTTCGAGAGCATGAAGGAAACAACAGGTATCGATCTTTCTGAGATTGTTAAGGCTGAGTCCTACGATGCAAAGGTTAACAAGAACATCAACGTTTCAGGTCTTGAGGGCTTGAAGGTTTCCGTTGACAAGGCTTCCGAGCCTGTAGCAGAAGCACCTGTGAACTATGAAGAAATTCAGGTTGCAGAGCCTGTAGAGGATGTACCTGAGGTTTCTTCCGAGGACACGGATGACGAGGAGTAATCCTTTAAACACAAAAACCGAATAAAGTTTTGGGAGTTGTCTCATTTGGGGCAACTCCTTTTTCTTGCTCGAAAACGTGCTGTGAAGACTGTTTTCGAACAGTATTTCAAACAAATTGACAAGAAAATGCATTTATTTTGAAATTTATTATTATATGGTTGTGGTTTTAAAAGAAATATATTGATAAGATATATCTGTAATCAACAGTAAACACCTTGATTGCGGGAAAGAGGTATCTATGAAACGGGAAAAATATATCAGAAATGCTGTTTTTATTTCCACTTTGGCTTTGACAACCGGTTTGTTATTTGCTACTTCTTGCTCCCCTAAAACCATTGAAACTTCAGTTTCTTCCACAGCTGTGGAGAATATCGATATAACGGCTGAACCGTCGGAAACATTCATCCCCGTTGCAGAGGATGCCCATGATGCTTATCCGGACCCTGCAGAGATTTCGGATTTCACGGACGCGCACATCGCATACCTTGCTGAAAGCTATATGAATGACGGCTATGTATTAAGACGTTTCGCCGATTTGAAGGACTATTTCGGAGATATGGCTTATGTGGGAATGCCTGAAGTCGTTGACGGTTTCTATGCTGAGATGGAAGGCGAGAATATTGATCTTACCAGAGCCAATGTATATAAATTCGCATCGGTTGACGATTGCAATGTGTATGTTAACTCACAACTCGAAGGCTTTGTCGGACTTTATGAGTTTACGGTTACTGAGACCGATACAGGTACGCTCTATGAATACGATGACGGTACTACCATAATCAAATACACCGTTGATGAAGCTAACTGCACGGTAATTAATACTTCCTGTTATATTTTCGCTGACGGCGGCGATAACATCGGTTAATTGATTAGACAGTATTCAATGACTTAATGCAAAAAAAGACTTTTTCGAACCGATCGAAAAAGTCTTTACGAAGTGCGGAACTGAATCGGAGAAGGCACTCCCTATGCTCGAAAATTAATCTTGCGGTTCCTCCACCACTCAAATCTTTCGGCATCAAGGGAAGCGTTCTCCGATATGTGGGGGTAACAATTCCGCGTACCGTGGTCCCTCATTCCTTACGCGTTGTCTTTTAAAGAGGTACAAATCTTTGTTGTATGCTTTAAGTATACGATGCACTTCTTAAGTGATTATTACCCGAATTTAAAACATATATTAACGGCTATTCACGATTTCGTAATCTTTAGCGTGCGAAAAAGGCCTCAATGTCACTTCTTGATGCCGATAATGTCCCCTGAACGAACTGAGGCTTACCGCCGCCGCGACCTTGAAGCGCCGCATTCATGGTTTTTGTAAACTCACGCAAATCACCGTCTTTAATGCCTATCGCGTATCGGTAGCCGGTTTTGTCGTCGCCGGAAAAGACCGCACATCTGCCTTCAGCGCATTCCAAAAGGTAATCCGCAATTTTACGAACGCCTTCGGACGATAAACCGTTCTCGAAAACGAGACAGTCTTTGAGGCCTTCGTAGCGTCGGGCAATCAATTCATAAAGGCGCGCCTCTGTTTTCGAGAGCGAAAGAACGGTATTGTCGCGATCTTCGAGCAGATGTCTCACTGCTTCGGAAGTTTCCAAAGGCTTGGCTGACAAAAGCACGCTGTTTTGATGGTTTTGTTCACAAACTGCATTAACATATTCGAGAGCCTGCTTGCCGCACATCATCTCGATTCTGACACCGTCGTGAAATTTGGTGCTCGTAAGAAGCTTAATAAGACCAATCTCGCCCGTCTGCGCAACGTGAAGGCCACAGCAGGCACAAAGATCGATACCGGCAAATTTAACCAGACGGATTTGACCGTCTATTTCCTTTTTGCTGCGATAGTTAAATTGAGAGATTTCGTCGTCATTCGGACAGATAATTTCGGTTTTAATATTCTGCCAAACGGCTTCGTTGGCCGCATACTCAATCGACGGAATATCTTCAGGAGGAATAAAACCGCTGAAATCGATTGTTATACAATCCTTTCCCATATGAAAACCGACATTGTTCCAGCCGTATCGTGCGTTTATAATACCTGATACCAGATGCTCGCCGCTGTGCTGCTGCATAAGAAGGAACCTTTTATCCCAATCAATCTCGCCTCTGACTTCAGTTCCCGGCTTAATCTCGGATTCGCAATAGTGAATTATCTCATCGTCCTCAATCTGAACATCGAAAACCCTGACCCCGTTAAGAAAACCTTCATCACAGGCCTGACCTCCGCCCTCGGGAAAGAAGGCAGTCTGATTTAAAACAATTTTATAGGCGCCGTTTGCCGGTAAGCACTCGATTACAAAAGCCGTGAAAGACTTGGCATAAGAATCCTCATAGTAAAGCTGTCTGGTACGCATATATTTCTCCCGTAAAAACAATATGTAACATTATGGTTTATTACGCAGAACGTTTCAAGACACCGCAATGCGCTGAAAACTTCAGCTTCTCAATATAGAAAAGCCACAATATCGGAATCCAATATCGTGGCATTTGCCTATAGTTACTACGTTTGCGGTCTTTTTCATTCTCAAAAATATCAGGATTAATATTGGAAGGCCAAAACCAATATTGACCCGTCTATTCCTTGTAAAGCCCTATACAGTCGGCACTGCCGACTGTTGTGAACCGTAAAATGTTGTGGAACAATATTTTTGCTTTATCCTGCTTCTTTTTCCATACCGACTTTATTCACAATTCTATTTGCAAAACTAACACGGTCTATAATCCCTGTAATTTCTCAATTTTTCCAGGTATTGATTTCCAATCTATCACATACGACAGCAAACATATCACGTCAATTATCAATGTCACTATCGCCAATATACCGAAAAGAAAGAACCTTTGAATTGACTCACTGCAGTATTGATTAACAAAACTCAATTTGTATAAACGTAAATTGCTTAAATACTCATATTGAGATAGATTACTCTCTCCGGACAGAGCGGCTATTTGTTTTTCACTCAAATCAAAGTATTCACGTGAGATACCGTATCCTATACTATAATCATCACCAACTACATATACACTTAACAAATTATTATCATAATTAAAAACGTATGATGCCCTGCCGTCTAAGTAGCATTCTCCGGTTATAGCATTAATCTGTCTTATGTCCTTTAAAGGATTTCCTGCTCTGTCCTTTGTCCACAGTTCAATATTCTTTCCATCTACAATTCTTGTACTCACATATAGAATGTTATCGCCTGAAAGATACTGGCGATATGCCTCTTCAAAAGACACAACCGAAAGAATCACTAAGACAAAAACTATTCCTAAAAAGACAACAAACAAGATCTTATTAGTTTTACTTCTCATACTCATACCTCGAAATCAAATCCAACTCGTTCCAAAATCGGATCATAGTGATCACGATATTGGTGAGGAACAGTAATTATCTGGACTGTATCTGAAAAATACAAATCATCATACCAAATATAGCTTTCACTATATACTTCTTTCACCAGTTCAAAAGCAACAATCTCTCTGCATAATAATAACCCGCAGGTCGAAAAACTGTCAGAGAATTTCTATGAGAATTAAGGTTTATAGTCCTACAGAGTTTAATTTCTCAATAAAATCGTCAATGCTATAACTTGGTTTAGGGATTTCTTCTCCGGTAATATCTCTGGCATATACATAACTAATATTCTCATCGGTTATATCGTATATCATCTCGTAATCATATCGCTGATAGTAGTCAGCTGGAGTATCAATGTCTCCTCCGGTTCTGGCATATGTAACATATACCCAATAATAGTCATGACCATTGTAGTTTTCTAATACCGATCCGCTTTGACACAAATTATTGTCGTGCAAGTTTAAATCAAAAATCTCGTCTGGGCAACAAGACAAAACTTCACTATATTGTGCGGTATGAAGCATAGGACCCTCACC
>JAZLML010000078.1:0-13601 GCA_045598625.1 Saccharofermentans sp.
CGAGATTTATACTAAAAATTCTGCTCGATGAGAGCGCAGCTCGCTAATAATGCGGCTGCAAGCGGGGGAAATTTAGTATAAATTTTACGAAAAGAGGAAATTTATACTAAATCGCGGCAGCAAGCGACTCCGCGCTCAAGAAAATTTAGTATAAAAATGACTTTTGAGCGAGATTTATACCAAAAACACGCACACAAAAAGCCGTTATTCCCAAGTATTCCGCAAACGACCTATATTTTCTCGCAGAAGGCTTTAATCTCGGGGATTTTGTCCTCGACATCGTCGCGGCATTCTACGGAACAAAGTCCCAAACCGCATTTAAAGCTTATGTTCAGGTGACTCATGAAATGTTCAATCGTTTTTATGATTCGCTCGCATTCAGACATATTGGGACCCGTTCGAAGAGCGATTGCATAGCCTTGCTTGCCGAACGGAATTGAAGCGTGAGGTTCGTGTGTATTACTCCACGGAGTAAGTCTGTCTATAAAAACCTTGAACTGCCCAGGAACATCGGCCCAGTACGAAGGCGCCACGCAGATAATTTTGTCTGCCGCGGCAAATTCCGAAACCAGCTTATTAACGTCATCATCAATTACGCACGAAGCAGTCTTGTGGCAATTACGGCAGCCTTTGCAATATTTGATTTCGTAGTCATCTATGCAAATTGCAGTTACTTCATTATCAGAATACAGGTATCCTGAGACCAGTCGGACGATTTCGGCCGTAGCTCCGTTACGAACGGGACTTGCGTTAATTACAAGAATTTTCATTACAAAACCTCCCTTGTATCATCTGCTGTAAATTCCGGTAAGAACTTCTTTGCACCAGTTCTCTTTCATCGGAAAATCGGGATACAAGTCGGCCGCATCGCAGGCTGCCTGATTGTCGTACGGGATGCTTAATATCTCAGTTCTGAAAGGAGTTTTCTCAGTGCTTCCGAGCTCGCCTTCTATAAGAATTCCGTGGACGCGCGGGATGCCCAGACTGTTACCGACGCTGCCCGTGTTAATAGCATAGCCTTGGCTGCATGCTCTGAAATACGGCATGTGACTGTCGGCGCAAATATATGCGTCGAATTTCCTGTCGAAAACATTGGATTTAAAGCCCTGAGCCATTTCCTCCCAGCTGTCATATGCCTGATACAGGCGATCTGTCGGACGGCCGTGAACCAGACGAAACCACATGCCGCTTATAAGAATCTCGCCCTCAAAGGGAAGAGAGGAAAGCCAGTTCATTCTGTCTTCGCCCAACTGCTTCCAAAGAAAAGGCTCCATCGGGCCGTAAGGTCTATTCTCCTTGTAAAGCTTACAAGTCATATCATCCCAATTGCCTTGAAGCGCGTAAGTGCAGTTGTTGCGAACCCAGTCCAAGGCCTTATCGTTTTCGGGACCTTTGCCGACGGCGTCTCCCAAAAACCAAATCACGTCCGGGGAAAGTTTCTCGATTTCCTTCTCCAGGGCGCGCACTGCGGGCATGTTGCCGTGAATGTCGGAAATAAAAAGGACTTTGCTCATAAACTCACCTCACGAAAACAATCTTGATAAACCGATTCAATAACATTATTGATACATTCTATCGTATTGCCGCAAGTCTTCAAGAGACTAAGGCTTAGTATGGTAAAATATTTTATATACGCACTATTAGAAATCATCCGGAGGTTACTTAAATGGCAATGATGACAAGACCCGACGTAAGAACGCTTGCGGACGGCGGAAAATATTGGGAAAACAAATACGAGAATTTCTTTCTTAAGGCCTACGTTCCTAAAACAGACATCAGAAGTCAAGTAAATAACTATACATTCAGAGCTCCGCTTCTTACCGTTTTCGAGGAAGAGCAGATGACAGCTGACGAGGCAGTTAAGTTTGCCGAAGAATCGGGCCTTGCAAAAATCGCTTCTTCCGTTGATTCGGCGGTTTTATTCGTATATCCGACATGTGAGGGCGGATGGGAAAAAGCAGATAAGGATTTGTACGCCTCCTTCATCGCGGAAGTTAAGATGGACCCTGTTTACGAAGACGGCATCTGCGCCGTTACGGACTTTTTCACCCGCAAGTTTATAGGATACTTTATAAGAGGCGCCAAGTTCAGAACCGATATTTACAGTTTCGGAAAATCTGCAGACTATGTTGCCAAGAATCTTCTTACCACTCTTGAGGGCGAATATCTCTGGGGCCCGGGCGAAATTACGCCTGCTTGCTGTTCCATGGAAAGACTTTCGGTTGTACCTGAGGTTTCACGCAAAGATATCGCAGTAATAAGTGTAGGAAATTCCGATGAGATAAACAGCGTTTTGGGCGAAGGCGACAACGTACTTATCAAGGACGAAGCAGATTATGAGAAGGATTTTGCCTTCTTTGTTAAGAAGTTTAAGATGTGGTGCGGCAACATCGAATTTGAACCTGACTTTAACGAATACGATATGGTTGAGGAAGCAGGAAGCACCGTAGTAAAAACATCCGCCAACAACATTCTCATTAACGACGTACCTGAGCACGAAATCGGATATTTCTCATACTACAACAAGAATTTGTTCGATAACGGTCCGGTACCGCTTCTTTTGGGTTTCCACGGCGGCGGCGACTCCTCGATGTACCTCACATTCGTAACAGATTGGTGGGAAATCGCACACCGATATAACTTCCTTTATATCGCAGTAGATAACCATCAGTTTATCTGTGCCGAAGAAATTATGGAATGGCTCGAAGATCTTAAGAAGAAATATCCTATCGACGAGAAGCGAATCTATGCCACAGGGTTTTCGATGGGCAGCGGAAAGACATGGGATTTGTTCCAGGAGTATCCGGAAGTTTTCGCGGGACTTGCACCGCACAGCGCTCTCTTCCCTGTACATAACAACATTTTCGGAAAGTCTATCGAAGACGGCATAAATATGGACGTCAAGGTTCCGATTTTTATCTCGGGCGGTGAGAAATCTTTCTTGGGCGAACTTGCCTGCCAGTCCAAAGACGCCCTCGAGCGAATTTTGTACTTGTCACATGTCAACGATTTAAAGAAGAATTTCGATGACTTAAATCTCGACGATAAAGAATCCTGGGAAAACCCGATTTGGGGTCTTTACGGCGATCGCGTTGAGAGAATTTCCGACGAGACACGAGGCAGTATCCTTACCGTAAACTATTTTGACAGCAAAGACGGCGTTTGCAGAACCGCACTTTCTTCTATCGATAACCAGATTCACGAGTGCCGTCCTCACACCTGCGAGACTGCCTGGAAGTTTATTTCCAAGTTTACACGCTGATATCGGGGAGTTGTCGGAACATGTTCGGTAAGCGCAAAGAACCTGAGTATTTTAAGACTTTCAAATATGACCCGGACACTATGTATCCGATCATCAAGTCATCAATATGCACGGGCGAGAAAACAATAGGCTTCAAGATGAAACATGACGGCAAATATATTGAGCTTGCGGCTGTTAAGTCTCCGGAAGACATCTCGGTGTTTAAGAAACATTTCGGATTAAGCGACATAAAGACCGAATACTAAGTGACTGTCTCAGAATCCACAGAAGCTCTTTACAGTACAGAATTGACAAAATTTCATTTTCTATACTACAAATCGCGGGCGAAAACTCGGTTCAAAACACAAGAAAATGTAGTATAGAAACGAAGAAAATCAGGAAAATATACCACAATTAAGAAAAGCGTATAGAAAGGCGCAAAAGCATCTCATCTATACGCCTTTTTGAAGAATCGACACTTTGTAAATTCTCGAATTTGTCCAATAAGCGTATAGATAAATCTTTATTTTCAAATCTATATGCTTTTGGTGTTGCATCAAGGACAGTAACCCTAATCTGAAGTACCAGAAGGCGTATAGAATCAGAAAAACCATGTATTCTATACGCTTTTTACATCGTGGGGCATCTTAAAAACGTCTCTAAAGAAGAAAAAAGCGTATAGATTAAAGCCCAAAAGCCAATTCTATACGCTTTTACTCAAATTCATTCAAAAACAGTGTTTCTAAGCAGAGAAAGCACCATGGTTATTTACTGAGGTCTTTGTGCACCGCATTCGGAACAGAAATTGGTGATAAGTCCGGTCTTGCCGCAGTACGGGCAATCCCAAGAGGACGCAGCAGGTGCAGCTGCCACAGGAGCGGAATTTGTCGGTTCCGAAATATAGTGCGAACCCGTAAATTTAACCTGACCTGCCTGTGCAGGATATAAATCTTTGGCATCCGGTGATTGCTCGGCAATGATAACAAACGGATTTACTCCCTGTTGCTTAGCCTGAGACTCGATAGCCATTGCCGACATAAGGATACGTTTCATTTTGTTTGAATCAACACCCAATGATTTGGCTTCGTTGATACTTCTTGCAAATTCAACAAGCCAAGGATTACTTGCAGGAGCATTTCCGGTATCGTAAACCTGATTCAAAGCCTGCACAGAGGTTCCTGAAGCATATGCTTTCGCAGCTACGCTTAAGAAGTCTCTGCCGCGTGCCACGGATGAATTATTCATTGAATCTCCCATCAATACAAGATCGGCATAAGGATTCTCACTGTTTGCTGCCGCCTTGAGCGCCTCTGCATTTCGTTTTTCAAATTCTGCTGCAGCTACTGCCGGATCCGTAAAACGTTGAGCTTCCCTTAATCTTTCCTCACGCGACATTTCGGAAGAGGAAACCGAGGTTCCGGGAGCCGAACCGGAAAGAGCTTCCTTTACCTCATACATCATTTTGTTGTACTTGGTGCTTAAAGAATAATTCGTACTTTCAATTCTGTTCTGGTTAACCTTGAAGCTTACGTCGTTAAACCACTTGTTATGAACAGCTATGGTTACAATGTAGTCGTAACTGATCTTATACTTACGAGGATTGTAGCTCTTGCGATTGCCCTGGCTGTCCTTGTAAAACTCTTCGATTCTGTACTCTTTCTTATCGACATTTACGTACTGAACATCAGCGATACTTATAACATCAGGATTTACTGCCTCAAGATTTCCGAAATCAGCCTTCGTCACAGCGAAAACATAATTGTCACGGTTAATCAAAAGCTTAACAGAATCCTCACCTATAGTCTGAGCACCGCGCAAAAGATTTAATCTGTTCTTGTTCTCTTCTCTGTACTGAAGGTGTTCTTTCATCTCGACAACCGATGTCTGACGTCTGTCCGTCATAAATGGCGAAATCTTCTTGGCGCAGTCGGTACACATGTTGCCGTCTTCTACCTTGCGGTTTCCGAGAAACTTAATCTTCTCCCCGCAAAAATCACAAAACTTCTTATCAAATAATCCCATATCTCTTCCCCCTAAAAAATAGAATACGTTTAATTATAGCACACGTTCAATCCTGATATCGGAAATAGTAATGTCGGCTCCGGAAATGTTCAGTATATACACCTCGCAATCCGTAACGTCGTCAGCACAATCGAATCTTAACACAATGCGTTCGTCACAATTCTCAACGGTCTCGCATTCAAATTTTACTTGGCCTTTCTCACCGCTGCAGCTGATTACCGTGTTTTGAATGCCGCTTCCTTCAATCGTAACCTCATATGTGCCCTGATATAATTTCACGTAAGGACCGAAAGAGTAACCTCCGTCGTGAAGAGTTCTTACCCCGCCTATATCCTCACCGTTTTCGATATAGGGATAGTCAACAAAGTCAATGTCGTATGAACTTAAAGCAGAAATCATCTCGTCATGGTTAATAAACCCGTAAACGATATAGTCATCTGTCGAAAACACCTCATAATCGACCATCAGCGAATAGCGCCAGTTGCAATACATGTACTCCTCGTCCGAAAGAAGTATGAAAACTTTGCCCGAAGGAATCTCGTAATCGTGACGTTTGGGTTCAAGCCACTTTATAGTCGCATCGATATCCGACGTAACGGAAATATATTGCGGTTCGGCAGCCTCGGAAAAACAATGCATATCAACATTACCGTCTGTAAGTTCCGTCAAAACATTGTTGTTCCAGAATGTCGCGTAACCTGCAGAATAGCCGTTATTCAAGGCAAAATCCGCTATCATGGCAACCTGATTCGGATTTGCGATTTGAAGAGAAACTGATTTAAGTCCGAAGATGGATGCAGCCAAAAAGATGCCCACCTCGCATACTGTCAAAACTTTGCGGACAAGGTCTTCGGCAGCGACGGATTTAATAAAAAGCGCAATCTCCGAGATGGCAAAAACCATAAAAGGTTGATTGTAGCGAGTATAGAAATAAGGTTCCGGGAAAAAGGAATAGATTAAAACAAGAATAACCCCGGCAATCACCAAAAACAGCGACAGGAAACTATATTCTGTCGCGACCTTCCCGCGATGACTTATGCCGTAAATAACTGCTGCCGCCAAAACAAGGACGATAAGCACCGACAAAACATATGTGACGGGGGCTTTAAAATCATTCTCCTCGAAAGGAAATCCAAAAGTTACAAAGAAACTCTTCAGCGGCGTGAGCATTTTCGAGAAGGTGAATTCGGAAACCAAATCTGAATTCCAACTTTGGAAAGAGTAGTGTTTTGAAAGCACAATCGAATTAATAAGGAAGCCCGCTATCGATCCCGCGCCCGAAAAAGCGGCGGACATAAAAATGTCTCGGCTCGGTTTCTCCCCGAAAAACTTCTTCGTCTTTATCCAATCCAGTAAAACCATAATCGCGGCCGCAACACCGGCAGGCCCGTAAAATATAGCAAGTTGCCTCGGTCCGCCCATACCGGCAAGAACAGAAAGAACAACCGAGACAAAAAGACATGCGATTTTCCCGGCGCCTCTCGTACGCACAAACAGGAACAGAAGACCTGCCGCCGCAAACGATATCACAATATGAGGAACATAGTAGCCGCCGAAAATCGTGTTAATGAAATAATCTTTCGAGAACGGCAAAATTGCGCACATGGAAATCGGCAGCGAATATATACCGAGGTTAAGAATTTTATTCAAAAACAGTGCGGCCGCAAGCAAAATCAGATTTAAAACGACAATCGAGCAAATATGAACCACGTGCCAATCGTCGGATACGTTAAACATCGGGGCGTAAATAAGTTGGGTATTGATAAAGCGAATTTCGGTCGTATAGTACCACTCTTCCGAAAGGATACGTCCCTCGCGGTTAAGTTGCTCAGACAAAATCATCTCGCCGGACAAATCGGAATCAATAAGCGAATCAAGGTTCCTGTCCATATATACAAAATTGAAAATCTCGAAAATCGCAAGCACCAAAACCAAAGCCGCGCAAACAATTACGTCGGTTTTATGAAATTTTGTGTTTTCGAGCTCGATTTTTCTTCCCATTTTTATCTCCGTGTGGTCTTCATATTACACTATAAACCGCTATAATCCCATAGCTTATTAAACAGCACTGTTTTTCAGGGTGAGATACGTACTTGCCGGTGCAGCATGGGACGGCGATGCGGTTAAGGCGTTTTCGGAAGAATTATTGGAAACTCCGTGATTACATCGCTTATACAAAATCACTTCTTCCTTAAAACCCAGATGAGATTATGAGCTGAAACATCTCCCGCCTTCTCAAAGTTATAATCCTTGTAAAGTTCAACCAATTCAAAACCGCAAAGCTCGATAAGCCACATCATTTCCTGACGATACGTCTGTCTCATCGTAACAGGTCTTATTCTTACGTCGATTACGTTTCCGTCATCGTCCAGCGTCTCGAATTTCCAGTTTCCGGACATTATCTGCGATACCGGGTCGTAACTTATGGCGTTATATATTTTTTCTTTTTTGCCGTCGCTGTTTACGTATTCCAATCTGAACGAATAATCGTCAGGGCCCGTTTTCATCTGAACTGCCTGAATAGGCGGGAACGGGTCAAAAGTATTAAGCGTTAAAATTCCGCCGTCAACCAATTGTTCGCGAATATTAAGAAGTGCCTCTTTCTGAAGAGCAGGCGTCGGCAGGTGCATAAAGCCACTTCTGGCAATAATAGCAAGCGAATATTTCCTTCCGGAATCAAACTTCGTCATATCGGCAGGGTAAATATTTAAGTTCAAGCCCATTTGAGAAGCCTTATCAGAAGCCACGCGACACATTTCTTCCGACAAGTCCGTACCGTCAGCCATTATGCCTTTTGAAGCCAGGTACAAAAGAACCGCACCCGTTCCGCATGCGATATCAACGACTCCGCCTTCCCCGTACTTCCTGGCAAGCTCGTAATAGAACTCCTGAAAATGATCGTGATTTTTCTCGTTCTCAGCCATCACATCAAGGTATCTGTCGTAGTTTTCCGCTACATCCTTATAATCGTGTAAATCCATGTTTTTTCCTCCGAAAATTCTTGTTTTTAAATGCCTCAGTATCTGTGTCAGTATCTGTGTCAGTATCCGAATCAGTCATAAAACCACCTTCTTTCATATCTCTCATCGAAAACAAAAAACCGCCCGTCCTTAAAGGAATGAGCGGTCTGCTTAAGCTTCAAATTATCGTGCGAGGTTTACTTATAATCCGAAAAACTTTGTGCGCCGCCCGTTCCACATGTCGTCTGTGTACATGTGGTCTCGGTAGTGTATGTAGTTTCGGTAAATAACTTAAGCATTTAAATCTCCTCGTAATATATTGTTGATGTTACGCTTCCGGTTCGTCAGTGTCAATCCAAGATGTCAGGTAGTTCAAGAATGCTGTCTACCGTGTAATTGGTTTCATCTTACCTATTAATGCCCATTAGTATCCATAGTATGAAAAACTCTGGTAACTGCCAATACCTCATTGGTATCAAGATCGATGGCTGCCATAAAATACGTACCTGTCGGGAAATGACCATCGGTAAAAGTCGTACCGTCTACAACGAACGAATAACTCATCTCGCCGTTAACCATAGTCGGAGTTACAACTTCACTTGCTATAGCCATCGTAGAATTATCGGGAGACTGATATTCCAAAACGAAGTTAACCGGCTCAGAATATCCATCAGCCGTAACCGGAATTCTGAAGGACATTGTATCCGTGGCATAGAAAATACCGTTTATATAGTATTCTTCCTCTAAATAAGCCGGACACACAGCACCGGTGCTGGCAAAAAATCCAATAGAATCCTCAGGATTATAGGCCGTTTCACCTTCACCCAAATAAGTAAAATTATTAATGTTAAAATCCTGCTCGAAAACATTATCCGCGTAAGTTTCATTCGTTGGGCGTTCTGTCGTTGTTTCCTCAGAAGAAGCTGTTGTTACAACATCAGACTCCTTATCGTCCCTCTCATCTCTATCACGATCCGAAACCGAATTACGAGAACCCTCTTTGCTTTTCTGCTTACCGGCAATGGCAAAAACACCTGCTACTATAAGGATTAATGCAAGTACCAAAGCACCTGCTATTATAAAAATCTTCTTGTCTATTGCTTTCTTTGGCTCGTTATTTACTCTCACAGGAGCCTTAGCCTCGGAAACGTCATCAAAGCAATCCTTCGGTAACGATTTCTCGACTACAGGAGCAGCCGTCTCAGGAAAAATAACATCCGGGACAACAACATTTTTAAAACACTCGATTCCTTTTGTGCTGTAAAGTTTTGTGAAGAAGGCATCTTTATCGCTGTAATTATAAGCAGGTATAGCCTGTACACGACCGAATCGAAGTTCCATACCGCTCGGCAAACTTACATCCGAAAGGTAAATGAGGAGAATGTTCTCAATTTTGTCCCTGGAATAATTCAACTCGTCCCTGCAATTACCTGACGCCAGATAATTCTCGCTCATAAACGCAATAAAAAGGCCGCTTCGGTCAATTTTGTTCGCTATGAAATCATCCCACATCGTGCCCGGCTTAATACCTTCGTCATACCATACGCGGTAACCGTCAGCAATCATGCGATTAACAACTTGCATTACTATATCGGTATCCTTATGAGAATAACTGATAAAAATATACGGTGAGTCGCCGTTATAAGCAGGATAGTCAGACATATATCCTCCAAAACAAACTATACAAACATATAAAGGGATAATACATTAACAGCTGTCATTGTGCAAAACAAAAAGAAACTGTCTCGACTGAATTCATTTTCTTGATCTGATGTAGTACGAAGTAGGCTAAAAATCTGATTTTCGAGATTTTAGCCTATTTTACTTTTGTGGCAACCTCTTTCGAAGTTAGTTTATGATGTTATTGTACTCATCAAGCAAGCGCATCGGGTTATCTAATCCAAGCTGATTCATGATGGCGTTAACTTCCTCATACCATTCGGTAGAAGCATCGAAAGTGGTATGCGTCTGAATAATAACCTTGATATAGCAATATCCGAGGTCGTAGTAGCCATAAGAAAAATACTCTTCCATGTCGTCTGCAAAGTTTGACGCAGGCATAAGTCTGCTGCAGATCAAATAATCGTCGTGATTATCGATTGCAACATACTGCTCAGGAAATCTGACGACATAATCGACATCATCCTCAAAAGAAACTCTGTCAGTTTCGTCGTAAATCGTTATGGCTATACGAGAAGTCGGCTCGCTGTCAATCAAACCTGCAACGGCAGTTGAAACTACAGTCGGATCGTCATCATTAATGATAATTCTATGCGTAATCTCAGGGTTCTCATTTTCTGCGACAACGCTGAATCCACAGTTCTCGCAAAGAAAATCAACCACATCCATATAGGATTTATCGGAATTATCTTCGGTTGTCTCTGTCGGTGCTTCCTCGGAAGCAGTTTCCGACTCTGCCTCGGCTGTTGTTTCCACTGTTGTCTCGCTTTCTTTTGCAGCGGTCGTTTTCGATGGAGCAGGACTTGATCCCTTACATCCGGCAAGTGAAACAGCCAGTATGGAAGCTGCTAATAGTACTGATAGTTTTTTCATATTTAATTTCCCCTTAAATAAAATAAACTTGGCACCTGTTATGGTGTGCCATTCCAGTGTAATTTTCGTGTTTGGCCGAAACCGTGTAGATTATATCATTTTGTAATACGTATACAATACATATTTCCGACACGAAAGTTACGCACATCAGTACCGGTTGCTATTCTTATATTCCGCCGGCATTTCGATTCGGACAATTAAAACTATTCGATCAGCAACTTATGTTTTTTCCCTGCTGCTTAAGGTAAATCGAAAAGGTCCACAATGCTATTGCGGCAAGTGTCTGAAGCAAGCAATCCGCCTATCCGTCCCATGGTTGAGTTACAGATATAGTAAACGACTTCACTGCAACCTGCGCTGCCTTCCATCAGAGCACGGCTGCTTTCATAACAGGTAACTCCTGCTGCAGCCTGCAAGCGAAACGGCCAAGACAGATGCTGCCAGTATTACAGCCTGTTTTTTCGTGTTTGTCCCCCCTTTAAAGCAAATGCTAAAAAATGAAAGTACTATATGCTAGAATATATTGTATGGAGTTATCAGCAATTTCTGTTCTCAGACTAATACTGTTTCTTGTGTCATTCAGCGGCATAAGTATTTTTTTGTGGAAAAAATACTCTGTAAAACAAGAATTAACTCCGATAATATCATTAAGCCTTATAGTTTGTACCACACTTCTTTTCGGATACATTAATTTTTTAATGCCGGCCATGATTTTAATCTTCACAGTCGGAATTGTTAGTTGGGTATATATCATTTTTGATGCCGTAAAGGAAAAGAAAATTTCAAACATCACATCCTTTTTCAGTGTTGGCATAATTATTTGGATTGTAGGTTCGATTTATCTTTTTATTTGGCTTAATCCCGCACATATTTACTACTACGACAATTTTACTCATTGGGAATTGATAGTTAAAAACATCTTTTACGATTCTGCTTTCCCTGTTGCTTCGGACCGAATTATTGAATATCAGACATATCCGTTAGGAACTGCTGCTTTTATCACTTATGTTTTGAAAATCGTCGGGTTTTCTGAAGGCCATATGCTGTTTGCTCATTCGTTTATCTCGTTATCAGCCGGAGTTTCTCTGTTTTCGATTATCGATATAAAGAATAAAAAGGGTTATAAACTTGCCAGTTGTATCTTCACTTTTTTATTGGTTATTTGCCTCGTTACATGTTATCCGGGACTCGAAAACGGTGTCAACAGTTTAATGGTGGACAGACTTTTGGCAGCAGTCGCAATTTCGGCATATGTCATCATTATTGTCGATAAAAACAGTGATAAAAAGCTATTGCCTTTTATCGTTCCCGTATTAACATTTTTGTCTTGTATAAAGGCAAGTGGCTTCTTTTTTGTTGTTGCGATTGCAAGTGCCGCTTCATTCTTCGCATACAAAAGAACAAACAAAAAGAAAAACGCCTTATCTGCCCTTTTACTGACAATTTCCGGTCCGGTTATTTTTAGAATCATATGGACAATTCGTTGTAATCTGGTATTTGCCGATTCGAGCAATTCTACACATGCCGTTTCATTAAGTTGGTATAAATCCATACTCGGCGAGAAAACGATTTCCGACATAAAACTGATATGCAGTATGTTTGCGAATGAAGTCTTCAAGAATAACTACATGTTTCTTTATGTGGGCATTCTTTCAATTCTGTTGATTTTGTTGGCAAAGAAATATTGGAATAAGTTTGCTAAAGAAAACAGTGCAGTATTTACTTTAGTCTATGCGTTTATTACTTATGTAACATACCAAATCGGAAACCTTTGTATGTATATTTTTTCAATGCCGTGGATAGAAGCCAGAAGACTTTGTTGGTATGCAAGATACGTTATGACTGTTGAAGTATTCATTTTCGGAGTGATTGCGGTTTTCATCATTATTCTTTTTAACCATATGGCTAATACATCAAAAAGCATGAGATTTACGGATTTAGCAGTGTATTTAATCGGTTTTGCACTGCTTCCGATACAAATTCTCGGAATCGGCACTCTTTTCGTTCGTCAGGATCTGACATCAGAAGAGATGCTTACGGACAGAATTCGTGAAATTGCAATCGAAAACAATCTGGATCAGAATCAGGACATCAAATATTTCGTGTGTTTCTCCGATAATGAGGATGCTCTCGAATTTTTGAGTACACCCATCGGTTACCGTTATTTTTTCTGCAAAACACTTCTCTACTCAAGCGATATTAAAGTTACTTCGCTCAACAGACTCGACGAATATGCTGATTTAGATTTATCAGCATATGACTGCTTAATTTATATCAGAAACACAGACTGTACCGAGGACTGGCGCAATTACGATTTTTTCAGCGCTTTTGACGGTAAAGTGATTGAATATTCCTGCGACTACTGACGGTATGCATACTGTCATTTCCCGAGAGTTTCAAAGGACAACCAAATCAGCACAGATTGAAACCGAAATGTTTGGATTGCTTAATCTCTTTCGGTTCTTCGATATCGCATGCTTCTATAGTAGTGAGAAGCTCGTCGCTGTAATCGGAAAGCTCAAGCGCGAAAACCCTCTGCGACAGGTTCATCTCAGCTTCCTCAAGAGCTTTACGAACAAAACGGCCGTTGCCGAAATCAACTGTACTACATACACTTTCACAGAGCAGTTTAAGCTTATCCATAGCCTCGTCCGTAATTCTCATACCCTTTTGCTTAAGCATAAGCAAATCAGCATTTCGCAATGCGTGGTTTATTTAAGTCCGAATATTGTACGTAAAAATTTAAGTTTATCAATCAACCAACATGAAACAATCGTCACGGGATACGCAATAATCAACGAAATAATAAAGTTTAATATGCAATT
>JAZLML010000079.1:0-19986 GCA_045598625.1 Saccharofermentans sp.
GCGAGCTGCGCTCTCATCGAGCAGGATTTTTAGTATAAATCTCGCTTAAAAGTCATTTTTATACTAAATCGGCTCGCCTTGCGTAGTTTTGACCGCGGAAATTTAGTATAAAAATCCGAATTTCCTCTGATTTATACTAAATGGGCTTTTGCTCCGCTCCACCTTGATTCATGACTTCCGCGCCTCGACAGGCCGACTATGCCATTTAACGCGGAACCATAAAAAACCGCATTTTGCCTGATTTTTATGGACGTTTTGGGCTCGCAAGCCCCCTCCCAAGCTCAAAAAACCATAATTTTCGTGAAAAATCGCAATTTTTATGGTTGCTTCAACGCACGATGACAAATGACTTATACTTTGCGAGCAAGAAATTTGCATCGCCTTTCAAAAGTCACGAAAATAACCATAAAAAACAGCATTTTCGAGGATTTTTATGGTTTTTCGGCCAAGCGACCGATAAAAAGCGGAAGATTCATCCATAAAAAACGCCGAAATCGTTAAAAATTATGGTTCGGTAGGTTTGTTAGACTTCGTCGTATGTGATGCCGTTTTCGTTGAGAAAATTCAAAAATTCCGGCACATACGGACTTTCGATTTTGGCCTTGTAGCATAGAAAACTCATTTTGCCGTATCTTGTTTTAGTGGTCTTGACGCATGACAAATCAATCTCGCCGGTCGCGGTCAAATACTTGACGGTAAGAGGGTAATCGCCGCAGAATAATTCTCCGTCTCGGGCTTCATATGAAACGTCGCGCGGAATCAGGTTTTTCTTGTCGATACTCTTGCGGATTTTTAAAGTAACAATGAATACAGGTATTATCATTAAAAACAACACCGCAAAAGTGATGAAAAGCCACGGCTTTCCCGTAAGAGCAGCTGCGAAAAACGATCCAAGCGTAAATACTGCCCACAAAATAATCGGCGGGAATAGTCTCATGCTGTCTTTGTTATCTATAATGTTTACTACTGCTTTTGTCTGATACATAGGTGCATTATATCACTCGTGCGAGCGGGAATGTCAGAAAAGGCTTTGATTCGGGCGACGAAAACGAGATGATTTACCCGGTAAGAGAGAAAAAACGACCGTGACACCTTGGCATTGTTAACAAATTGTTCATAGTTTGTATTTATTTTTTGATAGAGTTACGGTTTTTCGTTATGATATATTTTTTTCGGATAAGAAATCCAAAGCTTATAAGATGTGTCGCGACGGAATAGCGACAGGGGATTTGAATGAATAGGACAAATTGTTCGGCGAAGAGTTGCTGAACGAGGTGTCCGGCGGTCTAACCGTAGGATTGGAGTCCGATTATGAGACTTCCGAAGATGTATCGATTCTTTTCGAGGTCGGTCAGTTCGTGAGAATTGTCGCAGAGTTGATGCGTACGATTTAAATAGCAGTTTTATCAAACGGAGCCGTTCCGATCAGCGTCGGGACGGTTTTTTGTTGCCTGATAAACCTGAATTTATTATCAATGCAGGTTGTGCTACAATCATTTCAGAAAACATTCGGAAGGGCAGTCTTATGAAAAAATACCGTTCATTACTTTTGGCGATAGTATGTTTTGCGGCGGCGATTGCTTTGATAGTTGTCTTTTTTAAGTGCGACTACCGATACAGACGTTTTCGAAGTAACGGCGATTATGAAATTACTTGGCTTTGTCTGGGTGACAGCATAACTTTTGGTGAAGGCAATCACGACGTATCTTACGCTGACTACGTCGGCAAGAATTTGGGAAATGTAAATGTTCTTAATCGAGGCGCGAGCGGATATTCAGCCGGTGATGTATATTCGAACTATGATAACCTTGATAATTCTGAGAATCCTGATATTATTACTGTTTTTATCGGAACCAATGACTGGGTATATGACGTTCCGATCGGAACACCGGAAGATAGGACAGGGGATACCTTCTGCGGAAGACTTAATCTTTTAATGCAAAGAATTCGAAGTCGTTATCCGTTCACCAAAGTTGTTTTCTTTACTCCTATATATCGTGATTTTGCGGGTAACGAATGGCTTTTGTTCACGGGTACGATAAATTCAAACGGTGATACAATAGCTGATTTTGCCGAGGCCATTGTTATCTGCGCCGAGAACTACAACATTGAAATTTTAGATCTCTATAATGTCAGCGGCATCAACGAAAACAATGCCGATAAGTATCTCGTTGACGGAACGCATCCGAATTACGAAGGACAACTTCTCATTACCGAACAGGTTGAGGCACTTTTTGAATCCTGATTTTGTTCATTTCTGCGCGAAAACAATATCAAATACCCGTGCTTTTCAAAAAGCAAAATGAACACAACAAACCATAAACTCAACAGCTTCTTTGTTAAAAATGTTCATTTTCGACTGATTTGCGTAAAATACTGAAAATATGCTTGTTATTACCCTGCGAAACTAGTATTATCTGTTCGTAATCGGTGCTGATTGTACGCAAAATGAACAGCAACCGAGACGAACGCAAGATGGTTTCATTGTTTATTATGCGGAGGCGAATATGTCTTTATCCCGAAAACAGTTTGATGTGTTACAAGTTCTGGCTACGGCAAACGAGAATATAAGCCAGCGTCAGGCAGGAGAAGTTACTGGTCACTCTTTGGGCACCGTTAACAAAGTTTATAAGGAACTTTCGGAATTAGGTTATATTTCTGCGGGAACCGTTACGGCCAAAGGCCTTGAGGCATTAGAGCCTTACAGAGCAAAGAGAGCTATTTTTATCGCTGCGGGATTCGGTTCAAGACTTGTTCCGGTAACCTTAAATACCCCAAAGCCACTGGTACGGGTTAACGGAAAAAGAATAATCGATACACTTATCGATGCGGTTTTGGCTGCAGGCATCGAGGAAATCTACATCGTAAGAGGTTATTTGGCTGAGCAGTTCGATCAGCTTCTTTATAAGTATCCGATGATAAAATTCCTTGAGAATCCGACTTATAACGAAGCCAACAACATTTCTTCCGCCGTTGTAGCAAGATATCTTATGCAGAATTCGTACGTATTGGAGTCCGATCTTGTAGTTTCAAATCCGGATATTATTCGAAAGTATCACTATCATTCCGATGTTCTTGGAATTTGGAAGGAAAGAACCGACGACTGGTGTCTTACGGTTGATAAGGACGGTAACGTTACGGAAGAGAAGGTCGGCGGACTTAACTGCTATCAGATGGTCGGCATCTACTACTGGAACGAAGAGGACGGTAAAAAACTTGCAGGTCACTTAAAGGAAGCTTACGAGGCTCCCGGCGGCAAAGAAAGATACTGGGAAACGGTTCCGAATCAGGCATATAAGGGTCAGTACAAGGTTGAAGTTCTGCCTTGCCTGGACGAGGACATCGTCGAAATAGATAACTTCAGAGAACTTAAAGCAATTGATAAAACATACGACGTTTGATAAGGAGAGAGAATATGAGCAAAACAACACAGACGAATGAGTCTCCGGCTCTCGAGAAAAAGTTGAACCCGACTTCCGTTTGGGCTATAGCTTTCGGTTGTATCATCGGTTGGGGATCTTTCATTAATCCGGGTAAGAAATTCCTTCCTAATTCCGGTGTTGCAGGTACCGCAATCGCTATGGTACTCGGTGCCTTGGTAATGGTAATTATCGCATTCAGCTATGCGTATATGGTTCCAAAGTTTCCTAAGGCAGGCGGAGAGTTTACTTTCACCAAGATGTGCTTCGGAAAGACACCGGCATATGTTTGCGGATGGTTTTTGGTAGCGGCATATCTTACCAACGTTCCTATGAATTCCACTGCCATCGGTCTTATCGTTGACGGTCTTGACGGTGCAGCCGACATTTTGAAATTTGGCTGGCATTATCAGATAGCAGGCTTTGATGTTTGGATGGGCGAGACGATTTTCGCTTGTTTCATTCTTATCCTTTTCGGTATTTTGAATATCATTGGTGTTAAGAAGGCAGGATTTATCCAAACTGTTTTGGCTGTTATGCTCGCTGTTTGTGCATTTACACTTTGCTTTGCAGGTATCTTTTCTGCAAAAGCCAAGGGCATCAACATGGAGCCGATTTGGGGTTTTGATAAGGCGGCCGCTATAGAGGCGAATGCCACCACGGCAAATATCGGCGAATTTGCTCACAGCGGAACCGCAGGTATCTTCTCCGCAATCCTTGCAACATTTGCAATTGCACCTTGGGCGTTCGTAGGTTTTGATACAATCCCTCAGGCTGCCGAGGAGTTCAACTTCTCCTACAAGAAGGTCATGTTTATCATGGTTATTGCTATCGTTTTTGGTTGCTTCGTATATACATCCAATAACACTGTAGCCGCAGCTGCTTTGGAGAACTGGCCTGACCGAGTAATGGCAGGCGACTGGGTACTGCTTATTGCCGCTGAAGAGCTTCTCGGTACATTCGGTAAAGTGCTTATCGGCGTCGGCGTTTCTTGTGCGGTTCTTTCCGGTATTATGGGCTTTTATCTTGCATCTTCCAGACTTATGTACTCCATGAGCCGTGACGGATATTTGCCTAAGTGGTTCGGTCAAATCGATTCTAAGTATAAGACTCCTAAGAATGCCATGATTTTCTGCATCATCATTTCTCTTGCAGGTCCTGTACTCGGTCGTGAAGCTTTGGGCTGGTTTGTTGATATGAGTGCCATCGGCGCTTCAATCGGATACTTCTTTACTTCCGCAGCCACACTCGCAACTCTCAAGAAGGATAAGGACGGAACATTGCTTCTTAAGATAATGGCTGTTATCGGCGTTATCTTCTCGCTTGCATTTATGGTTCTTCAGTTGGTACCAATCCCTGGCTTGAGCGGTGTTCATTTCGGTAAAGAATCCTACATCATGCTTGTTGTCTGGATTGTTTTGGGTATTCTTTTCTACATCAAGCAGGCTAAGACAATTAAAGCTATGGAATGATGCGTTATTAATAATTGCGCATGTATATGATAAAATAAAAGCGGTATGCCCTTCGGCGTATCGCTTTTTGTTGTGGAATAAATCTTAAATGAGGGAAAAAGACATGGAAGATAACAAAGAACTTTACGACAGTTTCGATAATGTATCTCCGCAGGAACAGCCTGCTGAGGTGCCTTCAGAACAGCCTTCGGTAAGCTCCGCTACTGATTCGACAAATAAAGAGAAGGTTTTTCACTACGATGCTTTTATCAGCTACCGTCATGTTGAGCCTGATCAGTCCGTAGCGAAAATGGTCCACGAACAACTCGAGGCCTATAAGCTCCCTCACAACGTCAAAGCTACACTTCCTAACGGAAATAAGCGAATTACCAGAGTTTTCAGAGACGAGGAAGAGCTGCCTCTCGCAACTAATCTTGCCGATTCAATCGTAAACGCACTTCGTAATTCCGAATATCTTATAGTTATTTGCTCACCTGCTTTGATTGAATCACAGTGGTGCGCTCTTGAGATGAAGACATTTATTGAGATGCACGGACGTGACAGAGTTCTTACGGTACTTGCCGACGGAGAACCTCCTGAGATTATTCCTGACATCTTGTGCCAGCAGATGAGAAGCGTTACCGGTATTGACGGAACCGTAACGGAAGTTATGGAGCATATCGAGCCTCTTGCTGCGGATTTGCGCGCGCCTGATCAGAAAACACGTAAAAATCTTGCCAAGACTCAGTTACTTAAGCTTTTGGCTGCAATGTATTCCGTCAATTACGATACATTCAGAAGACGTCACAGAGAAAAGAAAATAAGAAGAGTTATCGGCGGACTTGCGCTGGCCGCATCACTTCTTTTTGCTTTCGGAATATACAGTACCGCAATGATGATTACCCTTCATAATCAGAAGGTAAAAATTGAGGCTCAGAATGAACAGCTCGACAAATCGATGCAACTTCAGCTTCAGCGACTTTCCGAGTCCTTTGTAAACGAATCGGATACTCAGCTTTTGCAGTGTAATCGCCTTGAGGCAATAGAAGCTGCCTATAGTTCTATGGGTATTTATGAAGATGAAGAAGGCAATAAAACCCAGATGCCGGGTGCCGAAGGTGCGCAATGGGCACTCTCAAGCGCACTTAACGTTTATGGTGTTCCGAATTCATGGTATCCGGAGGACGTAATCGAATGCGCCTCAACAATAACCCAAGCCTGTCTTTCCCCTGACGGAAGATACCTGATGCTTAAAATGGACGGCGGCAAAATTACCATTCGTGATTTTGAAGAGGAACATGAAGATTGGTCTATCTTGACGGAAGATACTTCTGCTGACGGTATTTGTGATTTTTTGGATAACGATCGTGTTATTTATCTGGACGCCAGTGGCTGTAAAATTTGTGTTTTAAATCTTAAGACGGATGAGGAACATATTCTTTGCGACGGTGAATGCACGGCGAAAAAAGTGTGGTTTTCGGATGATAGAGACTATTTTGCTTTTATATACAGTGAACCTTTGGACGCAGTTAGTATGGATGAAGGAAGTCACCTTGTTTTCTATAGGACCGATACTTTGGAACTGGTTAAGACGGTTGATCTCCCATTTATGTCAAGCAGCATTCAAGCTGATTTCTGCGGCTCCAAATTTGTTTTTGCTTACGAAACTGCATGGTTATCCAATAAAGAGAGGGTAACAATTGTGGATTTTATTAACGGAAGTGAAGACGTACTTATGGAATTTGATTTAGATTATTCCGTAACTGCGATAGAACTTTCCGAGGATGCTGTTTACATTAATGTTGTCAAGTTCTCGAGTACTACCTATATGCTGGAAGATAACAAGCTGATGAAGTATTCGCTTTCAAGCAAGGAAATACTGTGGGAAGATAACAAGTGTATTTTCTTTGACGTAGATATGGTATCACGAGAATTAAGCGACGGCACAAACGTTCTTATAGTTAAAGAAGACAATGTAGTTGACGTAATAGATGCAGATGACGGCAGAAGTATGTATCAGGAGTCATTTGAAGGCGGAATATGTGCTTACAGATTTATTGAAGACGTTATGTATTTATTTTTGAATAGGGGAGGCACGGCCACTTTTATTCTTTCCTCTGACTGGATAATTCCGAATACTAACTTCTACACTTATAATGTTACTCTTTCCGGCGACTCTGCGCACAGTGAGGATTGGACAACTTTTATTTCCTATTCAGATGATGCGAGTTATTGTTATGTGTTTAAACAATTTATGCCTGAGGAGTATATGGCTATTGATAGCGCTGAACTGCCTGACTACTACTCTTTGGAGTGTGACAATTATTGCTCGTACTCAGCCGGCGGCGATTGGGGAAATAGTGCTAAAGCTTCCGCTATACTCAGCGATTTAGGTTTTGATGATCCGTTCGACAGCGGAATTATGACAGCAATTTGGTCGGACGATGAGGATATGGTATTGCTTTACTATTACAACAATAACTTAGCGATTTACGTGAAGTCCTCGTCCGATTATGAACTTAAATCGGAAGAGATTATTCAGGGAATCGATTTTGATACGTATTTCGGTCAAGATGTAAACGATAATTATTATTTTGGATATATAGGCAGTTTTGCTTTACAGATTTCTCCGGAAGGTGAGATTATTGCAGATTTAGGTGCTTTTTTTGAATTGAGTGATGACGGCAAACATTATATTTGCTACTATGTCTCGGGTACTTATTTGGAATGCCCTATCTATACCCTCGATGATCTTATGCATACGGCAGAGGATATTGTTAACTGAGATGAGTTCGGACAAGATTAAGAATTCTGATAAATACCTTTTTTACGGAAACGGAGACTGTGATGTTGCTCCGATGCCGCCTTATGATTCGATAATCGGAAGTCCTAAGGATATGTACGATATTCTTTTGGGAATCTGGTGCGAATATACATGTGCGCCGAGACTTCGTGAAGGCTGGTCCTTATCAAATATTACTTTGGGCCAGTGTTCAATAACCGCTTTTCTGGTGCAGGATATTTTCGGAGGCGAAGTTTACGGAATACTAAGACCGGGCGGAAACTATCACTGCTATAACGTAGTCGGAGGAAAGACTTTCGATTTGACAAGCGAGCAATTTCAAGGCGAAGTATTATCTTACGAGAATAATCCTCTTCAAAGCCGCGAGGTGCATTTTGCAAAACTTGAGAAAAAAGAGCGATACGAGTTTTTAAAAGCGAAATTCTACGAAAGGGCAGAAGAACTTTTAAATGCGAAATAAAGTTTTATCCACGATATTCGAATTTTTGATGATTGCGGCGGGTGCCGTGATTGCAGCATTTTCGATAGAGGAGTTTTTGGTTCCGTGCCTGATTATGGACGGCGGAATCGTAGGCATAAGTATTATTGTTAACAACCTGACCGGCGTAAGTTTGGGTCTTCTGACCTTCCTTATAAATATTCCGTTTATCCTGTTCGGTGCCCGTAAATTGGGCAAGCAGTTTGTAATCAAATCTTCCGCAGCAATACTTGTATTCTCTGCGGCGCTTGAGATTTTTGCGCCGTTTGTAAATGTCACGGAGGAACCGCTGTTGGCGGTCTGTTTCGGCGGCGTGATTTTGGGAATCGGTGTCGGTCTGGTAATCAAATTCGGCGGTTGTCTTGACGGTACAGAAGCTGTTGCAATCCTTATTAATAAGCGCTTCTCGGTTTCTGTCGGCAGGATGGTTTTGATATTCAACATTTTTATTTACGGTGCCGCAGGTCTTCTGTTCGGGTGGGATCGAGCAATGTACAGCCTTCTTACTTATTTCATCGCATCCAAGGTTCTGGACATGATCGAAAACGGTCTCGAGACAGCCAAAGCAGCGTTCATTATTACGAACGATGCCTCTGAAGTCAGCGAACTGATTTATGAGAAATTGGGCCGCACGGTAACCATAATGGAAGGTGAGGGACTTGTAAGCGGAAAGAAAACGGTTCTTTACTGTGTGCTTACAAGATTTGAGGTCAGAGAACTTCGTAATATTATAAATTCGGTCGATGAATCAGCTTTCGTAACCGTAAGTGACGTGTCGGAAATAATCGGCAATCACATCAAACAGAATAAGGCCGAATAAAGTTGTTTGAAAATCATTTTCGAGCAAAAAAACATAAAAACGCCGATATTTCAAACAGCCTCACGAATACTCCGATTTTGCCTCGCATATTTATTAAAATATGTTCAATGTGTTTATTGACAAACGCACCAAAAAGATGAAAATATAAATTCGGAGATTAAGTATCATTTTTAAACTTAACGAATATAAAAACAGAAAGAGGTATCAAGATGAAAGAAATCGACTTGAGCAAGTACGGCATTACCGGTACTACAGAAATTGTTTACAATCCTTCATATGACCTTCTTTTCGAGGAAGAGACAAAATCCGACCTCGAGGGATTTGAGAAGGGTCAGGTTACAGAGCTCGGCGCTGTTAACGTTATGACAGGTATTTACACAGGACGTTCCCCTAAAGATAAGTTTATCGTAATGGATGAGACATCCAAGGATACAGTTTGGTGGACATCCGACGAATATAAGAATGACAACCACCCTGCTTCACAGGAAGCTTGGGACGCTTGCAAGAACATCGCTATCAACGAGCTCTCCAACAAGAAGCTTTTTGTAGTAGATGCTTTCTGCGGTGCTAACAGAGATACATGTATGGCAGTTCGTTTTATCGTTGAGGTTGCTTGGCAGGCTCACTTTATTACAAACATGTTCATCAAGCCAACAGAAGAAGAGCTTGAGAACTTTGAGCCTGATTTTATCGTATATAACGCTTCCAAGGCTAAGGTAGAGAACTACAAGGAGCTCGGCCTCAATTCTGAGACAGCAGTAGTATTCAACCTCACAAGCCGTGAGCAGGTTATCATCAACACATGGTACGGCGGAGAAATGAAGAAGGGTATGTTCTCCATGATGAACTACTTCCTCCCACTCAAGGGTATGGCTTCCATGCACTGCTCTGCTAACACAGACATGAACGGTGAGAACACAGCAATCTTCTTCGGTCTTTCCGGTACAGGTAAGACAACACTTTCCACAGACCCTAAGCGTCTCCTCATCGGTGACGACGAGCACGGTTGGGACGACAACGGCGTATTCAACTTCGAGGGCGGCTGCTATGCTAAGGTTATCAACCTCGATAAGGATTCCGAGCCTGATATCTACAACGCAATCAAGAGAGACGCTCTCCTTGAGAACGTAACAGTTGATGCTGACGGTAAGATTGATTTCGCTGATAAGAGCGTTACAGAGAATACACGTGTTTCTTACCCAATCAACCACATCAATAACATCGTACGCCCTGTATCTTCCGCTCCTGCAGCTAAGAATGTTATCTTCCTTTCTGCAGATGCTTTCGGCGTACTCCCTCCTGTATCCATCCTCACACCTGAGCAGACACAGTACTACTTCCTTTCCGGATTTACAGCTAAGCTCGCAGGTACAGAGCGTGGAATCACAGAGCCAACTCCTACATTCTCCGCTTGCTTCGGTCAGGCTTTCCTTGAGCTCCACCCAACAAAGTATGCTGAGGAACTCGTAAAGAAGATGCAGCAGTCCGGCGCTAAGGCTTACCTCGTTAACACAGGCTGGAACGGAACAGGTAAGAGAATCTCCATCAAGGATACTCGTGGAATCATCGATGCAATCCTTAACGGTGATATCAAGAATGCTCCTACTAAGACAATCCCATACTTCAACTTCGAAGTACCTACAGAGCTTAACGGCGTAGACACAGGTATCCTCGATCCACGTGACACATACGCAGATGCTTCTGAGTGGGAAGTTAAGGCTAAGGATCTCGCAGGCAGATTCAACAAGAACTTCGCTAAGTACGAAGGTAACGATGCAGGTAAGGCACTCGTTGCTGCAGGTCCTCAGATCTGATTTAGTTCTAGTCTAAGACTTAAGAATTAATCTAAGAGGCTGTCTCAAAAGTATAATAGGCTAAGATTTCGAAAAATCGGATTTTTAGCCTATTTTTTTGTGGCGTCAGTTCAATTCTGAGCAGTAAGGGAGGCAAAATAGGCTAAAATCGTGAAAATCAAGGTTTTTAGCCTATAATTTGTCAACGCCATTTGATTTATCTAAACATTGCATGTTTTATTCAGACAAAATGTAGGCTAAAATCGTTTAAAAATGCAATTCTAGCCTATTTTGTCTGTCACGACGTTAGTTTTGCAGGTTTCCATAGAAAAAATATAGGCTAAAATCTCGAAAAAACGGATTTTTAGCCTATTTCAATATTTGTAACAGATTAAGAAAATGAATATAGTCGGAATAGAACGAAATTATAAGTTTCGTGTCAGCAATCGCAAGTTATGTATTGACGTGGACCATTAGACTAAGTTTCGATGTATATTCTGAGACAGCCTCTTTTTAAAACCCATGCTGTGGGAGTGTCAAGTTCTTCTTTTGATATGGAAATTGCGTTCGGTCGACACAGGCAAGGCAGTTTGCTATAATTCTCGGGATGAGAGACAGCGTATAGTTAAGAGGAGAGATTGAATATGGAAGCAGCTTCGGTAAAATGTCCTAATTGCAACGGCGAAATGGAAATAGATGAATTAAACGGTATTATGCAGTGTCCTTTTTGCGGATCGAAGCAGATTATCAATGATTCCGATGAAGTTAAAATGTCGCGAATTCGTGCCGAAGCTCAGAATGAGTATCGCATCGAGCATGAGAAGATTGAGTTCGAGAAGCAGAAGAAACAGCAGGAATTTGATTTGGAGCGCGAGAAAATAGAGCAGACCGGAAAGAAAATTTCAGACGGTGCGGAGATGGTAAGAAACGTTGCCAATACAGCGTCTCACGTAAAAAGCATAGTTAAGCTTATAGTTACTTTCGGTATCATTGCTTTTCTGACGATTCTTGTGGTTATAGTTATAGTTTTGATAGGATTTATCAAAAGATCATTCTGATTTTTCTCTCGAAAACGGCTTGTAATAAAGCATTTTTCAATGTTTTTCGAGGAATGTTTACAATTTGGTTAAATTTTTCTGTTCAAATCAGCCTTCGACCCGTGTATTATAGTACAAAAGAAACGGGGTGTTTTATGAAGTCAAAATTCTTAAAACTTACATCAATGCTGATGGTTGTCTTTTTGACAGCGGGAGCATTCGGATTCAGAACGAATGCTGACGACGATAAGGAATCTACTTATTACTATCAGTGGAATAATGCTACCGATGAAGAGCGTTATGAACTGCCGGTTGAAGTTAAAGCTTGGGCTGTAGGTTTATCAGTAAACGAATTCACATTGTTTTCGAAGGTTGTTGAGAGCGAAGCTTATCGCGGAGAAGATTTGACCGACAGAATTCTTGTAGCATGTGTTATTATCAACCGTTATAACGACGGCCGTTTCGGCAGAAGTATTACGGGAGTACTTACAAGACCGGGGCAGTTTGCGACGGTATCTTTGAATGAGGAAACCGGAAGATACGTTACCATAGCAAACCGAACAAACGCAAGTGACTGGGCTATTATTGAAGCATATCGTATAATAGCATCCGACGAAGTTCCTTCTGATATGTTGTATTTTAATTCGATTAATTTTGACAGAAGTCGTTATGATTTCGCTTTCGGCGGCGGAAATTACTTTTCGTGTGAGAATCCAATTGATCCGCGATATTTGGATTGTTTTTTGGGAGCCGAAGACGATAGTATTGAAGAGCATCCGGTTACTTGTTTAATTATTTACAGATGATTAGTAATCAGTGGAGAAGAATGTTTAATATGCAGTAGAACGTCTGACAGTATGACAGACGTTTTATTTTGTGCCGATTTATTGTAAAATACAGTTTGTTACATAGGAATCGTACGTTGGATTAGGGGAAAAGATAAGTATGATATATGATAACAAGATTGAAGGCACCATTTTTTGCGGTGAAAATGGTAAAAATATCAATGATTATTTCGGTGCAGAATCAAAAGGAAAGACGAGACCTATTTGGGACGTCGACGGTTACAAGCATTGTTGTTCGTTCTGTGGTTCAAGAACAGTTTTCTCTCAGCATTTTACATTAGAGATTTGTAACGGATGCGGCCGTCTTTTTAAGGAGAACACTCTTGAGGATTTAGGTCGTCTTGATATTTATGACGACAGCAGAAAGAATGTTTCAGCAAAATATTATATTCCGTTTAACATTTCCGAGAGTCGTATGGCGACGGAGTTTGATAAGTGGTTGAACGACGTTAAAAGAGCGCCGGCAGGCTTTAAAGCAGTGGCGAAACTGAAAAACGTTCATAAAGCTTATGTGCCTGCTTTCCGAATTTCCTGTGATTGCGACATGATTTTGCAAGAGACGGCTTTCTCAATCAGCAGACACGGACTTACAAGAGAAAGTGTTCTTCCGTGCTCGATTGAAAGCAAAGGAAAGGTGTCTTTCGAAGATGTTCCGCTTTATATTACGAATTCCGTGGACAGAGAATTGTTTGAGGCTGTAGAGCCATATCGCTTCGATGATCTTCAGTCTGTCGGTTCGGATTTTTTCGAGAACAAGTATGAAGTGTTGCCTATTAATGTGACTTTGGCTTCACAGGGTGAGCATTTTATTCACCGGTTGAATTTGGGACTGCAGCATAAGAGTGAGGAAGATCATAAGAACGTGTTTGATGAGATAAAAGTTGTTCTTAATGCTTCCAATTATGAGAATTTTACCTTTGAAAGTATTTATTTCCCTGTATATATCGGTGAGTATTTCTTTGACGGTGAGACGTACAAGGTAGTTATGAACGGTGATACGGGAGACTTTGCTGCAGATTTGCCGGATTGCGGCAGTCGTGAAGATAAGCAGAAGAAGGTTAATGAAGGTCTGTTTCATGCGATTACTTTGGCACCGGTTGCGGCTTTTGTTTTGTATGACATTATCAGATCAGTGTTTTTTTCCGTGCAGACGATTCCTATGATCGGAACGTCCGAAGGTATATTGGTTGGTATTGTTTCATTCTTTACCGGTTTTCTGTCATGGTTTTTCTTGGGCGCCGTTGTGTTGTTCTTTATTTTGAGATTTGCTTTCCGCTTCATGCTGAAATTGGATGTTACCGGAACAAGAATCAAGGATGCGTACAAAACGGATAACTATTTCGTTAAGGGTTCTTTCAAGCAGGGTGAAGAGGAGCAAAAACCGGGCGTGGCATTTGTTCGAAACGACGATTACCTTTTGGAACGTTCCTTGGATAAAATTGAATGGTTCAGCGATTCCTTCAGGCTTTTCAGAAGAAGACGTTTCTGAGAATTATGTCTTTGTTCTCGAAAACGGTCTATTTACGCTCTGAGATGATATAATGAATTATCTTGTTTTATCATCTTCGGAGGCCTTATGTCTGAAATCTTATATATCGTAGTTCCTTGCTATAACGAAGAGGAAGTGTTGAGAATAACGGCTGAACAGCTGGATATTTTGATGACCGATCTTAAGAAGACGGATAAGATTTCTTCTGACAGCCGAGTTATGTTTGTTGACGACGGTTCCAAGGATAAGACATGGAGCATCATTGAAGCTTTGGCATCAGAGAAGCCGGATTTATTTAAAGGCTTGAAGCTGGCTCATAACAGAGGCCATCAGAATGCTCTTCTTGCAGGCCTCATGACAGCCAAGAACTACGCAGATATTACTGTTTCCATGGATGCCGATTTGCAGGACGATCCTAAGGCAGTTTACGGTTTCCTTGAGAAGAGAGCCGAAGGCTGTGAGATTGTATACGGAGTAAGATCCGCACGCAAGAAGGACACGTGGTTCAAGAAGAATACCGCGCAGACTTATTACAAGATGCTTTCTCTTATGGGCGTTGATATCGTATATAACCACGCTGACTATCGTCTCATGAGCAAGCGTGCTCTCGAGGCTTTAAGCGACTATAAAGAAGTTAACCTTTTCCTTCGCGGAATTGTGCCGACTTTGGGTTTTAAAACGGCAGAAGTATATTACGAGAGAGATGAGCGTGCAGCAGGTGAGTCGAAGTACCCGCTTAAGAAAATGCTTTCTTTCGCAGTTGACGGTGTTACCTCATTCTCAATTAAGCCTATTCGTATGATTACCGCACTCGGTTTTCTTATTTTTATAGCGGCCATCATTGTCTCTATTGTATTTATCGTTGAGAAATGTTTGGGATATACGATTCAGGGTTGGACTTCTACGGTCGTATCCGTATGGGCACTCGGCGGACTTCAGCTTCTTGCTACAGGTGTAATCGGTGAGTATATCGGTAAAATTTATCTCGAGACCAAGGCGCGCCCTTCTTTTATCATCGAGAAGGAAGTCTGACATAATTTTGATTTTTTCGCACTTTTATATATAATAATATCTGACTATTATTAAGGCGGAATTTCCTATGATTCGAAAAAGAACAGGCGAGTCCGTTGTGCGAATTGCCGTTCTGAGGAACTTTTTCCACTTCTTCATGTTTTACCCGAAGATGGTTAGGATGTATAAACATCCTGAGAAGTACAGCGAAAAAGAGAAATATGAATATAATCATCACGTTTTCGATGTGTTTTTAAAAGCCTGCAGATGCGAGGTTTCAGTTATCGGTGCCGAGAATATCCCTTCGGACACCAATTGCTTTATTTGCGCCAATCATCAAGGCAAGTTCGATCCGCTTGTTATCTGGAAAACTTTTGACAGACCGTTAAGCGTGGTAGTAGATCAGGCAGCCATCAATCGCCCGGTAATAAGAGAGCTTTGCGGCATATATAAGAGTTATCTTTTTGACCGTACCAACACCCGAGTTACCTTGAAGCAATCCAAGCTTTTGATAGAGGGACTTAAATCCGGAGAGTCATGTATGGTTTTCCCTGAAGGAAAGTACGAAGAAGACTGCGATGTCTTAACAAAATTTAAACCCGGCTGTTTCAGGGCTCCGTACAAAGCAAAGACAGACATAGTACCGACCGTAATCAGAGGCATTTGGCGCGTTTTCGAAAACGGTGAGAAGAAGCCTTACCAAATCACGGTTCACTACCTCAAACCGATGAAATTTGATGAATATAAGGAAATGACTACGGCTGAAATTGCAGCCGAGGTGCAGTTGCGCATTCAAAGTGTAATAGACGAACTCGGTTGTTGAAATTTCCTTCAATTTTATATACAATTATGCGAGCCGTTAAATACGGAGACGTATCGAAGTGGTCATAACGGGACTGACTCGAAATCAGTTGTACCCAATTGGGTACCGAGGGTTCGAATCCCTCCGTCTCCGCCATAATTTTTCGGGTGTTGTGAAACCCAATAATATCAAGGGTTTGCGAGTTCGAGGTAAGACGAGAAATCGGAACTTACCACAAACTGCGACAAATTTGAGAAAGATGCACCCAAGTAAAACGACCGGATACATAAGTCCGGTCGTTTCATTTTATAGATTGAAAACATAAATTATGTGAAACATGAGTACAATTATTGACAGAAATAATCGATATATGATATTTTCAAACTACTATTCTTATTTTATGGAGGCGGGGTATGAGTAAAATATCGCTTGATTTAGAAGAGATGAGACAGTATTCCAACGAATTGGGTGGATACGGCAATGAAATGACAGATTTGGTAAGCAGAATTACTACGTCTGTAACTAATCTTCATGAAGATTGGATTGGCGCAGCAAGCGACAGTTATTATGAGCGTTATTTGGCAGATCAGAAATATCTCCTAGAGGCATGTGAATTATTGGCACAGATTTCTGCTGATTTGGCTGCTTCCGCTAATACTATGGAAGAACAAGATCAGAACATTGCTAACAGTTTTAATCACTAATACGAGTGTTATATAGTGACCAAGGGATTTATGCCCTTGGTCCTTTTTATTTTGAAGTAAATATGAAAAAGATAATTGCAGTTTTACTGGCTTTTGCTACGATTTTTTCTTTGGGCTGTTTTGGCGGAATTAAGTATGCAGAAAGCGCTGTAAAAAAAACAAATTCCAATGTTGATAATATTCCAACACAAATAGCTGTTGTTAATTTGGATGAAGGCACTACTAATGCAGTTGGTGAGTTTGTATACTATTCTGATGTGTTTTTGAGAATGCTCGGAACCAATTATTGTGTAGAATCTGCTAATGGTGCAGTATCCGGTATGGAAGACAATCGGTATAGTGCGATTATTACATTTCCTTCTGATATGTCCGATAAGGTAGAATCGCTTAATACTTCCGACCCATCTCAAGTAATGGTCGAGTATACGATTAATCCTCGATTAAGCCAAGAAAACTACATTTCAACTGCAAGTTTCATTAGTTCTTTCCAATCTGCTATACGAAGTAATTTGTCGTACTTATACACAAATTCCCTTATTGAACAGTTACATAAGGCTCAAACAGACATAGATAGTTTCCTATCTAATAATGCGGCTGTTTTAGACGAACTTCAGAATATTAATTCCTTGGATTATATTGATAACCTAAATTTTTCAATGATGCCAACAATTGCTTTGGATTTGTCAAGTATATCGCCTGATGAATATTTTACACAGACGCAACAACTTACCAGCCAGTTATCTATAGTATATGAAGCTGCCTATCAGGCTGAATATGACAGGATCAATACGGAAATGGCTGATTTGGAAGAGAGAATTTCTGATTTTAAAGATTGGAATCAAGTTCTTAATACATATGTCAGCGAAATAGATAGTGCAAATGATGAGCTTCAGGTGCGAATAGAGGCGTATTACAAAGCACTCGAAACGTATTCTAACGATGTTATTGGATATACTGATGAAAACGGTGTATTCTGTCCAGGCATATTGAATTTATTGATTGAGAACAAGTTATATTTGGACGAGTACTATGTACAATACAGACAAGACTTGTCACAGTATTCTACAAGTCTCGGTAGTGATGCCGAAGCTTATCGCAATGATCTTTTGGATTATAGCAGTATTCTTTCGGGATATGCTTCGGATATAAAAGATTATGAGGCGGTACTTACAAGCAATTACAATACTGATGAGACCAACTTGAAAAGTACTGCTGATACAATGCAAGGTTATTGTGACGAATTAAATGGTTGGTTCGGTATTATCTGTGATTATCAGTCTGGTTTTTTCGATTTTGAGAAAGATATAATAAATAATGTTCTTAAAGATTATCAAGAAAACTTAGATGATTGCTATGATGAACTGAGAACAGACTTTGAGAATCTTCAACATTTCTATACAGCGCTGGACAAGTGGTATGATGATTTGAATGCATACAGGGATAGTATCATTGATTGGCAGAATGGGGTTTCTGATGATGTAGAAAAAGTTGATACATTCCTTTCGTATTTACCGACTGGAGCAGATGACTATAATTTTTGGTTGCATATTCAATATTTCATCAATAATTGTGATACAGAGTCTCACGCAAGTGAGAATTCTGCAAACAATTTTTTGATTGCTAGAATACTAACCGATGGTCAATCAGGAGCAACATATGGATGTAATTTTTCCTTTGCTAATACGGATGAACAGCAAAATTATTTTAGGAACGATAACCACAGTATAGCTAATATGCAGCTTGCTTTAGACCGAATTGTGGCTCCTCCTGCAGATGTGCCAACTTTTGCGGCTTCACAGGCGAACGCAAATTTAGGATATACTATTGATCCTAGTTCTTTTGCTTTGACAGCTGACGATCCTTCAAATATTAGTGCACCATCTACGGATGTTTTTTCGTATTCCTATTCTAACGGTGTGTATGATAATGATGAAGTCGAGAACATGTACTTCTATTCGCCGACACTTGATCAAAGGTTCAGTCCGAACGATACTATTTTCGGCATTGATTTTGACCCAACTAAGCCACCGCAAGAGCCGGATTTGACTGATATGCCTACAGCTCCGGAATTACCGCAATGGCAGGGCGCACCAGATTTTAATTCAAATGGAAATTATACTTTTACGCAAAACATTACTGTACCCGTTTTTGCGGATGTGTATCCGGAATATGCCGAGTTTCCACAGTATAAGGAAAACCGTCCCGAGGTTCCTGGTGATCCAGGAGACTTGAGTGGCTATGTTAATCAGTATTTGAGTGTTATAGGTTATTTATCTCCTGCTACATATTTGAAGGCTACTTCGAATAGATATACCGGTCAGATTAATGGTATTATGGCCCAATATTCTTTGGTAAATAGCGGAATGTCTTCTGATTTTCTTTCAAATCAATCAAGTAATATTTCTGAACTCCAGTCTGCTTATGGAACGTATTCCAACTACGTTTCTACTATGAAGAATGAGTTCAGTACTACGTACAATGCAGAAAATGAGGCATTGGAGACTACAGTCAACACGTATTCAGAAAATGTACAAGCGTTGAATTCTGATAATATCGCACTTTTAGGTGATTTTACATCTTTAATGCCAAATACTTGGAACGGTTCTTCGGTTAATACCAACGTTGTAAACGCAATGGTAGATCCGATTGAATTTGTTAATTCAAGTGAAATTGTAACCAAAACAGCGACTTCATTTTCAAAGGTACAAACAGGATTGATATATGTTGCCGGTATAACAGGGGTGTTGGCGATGGCGTTTGCTATTTGGGCAATTATAGATACAAAGCGAAAAATGGCATAAATTGATTTGAGTTGTGAGCTGTTTTTATATTGGCTCACGGAGCAGTAAAGAAGAGAGGTTTAGAACTATGGGAAAAGATGGATCACGCATACGACTTCCGATTGGAATAAACAATACCATTATTTCAGATCCCGGTCGTGCTCAAGCAAGGCAAGATGCCGGTGTTTATCTATCGCAGCTTAATAATATTTTGCCTGACTTACAAAACTTGAGAGATAGATTAGATGCTTATGTTGACGGTGATTCTGTGTTAGCGTCTTCGGGTGTTGTACTTAATCAAGTTAATAATGATATTTCTGAGGCAGCCTCTATGGTAGACAAAGCATATAGCAATATGAGTAGTAACATTACTAATCTACAAGCGTATAAGCAATTAATATAATTGAAGATAAGGAGTACAAACCTTGAGCAAAATCGAAGTAAACAAAGAAGAATTTCTCGATAAGTATGCCGACTATGTAAACAAGATAAATAGTATCGGCAGTGAACTTACAAACGATTGTGACTTTGGAGTTATCAAAAACAGTTCCGAA
>JAZLML010000080.1:0-15792 GCA_045598625.1 Saccharofermentans sp.
AGAAGGCCTGAACAATAAGATTAAAGTTGCTAAGAGAGTTGGCTACGGCTACAGAGATGACAATTACTTTTTCACCTTGGTTCGTTACATATCACTTCCTGCTAACTTTATTGTAATCCCACAAAAAATGTGAAGAGCCACAAAAAAACGCCCCAATCGAACTAATTCGACCGGGGCGCAAAAAATCAAATGACGACATCAGTTTCTGGTTACATCTACGGTTTCATCTGCAAGAACATCACCGTTAGGTGCATAGATAACAACTCTGTATGTATCCGTTGGGAAATAATACTCGCTCGAATCATAGATTGATGTATCGGAATAGAAGCAAACAGCTTCAGTATAGCTTGAGTAATCATCAACGCCGCCGCTATAAATCAAGTTAGTACCGCCTTCGTTATACAATTCACAGGAGCAACCGCTGAAATCGCAATAATAACCGTCATTGGTCTTCCAAATATCAAGTTCGATATAAGATGTATCCCAATCACTTGACCACCAATCAGTATAATCAACATATGGAACCAAATTATCAGCCTGGAAGTACGAGTTGGTGTAAGTATTATCGGAGTAATTCTCGTAATAAACCATAATGGTGTCATCACAGATAAAATTACCGTTAGGATCCATATAAGCGATTCTGTATGTGTCCTCAGGGAAATAATAATCTTCCATCAAATCGATATTAACTTCATCGGAATAAACGGTAGCTTCAACATAATGTCCTGCATCATAAGGTGTGCCGGTATAAATCAAATTACCGCCATTCTGATTATAAACTTCGAACGTACAATCCGAGAAATCTACACCATAACCTTCCTCAATCTTCCAAATATCAAGTTCAAGAAATGAAGTATTGGTGCTTGATGAATACCAGTTCAAATAATCAATTGCCTGAGCAAAAGAAGGCAAGAAACTGATGTCTGAACTGAACAAATCATCATACAAATCAGTCAAAGCATCGCTTACATTAGAAACACGCCACTCTTCATCCTCAAGTTCGAACTCGAGTGTAACTTCAACCTCGATAACATCTTCGCAATCTTCAAGCATATCGATGAAATCGTCGGCATCCTCAGGGTCCTCGTCCAAAATTGCATCATAGTCAGGCATAGTAACGATATAAGTAATGGAACCTTCTTCATCCTTTGTGCTGCAATCGATGCTCTTCTTATCAACTTCAAAAGAAGAAGCAGCGAGAACCTCGGAAACACACTCCTCATCAGCGTCAAGATCCGGAACATCCCAATCCACAAAATCTTCATCATCTTCAATGACGAAATCAGCAAGATCTTCGACGTCCTCAAGACTCAAAGCGGTCTCGATAAATTCATCACCTACTGCCTGACACTCTTCGCCTGCTTTATCAAAAAGTGAGCAAGAAGCCAAAGAAGCAATCATAGCCAATGAAAGAACTGCCGAAAGAACTTTTCTAGAGTTTTTCATAATCATATACTCCTTATCAACTAATATATTTTCGATAAACGAACAAACATATTATACAGCAAAAATATATATTTACAATAAAAACAGGGCCTCCCAACATAGGAAGCCCCGTCGAAAAACCTTAATCAAAGATTAAATTCCATCTACTACATAGCAGTAGTCGGCTAAGTATACATTTGTCTCTGTTACATCCATGATAATAAGCAAATATGTACCAGGCAACAACTCATCAGACTCATATCTAGGCTCATAGAAATCGCCGTCGTCATATGAATGAATCTCTGCTGTATCGTTATAGATAGGCTCGAGACTGTCATATGTTCCGTCTGCAGAGTAATAGAACTCGTAATAGATTGTCTCGTCAAAGTCTTCTACCTGAACGGAGTACTCAAGATAAGTTGCATATGTAGCATCGTAAGTATCATAGTAGTAGAGAACATCTACTTCATTTCCGTTCTCATCTACGGCATCTTCCCAATCCCACCAACGAACATCGATAGTAGCATTGTCGAAGTCTTCATTGTAAAATCCGCAAAGATCTTCGATAGTATCCTCTTCAGGAATATCCGGTTCTATTGTAGTAGGTTCAGTTTCTTCAATGTACTCTACATAACAGTCATCGGAAGCAAGTGTGTTGCCTTCAGGATCATAAATCGTAATTGTGTAGGTACCCTGCTCAAGATAGTCACCTTCAGCAAAGTAATGACACTCAAGGAAAGAACTGTATACATCACATGCACCGTTATAGATTACGGAACCGTTGTAAGTTACATCAAATGTACATCCTGACCAATCATATTCGTAGCCTTCAGTTGTGTAGAAGATATCCATTTCAATCTGATAAGCATTAAAATAGTAATTCTCATATGTATCACTGCTGTCGGTATAATACCAGTAAGTATAATCAACCATTTCAATGAAATCAGGCATAAACTCGATGTAGAAATCCTGATATGAGAAGTACTCATCGAAAACATCCTCATAGTTGTCAAGCAACCACGCATCTTCGTCCTTTACAAATTCCAATGTTACATCTGTTTCAACAACATCCTTGGAACTGCTCAAAGCATCAAGGAAAGTATCAACATCTTCGCAATTGGCCTCATCATCTGCTACAGCTTCATAATCTACGAAAGAGAATGTAACATCGATGGAACCCTCACCGTCTTTTGCACTGGATTCGATTGATTCCTCGTCAATCTCGTATGCAAAAGTATCCTGAATTGCATCAATAACTGCCTTCAAATCCTCATCGTCGATATCCGAATTATCCATTGCATCCTGCAAACCGTCTACGAAATCATCCTCAGGGTCAAAAAGCATTTTTCCTAACTTACTTGCCTTAGCTGAACTGAGCGATGAACAAAAGCTTTCTGTTGCAGCCAATACTTCTTCTGCTGACTTATCAAACAAGCTGCAGGAAGCAAGAGAACCAACCATAGCTACGGACAATACAGCAGACAAAATCTTACTTACGTCTCTTTTCATTCGAATTCCTCCCATATAAATATATAAACTAAATTATTTTACGCTGAAAATATCAATTATTCAACCTTTTCGGACGCCATCACGATTTTAACAAGAAAACTCAGCAAATAAATTAACATTTTCGCAGTAGTTATTATATAATGAACAGTGATTGGAAATTTACGAATATGCGGAGGATATTATGGCTGCTGTACCTCACATTTTGATTTGTGATGATGACCCGGTGGTTCACGAGTCATTGGGGCTTTATTTTGAGAATGAGCATTTTACGTTTGTAAGTGCATATGACGGAAAAGAAGCTCTTCAGAAGGTTGCTGAAGAGAAGCCGGATTTGATTTTACTTGATATTATGATGCCTGAACTTTCGGGTTTGGATGTTTGTCGTGAAGTCAGAAAGAATCTTACGACACCTATTATTATTTTGAGTGCAAAAGGTGAAGAAATCGACCGTGTTCTCGGCTTGGAACTCGGCGCCGATGACTTTATCGTAAAACCGTTCTCACCTCGTGAAGTTATCGCGAGAATCAAGGCAGTATTGAGACGTTCGTCCGAGACTGTCGACAATGCCAATATACTTCGTTTTGACAGACTTGAGATTAATCTTGATAACTACAGCGTCAAGGTTGACGGAGTTTCTATACCGTGTACCCCTAAGGAAGTTGAAATCCTTCATCTTCTTGCATCACATCAGGGTCAGGTTCTCGGAAGAGATCAGATTCTTGCCGATATTTGGGGTTATGATTTCGACGGTGACTCCAGAACGGTTGACACACATATTAAGAGAATTCGTCAGAAGGTTTATCTTGATGATGCTGCATGGAGTATTCAGACAGTTTACAGCGTAGGATACAAGTTTGAGGTTATCTGATGTATAAGAGCGTATTACTGCGTAGAATTGTTTTGCTTGTCATTTTGGCACTGGTTATTTCGCTTCTTCTCACAGTAATGGCGTTTACTCTTGCCGGAAAATCCGCGGTTTTTAATGTTCAGGTAAACGGTACTTTGGAGCAAACCGAAGCTTTGGCCGATTTACTTACAGACTCTCCCTACATCATAGAAGACAGACATGCATTGGACAATTTATTCGGTACCAATGCTATTACCGAACGTAATATTTTTATTTTAAGACGCGACGGATCCACAGTATATGCTCCTTCGTCGCCTACCGAATCTGATGCCCGTTATTATTCTTCGGTTATGGAAGATGTTCAGAACAATATGATAACCGGATCTTATGAGCGCAAGAGTGTAGTGCTTTCGGGCGCATATTTTATCGATCAAGTTTTGGTATTGTGTGAACCTTTTTCCTGTAACGGCGAAGATTATTGGTTGGTTTCAGTTTCATCAGTATCAGTAAATAATGAACTTGTGCTGAATTATAACAATATTCTTCTTCTGTCAACACTCATTGCCATGATTACCATGTTGGTGCCGATTTATCTTGTAAGCCGACGTATAATCAATCCTATTCGTAACGTCAATTCGACGGCGCGTGAATATGCCGCAGGTAATTTTTCCGTCAGAGCAGATGAAGACGAGAAAGGTGAAATTGGTGAACTTGCCGCTTCATTTAACTATCTTGCCAACAGACTTTCAAGATCCATCTCGGATCTTACAATCGAACGTAACCGACTGAAAGATATTTTCGATGTTATTTCCGAAGGTATTGTGGTTGTAGACGAGACAGTAAAGCCGATCTTCGTAAATAAAGCTTTGGATACTATTTTCGATAAGGTTCAAAAGAAAAATCTCTTTACTGAGAGACTTCAGTTGATTCCGTTTCCGGAAGTTTGGGATGCATTTGATGAGTGTGTTCTCGAGCCTGAAACAAAGAATCTTATTCTTGAAGGTCCTAACTATGCTTATAACGTAACCATAGTACCGAAATATGATATAGATAACGTTACATGTATCGGTGCCACCGGCTTCTTCCGTGACTTTTTCGAGGAATCAAAACTTGAGAAAACAAGACAGGAATACGTTGCCAATATTTCACACGAACTTCGTACACCGCTTCAGACATTGCGAGGTCTTATTGAGCCTTTGGCTGACGATATTGTTAAAAAAGAAGAAGATAAAAAGCGTTACTACGGAATTATTCTTCACGAGACCATGCGTCTTTCACGTTTGATTGATGACATGCTTGAGCTTTCGAAGCTTCAATCCGGTACGCTTGCATTTAAGACTTTCCCGTTTGACTTAAATGAGCTCTTAAGCGAAATTCAGACCAAGTTTACTCCTGTTATGAGAGATGCCGATTTGACATTTAAAGTTGAGTACCACACAGGTGAACTTCCTGTCGTTATGGGTAATCCTGACCGTGTTGAACAGATTCTCGTAATTCTTATCGATAATGCCAAGAAATACACTCCTGCAGGCGGTACAATTACAATCTCAACCGAATATAACGAGGTTGTTGATAAAGTATTTATTTCAGTTGTAGATACCGGACAAGGCATTCACGAATACGATATTAATCATATTTTCGACAGATTCTTTAAAGCCGATCGTGCCAGAGGTAAAAAAGGTACCGGCTTAGGTTTGGCTATCGCGAAAGAACTCCTCTCCTATATGGGTGAAGACATTACGGTTGAAAGTAAATACGGCGAAGGTGCAGCATTCACCTTTACTCTTAAGCATGCCGTTGCCGAGACAAATTGGTAACAGATGGAAACTAACGAAGAAATACGTATCAATAAATATATAGCCTCATCAGGCTACTGTTCCAGACGCGAAGCGGATAAGTTAATCGAGGGCGGCTTTGTAACCGTTGATGATGTCATGGCCGTAAACGGCACCAAAGTACTTCCGGGAAGCGTTGTTAAGATAAAGGGAGAAACTATATCTTTACTGGACAACCACATATATATTGCCCTTTATAAGCCTTTGGGAATAACCTGCACCACTGACAGAAGAGATCCGGATAACATTGTAGATTATTTAAATCTTCCTGACAGAATATTTCCTATCGGCCGTCTTGATAAAAACTCATCGGGACTAATCTTGCTTACGAATGACGGTGACATTGTAAATAAACTCCTCAGAGCAGAACACGGCCACGAGAAAGAGTATCTCGTAACCGTGGATAAACCTATCGATGATGATTTTATCGAGAAAATGTCAGGCGGTCTTCCGATTCTTGACCGGATAACACTTCCCTGCACCGTAACTCGTACGGGAACAAAGAGTTTTAACATAATTCTTAAGCAGGGATTAAACCGTCAGATAAGAAGAATGTGCGAATACTTAGGTTATAAAGTCACAAAACTTAAGCGTATCAGATTCATGAACATCGAATTGAAAGATATGAAGCCCGGTGAATACCGTTATCTGACCATTCACGAGAAGCAGATTTTATTCTCGCTTATCAAAGATAACAAGTAAGTTTATTCGCCGTATACCGCTTCAATCTCAAACGTTTCTCTGTAGTGCGTATTCTTGTTAAGAGCAAGAACTGAGAAATTGTCAGCAGTTCTTTCAATTTCTCTCGTACAGAAATCCAGGAACAATTCGCAACAATCATTTTGCATCAACTGTTCTTCATGCAGGTATTCATTCATCTGCTCCGGTGTAAACGGAAGACAGGTAAATTCGAAAATACCGTTGCTTCTTGTTACCTTAATACCCTCACCTGCACCGTTTTTAAGCACAAGTACCTGAGTTCCGTAATGCGAAGAGTTTTCGGCAGGTCTGGCATACGGATGGTAAATCTTATCTGCTTCAGCGGAGAAAAGACCTATCTTGGTTGCCTCTTTACGATCATAGTAAGACTCACCCGGACCTCTTCCGTACCACTGGCACATAATACCGTTCTTAACTATAGGAACTCTGATACCGTATCTTACCAAATCGTATCTAGGCGTAAAATCGAGAGTAATCTTAAGTTTGTTCTCTGTAAACTCATAGAATAAAATCAGCTTGTCCTTTACTGCAAAAGACTTGTACTCGGCTGCTATGGAGAATACGCCGTCTTTTTCTCCGTAATTTGCCTTTACGAATTCCAAAGACTCCTGTATTCCTTCGTAATCTGTCTCCTTCGAGAAGATTGTTTTCGCCAAAACAAAACTCTTATCGGTTCTGTCGATATTTGACGGACATCTGTAAAAGCTTGGCTTAAAGCCTCCGGCCAATATATCAAATCTGTTTATGCATAAATGATTAATCGAACCTTCCTTCCTGTCAAAACCGATACTTAAGTTACCTTTATTTACAATAATACCTCTCGGAAGTCCGTAAATTCTGCGCTCAGATGAATCACACTCTGATATATTCTCCTCAATTTCTTCCAAAGAAACTTCCTGCGAAATATCGGCCACAGTATCTTCTTCCTTGAGTATTTCCATCGTCACTTCGTCAATTGCAGTTTCCTCAATAACATCATCTTCGGATGAAGATTCAAGAACCTCTGTCTCTTCATCTGCCGAATCCGGAACAGCGAGAATCGGAAGGTCACCGTCATATGAAGACATATTGCTTTTGGTTGCCGGAATTAAAACCGATTGGTTTACTTCTTCAAAACCATCAGGATTAGCACACTCATTGGCTATTATTTCCTGATAGAAAGCCATCTCATATCCTGCCGGAGCATAAAATCCGTCTTTATATAATTTAAGGCTTATATCGAAAACAAGTTCATGGGATAATGCATTCTTATATAACTCTGAAAATTCAGAATTACCGTTACCCCAACCGTCTGCCATATACTTACCTGCTTTAAGCGGGAATTTCATATTTCTGGTTCCATAAGGTTCAATCTCATCAATTAAACCGGAACCGCTCAAGATTACCGTTCCGCCCAGCATAAGTTTCCATTCAAGAAGCATCTCCGGCATAAAAGCAAACGGATGAATATTTCTAAGCGTGTATGAAGAATCTACGTTGTTCGGGAAAATACTTAACATCTGACACTGCTTTTTAACATCAAAATATATCGGATGAGGATTTCTTTCTGCATCTACAATTCCCTGGCCTATGCTACTTGCAATATTGGACTTCTCACCTTCCAAATCGGCCTGGTGTATCCACTTGTAATCTGCATCGTCGTCATCGAAATGCGTTCTTCCCGGAACCGTAAGCAACAAGTTTTTACCGAGCTTATTCTTTCCAAAAATGCTCTTTCTGTCCAAACAAATATCCTGCCATGGTCCGAATACAACTCCGGCTTCATTAGGGAACTCAGGGAAATCACTTACCGCTCCGTTAATATCATCAGCCATATACCAAGGTCTCGAGGAATCAAGCTTTAAGCACTCCGCTTTAACTTTAATACATTTATCGAGATTGTTCTTATAATCTGAAAAGCCCCACGCAACTATACATGGGTGAATCATTGCGCTTTCGGTATAGTCAACCATATATCGACTGTCCGATAGAGCAAAAATATAAATTCCGTATTGATCACAAAGGCTCAAAAATTCGGAAGAAAGCGGATATGATTTACAAATCACAGCATTGATTCCGCATCGTTTCATAAGAATTATGTCCTGACGCATTCTTGAAAGCGGTACCGCTATGGCATTTACAGGATCAAATTCATAATACTTCGTCATCAAAAGAGGAATTCTTCTCTCGTTAATATTAAGCTTCTTAAGTATTACTTCTGTCGTTCTGAATCCGAATCTCTTACGTTTTACTTCAATTACCCTTTCGGCTGAATCCAAGAGTTCCAAAACAACATCATACTGTACAGGCGTTGCGTCAGACCACTGAGCGATATTAATTGCAATTGCCTGGAAATAAGTAACGGTCTGTGATTTAGCATCACAAACGCCTTCCATGGTCTTCTCGATATTAAGTTTTACGTATGGCATTTTGTATGGATCATACTCTCCTCTTGCCTCCAAAATCGAAACACGTACGGCAAAAGGCATCATAATATCCGTATGATTGGTGATTTTAAGGTCAATCTTAACCATATAATCACCTCTGGAAATTCTTGCAATATTTTGACGTTCGGATGCAACATCGGCATCCACCAACTGATTGACATATGCATTCGGCACATTATCGCAAACAATATGAAGATTACTCAGCTCCAAAAGAGATTCAAAACATAATCTCAACGGTCTGAATATTCCGGAAAAACCGAAATTGGCCAGTTCCTTAATTATCTTTCCGTTCTTATCTCTGTCGTACTGATTAACGAGAATTACAAGCGTATTTACTCCGATAACTGCATCCGTAGACAAAAGCAATCTTTTCTCAGTCAAAACAGAATGAGAAGAGAGAATCAGTTTTTCGTTTAAATACACTTCAAAACTTCCGCATATTCCGGACATTTCAAGATATATTGCTCGATTGTATTCTTCAGGAGTAAGCACAAACTCAGTTCTGTATATTCCGACCGAATCACCATCTGAAGAAGTTCCGTTCTCATATATTTTATGACTTACGCTTTCTTCCTTACTTCTGTTTTTTCGATTTTTGGAAATATAATCCGGATAATCATGCAAAAGGTTTTGTGGAAGTCCGTATCCTTCCGTCTGCCAAGTTGAAGGTACGTTAATAATATCCCATACTGAATCATCAAAAGTGTTTCCTTCGAAATCAAAAGGAATATCTCCTGATGTTTGGGCAAGAAAAAATCTCCACGAGTCCAAAGTCTTGATAAACGGTGATTTCACCAAGCCGAATTCAGGCAACACTCTCTCAGAATAATATGTCTCAAACGAGTCATACGGATAGAAGTTGTCATTCGAATATGAAATATCCATTTGCATACCTACCTACAATATAAGATGTTATCAGTTTAACAAAACAGAGTTTCATTAATATTACACGATTCTTATTCTTATATTTCCGTTACTTCGTGTCATTTTTCGGGCAATCGAAAAGCCGCTCCAACCAAGGTTGAAACGGCTTCTAATCAAGTTCTTGTAAAAACAGATCGGTTTAGTTTCCTCTTGCAGGAAGATAAGGAATTATTGCTCCCGCTACCTGGCATGCAGGCATTGTCTGAAGTGATACCTTACCCGGACCTGTAATTACCGTATTAAACATGCCTTCACCGCCCAAAAGAACGTTTTTAACACCTTTAACCATCTGGATATCCATGGAGCATGTTGAATCCATCATCGCAAGGTAACCCGTATCAACTATAATACTCTCACCAGGAGCAAGTTCTTTCTCTACTACGGAACCGTCTATTTCAACAAATGCTATTCCGCTTCCCGAAAGTCTTTGCATAATAAATCCTTCACCGCCGAAAAATCCTGCGCCCAGTTTTTTCTGGAAGAAAATGGAAAGTTCTACGCCCTCCGTAGATGCCAAAAAAGATGATTTCTGACAAATAACATCTCTGCCCGGAACAATCTCAACTGCCAAAATATTACCCGGAAAACTTGAAGCAAATGCTATCGTTCCGTAGCCGCCCTCAGGTGAATAGAGATTTTGGAACATCTTCTCTCCCGAGAAAGCCTTGGAAAACATTTTTCCCAAGCCTCCGCCTTGTGTTTGCATCTTCATGTTGGCTGTCATCCAGCTCATGGCACCGCCTTCACACTTGATAATCTCACCCGGATTTAATGTACACTCAACCACCGGAAGCGGTGTACCTTTAATTTCATACTGCATAATTTTACCTCCCTTTTGTTTTTAAAAAATAAAATAAAAACCTACTGCTTCAGCAGCAATAACCAATAAAAAGAAAACCGTAAGTATTACGAGATTAGAAGGTTTATCCCAAAAAGACGTTTTCGCATCTGACATATAACCGCTGGTTATAAAATATGGATTAGAAGAAGTCTTATTTTGGATATTCTGAAGATTTTTCGCCTCGGCCTCGGCTTTTCTTCTTTCTTCTTCCTTTATTTCATCCGGAACAAAATACTTAGGCTGATACTTCTCCTTTTTCTCAGGTACTTCCTTCGTATCAGTCGTTAATGAAACATTATCAGTGACAGACGGTTTTACGTTTCCGGAAACTACTTCATCATCTTCCAACGGCTTAATAAAAGATGTCGAACCCTGATGGAAAATAAGAGTTTCAGGTTCATCCGGCTTAACCTCGCGTTCTGTATAGTGTGTGGAAAGATTAATATATTCCGGTGTATCGGCCTTGTTCATAACCGGTCTTTCATAATTGGTTCTTATCTTAAGAAGCGAATCATTGTAATCATTAATATCCGACATATAAACCTTCCCTTTCCGTCATACGATAGTATTTTAACACAAAATAAAAGACGGTACAGCAACAAACTGTACCGTCCAAATAATGTCAATTAACTGAATGCTTATCAGATCTTGTTATCAGAACCGAGAACGTTAACGATCTTATGAGCAACCATATCCTTAACAGCCTGACGAGCCGGCTTCAAGTACTGACGTGGGTCGAAGTGAGAAGGATTCTCAGCAAAGTACTTACGGATGTTACCTGTCATAGCAAGACGGATATCGGAGTCGATGTTAATCTTACATACAGCAAGTGTAGCTGCCTTACGGAGCTGCTCCTCAGGGATACCAACTGCATCCGGCATATCGCCGCCAAACTCGTTAACCATCTTAACGAATTCTTGTGGAACGGAAGAAGAACCGTGAAGAACGATTGGGAAACCAGGAAGTCTCTTGATGCACTCTTCGAGAACGTCGAAACGAAGCGGCGGAGGTACAAGGATGCCCTCAGCGTTACGTGTGCACTGATCTGCTGTGAACTTGTATGCACCGTGAGATGTACCGATAGCAATAGCAAGAGAATCACAACCTGTTCTGGAAACGAACTCTTCTACTTCCTCAGGACGTGTGTAGCTTTCCTTACCTGCTTCAACAACAACCTCATCCTCGATACCTGCGAGAGTACCAAGCTCAGCCTCAACTACTACACCGTGATCGTGAGCATACTCAACAACCTGCTTTGTAAGAGCAATATTCTCATCAAAAGATTTAGAAGAAGCATCAATCATAACGGATGTAAAACCACCGTCGATGCAGGACTTACAAAGTTCGAAGCTGTCACCGTGGTCAAGGTGCAAAGCGATCGGAATCTGTGGGTTCTCAGCTACTGCTGCTTCAACCAACTTTACAAGGTATGTATGGTTAGCATAAGCACGTGCACCCTTGGAAACCTGAAGAATAACAGGGCTGTTAAGTTCGCCTGCTGCTTCTGTGATTCCCTGAACGATTTCCATGTTGTTTACATTAAAAGCACCGATAGCGTAACCGCCGTCATATGCCTTCTTAAACATTTCAGTTGTAGTTACTAATGGCATAATAATAACTCTCCTTTAGATTTATTTGATTTGCAGGAAAAACCCGCTAATTCACACATTAAGATAATACTTTTCGAAATCTTTTTAGTCAACCGAATTATACCTTCAAATTTAAGCAAATCGTTTCTTATGTTCTGTTTTTGACATAAGAAACAAAAAAGGACAAATGATGAAAATCACTTGTCCTTATTATGTTAATCCAAACGATATCAGAAGTGTTATTCCTTAGTCTCTTCAGCAGGAGCTTCGTCATCAGTCATAACAGACTTTACGATAGAATCAATATCAGGATTATCCTCTTCTTCAATCTTATCATCGCCTGTCTGCATCTTAATCGCACCCTCAAGGTTTCTTCCGCCGTATGCATCTGCAATCTTGAAAGCTTCATCCTTAAGCTTGTTGAAATCTTCATTGGATGCTAAATCCTTATTTGTTGTCTGATAACAAGCATCCTCCAAAACATCATCAAGAATAAGATATGAAACTGCATCTTTTCCTGCAAGACCTGATGTCTGAAGCAATTCTTCAGCCTTATCCGGATTACCGTCACGTGCATCAAACTGCTCAAACGGAATCAAAATCTTGCTGTATCTGTATCTTAATACAAATCTTTTCTCGTTATAATCAACTGCTACTCTGTAAGTCTGAATAAGGAATGTCTGGCAGAATACCAAAGCAGAAACAAGAAATGCCAAAAAGCACAAACAAACAAGAAACAGCTTTGGCACTTGAAGAGAACTTACACTGAAGAAAACACCCAAAGCTACAAATACTATGCAAAGAGGAATAGTAACAATTCGTCTGGTTTTAATCTGCTTTGCATTAGCAGGATAACAATGTACACCCTCCTTTGGGAGCAAATCCACCTTAGATTGATCAATAGTACTGGACATATGTACCTCCAAAATTCATAAACATTGATAAAAATAATTTAACATTATTTGCTTCATATATCAACAAACATCGTGTGAACAAAAAGTAAAGTTATTGCTCGGAAGAAAGAACAGCGATTCTCTCCTCTACGCCCTTGTACATATCTTCGTACTTGGCTTTCTTTTCTCTCCATTCGTTGATAACCTTCTCAGGTGCTTTACTTACGAAAGTCTCATTCGAAAGCTTCTTATCGGCATTCTCGATTTCCTTTGAAAGATTTTCTTTTTCCTTCTCAAGTCTTTCGAGCTCCTTAGAAATATCAATCAAATCACCGAGTGGGATATAAATCTCGCCGGCTTCGAAAACGCAAGTAACAGCTGTAGCAGGAATTCCTTCCTTATCTGACTTAACTTCCAGACTGCTTACTGCCGCAAGTCTTTCAAGGAAAGCGCTGCCGTTAACAAACATCGACTTAATCTCATCTGACGGTGTTACTACGATAATGTGTACCTTTCTCGAATCTGCTACCTTCATATCTTTTCTGATACTTCTTATAGCACGGATAGCATCGATAAGCGTATCCATCATCTTCTCTTCGTTTGCAAACTTCATAGAGTCATCAACTTCAGGCCAATCCGAAATCATAATCGAATCCGTCTTTCCGTCAATAATAAGATTTGAGTAAACTTCTTCGGAAATAAACGGCATAAACGGATGCAAGAGCTGCATCGAAACACCGAGAACCTTGTTCAAAAGATACTGTGCCTCAAGTCTTGTCTCGCACTCCTTATCGAAAAGACGGCTCTTCGCAATCTCGATATACCAGTCGCAATAGCACTCCCATACGAAATCAACTATCTTTGCAAGAGCTACTCCGAACTCATACTTCTCGATGTTAAATGTAGTTTCTTCGATAAGCGCATTCAAACGAGCGAGAATCCACTTATCTTCAAGAGTAAACTTGGAAGGATCGACATTCTCGAAAGACAATTCATCCTCGCAGTTCATCAATACGAATCTCATAGCATTCCAAATCTTATTGGAGAAGTTACGACCCATATCAATCTTATCCTGCTGGAAGCGCTGATCGTTACCCGGAGCATTACCCGTAACAAGAGCAAATCTTAAGCTGTCTGCACCGTAGTCTTTGATAATTTCCAACGGATCAATACCGTTACCCAAGGATTTACTCATCTTTCTTCCCTGGGAATCACGAACGAGGCCGTGAATCAATACAGTATCGAAAGGAATTTCATCCATATGAGCCATACCGGCAACAATCATTCTGGAAACCCAGAAAGTAATGATGTCATAACCTGTTACAAGAGTATTTGTCGGGTAGAAGTATTTAAGTTCTTCGGTTTTCTCCGGCCAGCCCAAAGTAGAGAACGGCCACAAAGCAGATGAGAACCATGTATCGAGAGTATCAGGATCTCTTCTCATCTCCTTACCGCACTTAGGACAAACGGCGGTTTCGCCTCTTTGGACCAAAACCTCATCACAGTCATCGCAATAGAAAGCAGGAATTCTGTGACCCCACCAAAGCTGACGTGAAATACACCAGTCTCTGATGTCTTCCATCCAGTTAAAATAGTTCTTATCAAATCTCTCAGGAACAAATCTGATTTTTCCTGTCTTAACGGCATCGATTGCAGGCTCAGCAAGCTTTTGCATCTTTACGAACCACTGAAGAGATACTCTAGGCTCGATTGTAGTACCGCAACGATAGCATGTACCTACATTATGGTTATAAGGTTCAACCTTAATAAGGTATCCGCCCTCTTCCAAATCGGCTACAATAGCTTTACGTGCCTCAAAACGATCCATACCCGCATATTTCGGATAATCGTCAATAATCTTAGCATCGTCGGTCATAACATTAATAACTTCAAGGTTATGACGAAGACCTACCTCAAAGTCGTTAGGATCATGTGCAGGAGTAATCTTAACTACACCGGTACCGAAATCGATATCAACATAGTTATCTGCAACAACAGGAATCTTACGACCTACAAGAGGAAGAATAAGATTCTTTCCTACAATGTCCTTATATCTTTCATCTTTAGGATTAACTGCTACTGCAGTATCACCGAGCAATGTCTCAGGTCTGGTTGTGGCAAGCTCAACAAATCCGCTGCCGTCCTCGAGAGGATATCTTAAATGCCAGAAAGCACCGGCCTGATCCTCGTAATTAACCTCAGCATTGGAAATTGAAGTAAGGCAATGCGGGCACCAGTTAATGATTCTTTCGCCCCTGTAAATCAAACCTTCTTCATAGTACTTTATAAAAACATCCTGAACGGCCTCGGAACAACCTTCGTCCATTGTAAAACGCTCTCTGTCCCAATCACATGAAGAACCCATCTTCTTGAGCTGTTCTACGATACGTCCTCCGTACTGTTCCTTCCAAGCCCATGCTCTTTCAAGGAACTTATCTCTGCCCAAATCATCTTTGGTAAGACCTTCCTTGCGCATCTGCTCAACGATTTTAGCTTCGGTAGCGATTGAAGCATGGTCCGTACCCGGAAGCCAAAGTGCTTCAAAACCCTTCATTCTCTTATAACGGATAAGAATATCCTGCAATGTATTATCAAGAGCATGACCCATATGAAGCTGTCCCGTGATATTCGGCGGCGGCATTACAACGCAGAACGGAGTTTTGTCTTTATTTACCTCTGCGTGAAAATAACCTTTATTCATCCAATCTGAATAAATTCTAGGTTCTGCTTCATTCGGCTCAAAATGCTTACTGATTCCGTCTGTTCTCATAATAAATTCTCCC
>JAZLML010000081.1:0-28150 GCA_045598625.1 Saccharofermentans sp.
AGACGAGCTGATTTAGTATAAAAATGACTTTTGAGCGAGATTTATACTAAAAATCCTGCTTGGTGAGGGCAACCTGTCGCTGTTACTGCGGCTGCGGGCGGTGAAATTTAGTATAAATTCTGCTGTTTGCGGATTTTTATACTAAATCGTGGCCACATGGGACCCCGTACTTAAGAAAATTTAGTATAAAAACGAAGAAAAACAAGTTTTTATACTAAAAGCCCACACGCGCGGGGGACCGGACGATTTTCCCAAGTTTTTTCGTGGCGTGAAAAACGGCGAAAACAAGGTGATTCTGCAAAATTTGCACATGAAAAAGCCGCTTCGGGGGGGATCTTTGAAGCGGCTTTTTACTATGTGCGGTCTATTATTTGGAATTAACTTCTTCGGTTTCTTTGGTGCCCTTGTACTCGTATTGGATGAGGTAGTAGGCCAATATCTCTGAACAACTGTCGGTAAGCTTACCCTTAAAGTATTTCCTGACATAAACCACACGGTAGATGTCATCAACTTCGCTCTCCACGGTTACTACATAATCGAAATTGCCGTTATGAAACCAATCGCCCTTCTCGAAAAAGTAAACCGTGCGGGTTCCGGAATTGAATCCTCCGAAAATCCTGTTCAGTTCGTTGTCTGCTACTTCTCTGCGTTCCATGGGTCACCTCGTCTTATCTTATCTTTTAACCTCATTCTACCGACAGTTTGTAAACAGCATATTAATAATGCATAACCAATCTATTTTAATTTTCGCGAAATATGACGAGTCTTTTGCCGCATTTCATATTTGTGAACGGCGAGATGCTCATGCAATTTCTGAGACAATAGGAGAAAATTGTTGGTGAAAACCGTTGTCTTGTATTATGATTGGAGCAGATAATTTGCTAATGCTCCTAACAGGAAGTGTTACTGAGCGATTGAATTTTCGGACAGATTTGTGGTGAATGTATGAGTAGTAAAAACAGATGGATAGATCGTTTTCTGAATCATAGGATAGAGATTGCAAAAACTGAAGTTTCAGTGCTGAATTTACTGTTCCTTGTTTGTATTTTTATGCTTTCGGTAATAATGAAGAGCAAGCTGTTTCCTATTATGACCAGTGATTTCACGGGCTCGTTTGATGTGTGGATGAATACAATCAGAACTGAAGGATTATTTTCAGCGTTGTCTCACAAATTTTCTGACTATCCGGTGTCATATTTGTATTTTCTGGCGTTGCTTACACATATTTCTTCAAACAACTTAATGATTTTGAAGTTTTCTTCCATTTTCTTTGAGACGGTATCGGCAGTTGCGGTTTTTATGATTTTGATGAGACTTACGAAGTCTGTTAATAAAGCCGTTTTCGGAGCAGCTTTGACAGCCGTTGCACCGATTGTAGTTCTTGACGGTTCTTTTTGGGGACAATGTGACAGTCTTTATACCGCTTTAATTCTTTTGGCGCTATATTTCTTCTTTAAAGAGGACAGCAACAAATTCTGTATTTTTATCGGTTTGGCATTTTGTTTCAAAGTACAGACTCTGTTTATTCTTCCGTTTATTATGATAATGTGGGCAAAAAACAAAGTTATCAAGCTCGTCCATCTTCTTTGGATTCCGGGTTTGTATTTTGTCAGCATCATTCCGGCGTGGATTTCCGGAAGAAGCTTTATAGAATTAATCAGTATTTTCTGGAGTCAGGCAACCTTTTTTCCTGCATCGACGCTTAACTATCCGAACATATATACTTTGATGGGTGAGACGCAGGAACCGTCACATTTGACGAGTTATATATCTGAAGCCGGTTTACTCATGGCTATCATAGTGTTGGGTTTTGTTGCTTATTATATCGTTCAGAAGAAGTTTAAAATGACGGACAATATTGTCATTACGACTGCGATTTTGACCATCGGTCTGGCTGTATATTTTATGCCGCATATGCATGACCGTTACGGATATCTGATGGATATTCTTTCCATTATTTATGTTGTGTTAAGACCTAAGAAATTCCCTGTGTTTGCAGCATTTTCTTTGGTATCGGTTATGTGTTGTATACCGTATTTAATGTGTATCACTGTGATTCCTTTTGAATATCAGGCCATTTTTCTCGGCGGTCTGCTGGTTTATATCGGAATGGATTTATATAGTCAGATAAATGAGCAGTCGGAAGAATCGGAGAAAATTCCGCTTTAGCTTTTTCGACGGGCCGCGACTCCTTGATATGATTAAGTGCGGCGACATTTTTGCCGATATTTCGTCTCCGAAAACTCGAAAAAGATGACTTTCACCACAGTAATATGGGGCAGGCATGGTGTCGTCTTGGAAAAGCATTACTTGTAACCCAAATGACTTAAGAAGAGTGGGGATTTTTGGTATACTTAGAACGGATGAAAATTAGGTTGGAGTTCTCGTGCAAACGGGGCGCCGACACATTCGGCCGGGAGGGATGCCGCGCATGAGCGAAGAGATTTTCAGAAAGAAAAGTTTGGATAAGATTAAGTCGCCCGAGAATATGAACGACTATGTTCGTGTTTCGAATCCGGGCATTTGGCTTTTATTGATAAGCGTTATTGCACTTCTTGCAGGTGCTTGCGTTTGGGGCATTTGCGGACATGTGGACAGAACGCTGCCGCTTGCCGTACAGGTCGAAAACGGTAAAATTGTATGCTATGCGGAATCAACCGATATCGGGGATTTAAAGCCGGGTCTTGCGGTAAAAATCGATGATATCGAAGGCGTAGTAACCGAAATCGGCGAAAGAAGCGCCAACGGTTACGAGATTGTTGTGCAGATGAATTCCGTTCCGGCGGACGGTTTTTATTCGGGAAAAGTAATTGTTGAGAACATATCGCCGATTTCGTTTATTTTAAACTGAAGCGGGAGAGGCCAAGACAGCGGAAAGAAAGATGGCAGAGGCAAATAAGAGGGATAAGGCGGAAAAGAAGAACGCCGTAAAAGTTAAGTCTCCGATAAAGAAGGGCGTGGCAAAGGTTCCGGTTGTAATGCAGCTGGAGGCTTTGGAGTGCGGCGCTGCAAGCCTTTGCATGATTTTGGCATATTACGGGAAATGGATTCCTATTGAGCAGGTAAGAGAAGACTGCGGTGTATCAAGAGACGGTTCCAATGCGAAGAACGTTCTTAAGGCTGCAAGAAGCTACGGCCTTACGGCTAAGGGTTTTCGATATGAGCCGGAGTCGCTTAAGGCCAACGGAAGTTTTCCGTGCATAATTCACTGGAATTTTAATCACTTTGTGGTGCTGGACGGTTTCAAGGGCGGCAAGGCGTACTTAAACGATCCTGCCAGAGGCAACTACAGCGTAAGCATGGAGACCTTTGATGAGTCGTTCACGGGTATTTGTCTGCAGTTTGAACCAAACGAGGCATTCGTCCCTTCGGGTAAACCGAAGAGCATGTTCGAGTTTGCAGCAAAGCGTCTTAAAGGAACGGGCGCGGCTGTTGTGTTTACCGTTCTTACGGGAGTGATTACGGCGCTGATGGGATTTATTCAGCCGGCATTCTCCAGAGTTTTCTTGGATTATCTTTTGACGGGTAAGGCGAGGGATTGGACAATTATGTTCCTGATTCTGCTCGGCTGTTTTGATTTGATTGAGATTATTATGTCTGCGCTTCAGGCGATTTATTCGCTCCGCATCAACGGCAAGATGGCGGCCGTGGGCAACAGTACTTATATGTGGAAAGTTTTGAAACTGCCGCTCAGGTTCTTCTCACAGCGAATGGCGGGAGATATTCAGGGCAGACAGGCCTCAAACGCATCCATCGCGAATTCATTGGTTGGTACTTTCGCGCCGCTCGTTTTAAATACGGTGATGATGGTTTTCTACTTCGTGGTAATGCTTCGATACAGCATTATTTTGACGGTGGTGGGACTTGCGTCGCTTGCGATTAATGCGATGGTTTCACAGTACATTTCCAAAAAGAGAGTAAACGTTACAAGAGTTTCCATGCGCGATTCCGCGAAGTTATCCTCAGCTACGGTAGCGGGCATTGAGATGGTTGAGACCATCAAGGCATCGGGTGCCGAGGACGGTTACTTTAAAAAGTGGTCGGGTTATCAGGCGGCCGTTAATACGCAGCAGGTTAAGTTCATGAAGCTTAACCAGTATTTGGGAATGATTCCGCAGTTCGTATCCATGCTTGCAAATAACATCGTTTTGCTTTTGGGCGTTTGGCTTACCATTCAGGGTAAGTTTTCCGTCGGTATGATAATGGCTTTCCAGGGCTTTTTGGGTTCGTTTATGTCACCTGCCATGACAATGATTTCTGCAGGTCAGACTTTGCAGGAAATGAGAACTCAGATGGAGCGCGTTGACGACGTTATGGAATATCCGGACGATGACGTTTTCGAGAGCGACGGTGAGGAAACCGAATATAAGAAGCTTTCGGGCAACGTTGAGATCAAGAATTTGGAATTCGGATATTCGCCTTTGGCAGAGCCGTTGATTCGCGATTTCAACATGAAATTGGAGCCGGGCAAGAGCGTTGCCATAGTGGGTGCATCCGGATGCGGAAAGTCTACGATGTCAAAACTTATCTCGGGACTTTATAAGCCGTGGAGCGGTGAGATTTTGTTTGACGGAAAGCCTATATCGAGCATTAACAAGGCCGTTTTCAGAGGGTCCGTGGCGGTAGTCGATCAGGACATTATTTTGTTCGAGGATACGATTGCCAACAACATAAAAATGTGGGACGACAGCATTGAGGATTTCGAGATGATTCTGGCAGCCAACGATGCGCAGATTCACGACGATATTATGCAGCGTCCGGACGGCTATCAGCATAAGCTTATCGAGGGCGGTAAGGATTTCTCGGGCGGTCAGAGACAGCGACTTGAGATTGCAAGAGTTTTGGCCCAGGACCCGACCCTGATAATTATGGATGAGGCAACAAGCGCCCTGGATGCGAAAACGGAATATGAAGTTGTTAAGGCGATTCGCAACAGAGGAATTGCCTGCATAGTTGTAGCGCACAGACTTTCGACCATTCGTTCATGCGACGAAATCATCGTTATGGAGAACGGTCAGATTGTATCGCGCGGCAAGCATAAAGATTTGATTGAGAATTGTGAACTCTATAACGAGCTCGTAAATGCTGAGTAAGGAGGTGACGGCAAGTTGAGTTGGTTTGAAGAACAGCTTAAATATCGTGAAGAGTCCGATAATTTTGCAGTAGCCGACGCAGTCGATTCGATTGCGGGTGCCGTCATGGGTAAGCATTTGCGAGATGCGTTAAGCGACCGCGAAATCGCAGGCTCGGCCATCGAGGAAATCCTTAAGTTTTATCACTGCAAATATAAGCCTTCCGAGCTTCCTTCCACAATTAAAACAGCGGAAGAACAGATCGACTACCGCATGCGTCCTTTCGGTATCAAGAGTCGTAAAGTCGAGCTTGATAAGGGCTGGTACCATCATGCCGTGGGCGCCATGATAGGAACGCTTAAAGAAGACGGTACGGCAGTTGCTTTGGTACCGGGCAAGCTTACGGGATATCGTTTCAGAGATACCAAAACAGGCAAATGGGTAAAGCTTAATCATAAGACCGAGAAACTTATAGACGAAGAAGCCTTGTGTTTCTATAAGCCGCTTCCGATGAAGACATTGACCGTTAAGGATCTGCTCATCTTTATGTTTGAGCAGCTCAGTGTATCCGATATTGTACTTATGCTTTTGATGATGGGCGGTTCCGCAGCCTTGGGACTTTTGTCACCGATGTTTACCAAGTGGCTTTTCAGCGACGTTTTGGAATCGGGCAGAGGCGATGTCCTGTTGGCTTTGGCAGCCTTCATGATTTGCTATTCAATCTGCCGACTTTGCTTTTCCGCATTCCAGTCGCTTATCAACTCCAGAATCGGAATCAAGCAAAACATTGCCGTTCAGGCCGCAGTTATGAATCGAATTATGAGCTTGCCGCCGACGTTCTTTAAAAAGTATGCTTCGGGTGAACTTTCTTCCAGGTCGGCTTATGTGCAGTCCTTATGCTCCACGCTTTTTAATACCGTGGGCATGACCGGTTTATCTTCGCTTTTCTCACTTATTTATATAGGACAGATTTTCAAATTCGCACCGTCGCTCGTGATTCCTTCGATTGTCGTAACTTTGACGACGATTGCTTTATCGCTTATTACGACTTTTACTCAGATGAAGATTTCACGCGAGAAGATGGAACTTTCATCCAAAACAAGCGGTCTTACATATTCTACGATTACAGGTATTCAGAAAGTAAAGCTTGCAGGTGCCGAGAAGAGAATGTTCGCGCGCTGGGCAAAAAATTATGCAAAGGAAGCTCAGCTCGAATATAATCCGCCGTCTTTCCTTAAGTTAAGCGGCACATTAACCCTCGCCGTTTCTTTGGCGGGAACTCTCGTTTTGTATGCGATTGCGGTAAAAAATAACGTAAGCGTATCCGACTACTATGCTTTTAACTCGGCATACGGAATGGTGGCCTCGGCATTTACGGCCATCTCGGGTATTGCTGTAACCGTTGCGAATATCAGGCCTACCTTGGAGATGGCAAAGCCTATTATGGAGGCGGAGCCTGAGATGCAGGACGGTAAGGAAATAATCACGAAATTAAGCGGATCCATCGAATTAAATCACGTAACCTTCCGTTACGATGAATCCATGCCGAATGTAATCGACGATTTATCCTTGAAGGTAAAGCCCGGCGAGTATCTTGCCATCGTTGGCGCAACGGGTTGCGGTAAGAGCACTCTTATGAGATTGCTTTTGGGCTTCGAAAAACCTCAGAAGGGCAGCATTTTCTACGATCGTAAAGACATTTCTCATGTGGATTTGGAGTCCCTGCGTAAGAAAATCGGTTCCGTTATGCAGGACGGAAAACTTTTCCTGGGAGATATTTATTCCAACATCGTTATTTCGGCACCGCAACTTTCTTTGGATGATGCTTGGAAGGCGGCCGAAATCGCCTCGATTGCAGAGGATATTCGTAAGCTTCCGATGGGAATGAACACCTTGATAAGCGAAGGCCAGGGCGGTATCTCGGGCGGCCAGAAGCAGCGTCTCATGATTGCCCGTGCCGTAGCTCCGGGACCTAAGGTTTTGATGTTTGACGAGGCAACGAGTGCTCTCGACAACCTGACACAAAAACACGTATCCGATGCGATTGATTCTTTGAAGTGTACAAGAATCGTAATAGCACACAGACTTTCAACAATTCGCCACGCAGACCGTATTATTTTCCTTAAGGAAGGTAAGATTGTGGAAGACGGAACGTATGATGAATTGATTGCCGCGAGCGGCTATTTCGCTGAGCTCGTTGAGCGCCAGCGCTTGGACGTTGATGCGGATTAACCTGAGGGTTTAGTATAGGAATTAGAACAGGGAGGAACGGTTATGGAGTTTACCGAAGAACAGAAGGCGCAGATTTACATCGACTACCGTGAGAAGGTTTTCGGATATATTCTGTCCCACATCAACAACTATCAGAACGCCGAGGATTTGACGGCGGACGTTTTCGTGAAGGTTTATAAGAAGCTTCCGGAATTTGATGACACGAAGGCTTCGATTTCGACGTGGATTTATACAATCACGCAAAATACGCTCACGGACTACTACCGCACCAACAAGACTTTCGAGGAGATTCCGGAGACCTTGAGCGTCGGCTGTAAGATTGAGGACAACATCTGCAATAAGGAGATGCTCGGAAAACTCACTCAGGCATTGGGCCGTCTCGAGAAGCGTCAGCGCGACATTATTATTCTCCGCTTTTATTCGGGAAAGACTCTGCGCGAAATCGCCGAACAGCTTGGCATTTCCTATGCTTACGTTAAGATTTTGCAGAACAAGGCTTTTGATGAATTGAAGGAAGTTTTCGAGGAATTCGGAGGATTTTAAAAATTTTTCAAAAAAGTGTAGCCACTTGGTTGCTGCCTTCGTATAAATGATTAACAGAAGAAAATCTACCCTGAAAAGTGAGGTGCTAATATGGAAAACAAATTGAAAATGTTATTTGACTACCAGCGTTTTGATGCTGATGATGATTTGACAAGGATGATTAAGGAAGCCGAATCCGCCCGTGCGAATGTTTTCGCACTTTCTGACGACGATCTTGATATGGTTTTCGCAGCAGGCGAGATGATTTCCGATAAGGACAAGTCCGAAGAAGACGACAAAAAAGACAACTGAGTCCGAGTCCGCGAGGATTTGAAAGCGCACATTTAATACGCTGATTTGAAAACGTGGTTTTGAAGCGTACAGGAACGGGGGAAATCCCGAATCTGTACGCTTTTGATTTATTCTTTTTGTTTTCTGTTCCTCTCCGAAAACGGGATCGACCGGTCTTGCTGATTTATTGCTTATCTTCGTTTGTCAGCAGATGCTGCAGATTTTTCGCCCTGCTTTGTCTGAAGATTTGTCTGGCGAATTCGCCCGTAAACGCAACAGATCTAGCAACTTTTCCGCGATTTTGTTGCGGGTTTTGTTGCAAATTGGGGAATCGCAACAGATCTAGCAACATTTTCGCTGTTTTGTTGCGGGTTTTGTTGCAAATCGGGGAATCGCAACAGATTCAGCAACATTTCCGCGATTTTGTTGCGGGTTTTGTTGCAAATTGGGGAATCGCAACAGATTCAGCAACATTTCCGCGATTTTGTTGCGGGTTTTGTTGCGGCCTTCATTGCGCCCTTCAAAGTGTGCAAGTATTTGTCTGCGCACGAAAACGAGGCAACAGAAAGGTTGATTTAGCGGGAAATGAATAAAATTTAACGATAAACATTAAAAAGTTGTTGACAAACGTAAATCGTGGCCGTATTATCATGAATGTAAGCACCGCTTATGTATGAGCTCGCAGGAGCGGAGGCGACACTGATTCGAAATTACGATTTAAGAATAAGGAGAATGATTTATGGAAAATCAGGAAATGAAACTTCAGAGAATTAAGAAGAGCTGCAAGGTATCGGCAACGATTTTAAAGGTTTTTTCAATAATAGTATTGGTACTTGCGGTGGCATTTGTTACCGGTGCAACGCTGATGTTGGCTAATGCACAAAGGGTTAACGATTTTTTGGTATCGGATGAATCGGGAGATGTTGGCGAGAGTTTGATTGAAACCTTCGGCGACGTGGAAATGGAAAGCAGCATCGATGCGCTTCAGGAGTTTATGGATGATTGTAAGTATCCGATTGTTATGATTTGCGCATCATATTTGTACATCCTCGGAATCGCGTTGGTAGTAGTTTTGATTGCTCTTTCGATTTTGCGCAAGGTGTTTGTGGTTATCTACGAAAGCGGCACGCCGTTCTCGGTTGAGGTTTTGAAGAAGCTTAAGAAGGTATTTATCTTCATCACGATTTTTATGTTCCTTACAACAGGCGGCATTACGACTTTGGTTGCAGCTATGGCACTCTTCTGTATTTATAACATTTTCTCATACGGCGTAAGCCTTCAGGAACTTTCCGATGAGACTCTTTGACGGAAAGCGAGGTATCAAAAATGGGTAAAATAGTATTACGTTTGGACCGCGTTATGGCGGACAGAAAGACTTCATTGAACGAGCTTTCCGAGAAGGTGGGCGTATCAAATGTTAACCTTTCCAAGATGAAGACGGGCAAAATCAGTGCCATCAGGTTTTCGACGTTGGAAGCAATCTGTGAGGCGCTTGATTGCCAGCCGGGTGACATTTTGGAGTACGATAAGGAATTATAAATCGATATCGGCGGAGGGAACTTGAATGGAAAACGAGGGTGTTATTTATTTCGGAAACTTTAATTCATCGAAAACGCGCAAAACGGCACTCAAGATAAACGGCAACTCCTATATGCTTTGGGATTCCGAGTATGCGAATACCAAGTGGGTCGGCAGAAAAACTTATAAGATGGAACTTCCTTACGGCACATATGAGATCAAGTACTCATATGTGTCCGACTGGGATGGTAACGAAACGAGCAATACCACAAAACCCGTTACGGTTTCCTTAACACCTGCAAAGCCCGCAGCCTGGGTGATAAAAAAGCTCGGGTTTACAGAACCTTATTTGAAAGAAGTTTCCGAGTTTAAATTGAAGTGAGGCAGCAGTTTTTCTTAGGTAAGATTAGCCTTCGGAAGTCTCATTTATCGCGCTGATTTCGGATGCTACCGCAGGTGAGTCGTCGATTGTAACGCCGGCGCCGTGGTTCGGATGGAATGCCGACCAGCAAAGATCGGTAATGAAAAGGATTGCGAGTATGATGCAGATTGGTTTTCGAGATTTCATGGAAAGGCGACTATAGAGGTTATCGAGCATCGGCGCGAAAATATAGGTGAATGCTACGCCCGCAAGCCCGAATACAAAAAGTCCCTCAAGGCACACTCTGCCGTTAATGTTAAGGAAGAAGCCTGTGTAATCCCACCACTTCGTATCGAAAAGCACCTCCAAAATCCACGAGGTGAAGTACTCGAGGATTCCGCAGGCAACGACCGTTACGCCGAACATGATGAGGGGCTTTTTACGGAAAGGCTTAAGAAGGACAATGATTATAAGTCCGCCCACGCCGTAAATCGGGAGCCAAGGTCCGAGCAAGGTTCCGCGGTTGGCAAGAATACCCTGATTAAGAAGCGTGTAGAAGACTTCCCAACACCAGCCGACGAATGCGAACGAGAAGAAGAACAGCACGAGAGTCGTAAATTTGTAGTTGCGCTCGTAGTCGATTTTGATCCAGCTTCTTTTCTTGAGCGGTGTAAGCTTGTAGGCGGTTTCGGGATAAGCCGTGAGAACGACTTCATCGGTTGAGAGGGCCTCGTCGGTTAAGTATTTTTCCTTGATTTCAGGCTCGGTCTTAAGTTCGCGCAATGTCATATAAATCTCAGCGTATGCGCACTCTTTAAGAGGATTGATCGCGAAAACGTTGAGGAGGTTATATGTGAAGGAAGAAATGATGTAGCCGCCGAAGCAAAGCACATCAAGTCCGAAAATACGACGTTTCTCGCCGAACGCGAGCTTCTTTGAAAGCTTAAAGGCTTCCTTCCATTCGATGTCCGGATTTTCTGCAAGAATATAAGGAATCATGGCGTATTCGTATCTTTTTACAAAGCCGCCGATGATGGTGAAGTTCCACAAAAACTGAAGGACATATCTGATAAACATAACCTTGGCAACGTTTAAGGTTTTGCCGAATTTATAAACGAACAAAATGCGGTCGGCCTTGGTGTCGGAGTATCGTCTGTGCTCCAGAAAATATCTGCACTTGCCTACGATAAGGATGTTGCGCACGAAAATATTAAATACCAAAAGCACCAAAGCGAAGCAGAAAATTACGATGGATCTCGAGATGCTGTCCTTAAAGATGAGTGTGTTAAAGCCGTTTAAGATTCCGAATCCGACGGAGCCCGAAGATGTTATCTCATTCACGAAAACAGAAACAACGCCGCGCGAGTATTTCTGAGCCGTGGTTTTGGCAAGACTTGTGTCGATGTGGAGGAAATCAATCTCGTTTACCAGGTTTTCGATGACTTCGGCATTGGATTTACCCGTGGCGCGGTCGTAAACTGCCTGCATCTCAGCGTTTTCGACGCTGGTGGTCGTGCCGATAACGGCGTTTTTGGTGGAAAGCGAATAACCGCCGACGATTACGCCGACCATAAAGACGATAAGCACGTTCATGAAGTACTTGTTCTTGAAAGCCTTCCATGAATCCTTGACGATATGCTTCAGTTCGAGATGAATGTACGAAGTCCTCTTGCCCATATGATAAATCCTCTGAATAACGAAATAACGAAATTTACTAAATTAACAAACGACTCCGCTATTATATCACGCGCATTTAACGGCTGTAAAAGACGGAGTTTGCGGTCTTTCTGCGGCAGAAGAGTGTATTCTTCCGGTGTGAAGTGCCGGGTTAAACGAGGGCGGAACATCGGTTGCGACATCGGGCAGAAAATCAAGAATCTCCTTACATATATCATTAGAATTGCTGTAATATGGAATAGATACGGCTCAATGCTTTTACGGAAGGGGTTATCGGTATGAATATTTCCACTCAGATTAAATTGACCAAAGACGAGTACGCGGGCTTTTATTCCTGCGGCCTTACAATGGCGGACAGCGCCACAATGCAGCGTTTTACCGAGAAGTTCGAGGGCGATAACGGCACTGTTATGAAATCTGCCGACGGCCTTTCTCTTACCCTCTCGAAAACCTCATGCTCAGGCTCATGCTCATGCGCAGGCGCAGTTGAAGGCGAAGGCGCAGGGCCGGACGAGACGTTTATTTTACAGAGCGTTTTCGAGAACAATTCAAAAACCGACGTAACACTTGAGATGATTGATACCTTCTCGGTTTCGGGAATCGAGGGCGACAAGGTTCACCGCTTCTTGTCCTATTGGTCCGCCGAGGGCAGACACCGCGTTGAAAGCATTGCCGAGCTTAATATGGAGCACTCCTGGGGTCACATGGCCTACCGCGTGGAAAAGTTCGGAAACGTCGGTTCGATGCCTATCCGCAAGTATTTTCCTTTCGTTGCCATCGAGGATTCCAAGACGGGTCGTTTCACCGCTTTCATGCTTTACGCGCCGTCCTCCTGGCAAATTGAAATCATTACTCGCCACGACGATTTGATTACCGTAAACGGCGGCATCGCGGATCGTGATTTCGGACATTTCACGAGCCTTGTCAAGTCGGGCTCTTCGTTCACGACACCTCGCGCCATCATGGCCTGCGGCGATTCTCTTTACGATGTTTGCGACAAAATTCTTCGCGCTCAAAAGCCGAACATAAGCCCGGCGGACACTTCGATGGGCATAGTTTTCAACGAGTACTGCGCAACCTGGGGCGACCCGACCGAAGAGAAAATGCTCAAAATTGCCGACCGTCTCCAAGGTGAGGGCATTCAGTACCTGGTTATGGATTCCGGTTGGTATCTTGAGCCGGGCGAGCGCTGGTGGGATTTCTTAGGCAAGTGGGATGTTTCTCAAACCCGCTTCCCTCACGGCTTCAAATACATGACTGATTACATTCGTTCCAAGGGTATGATTCCGGGCATTTGGTTCGAGCCTGAAGTTTTGGCTCCGTCGGCCCCGGTCTACAACATGCCTGAGCACCTGGTAAAAAAGGACGGCGTTCCGCTTTCGACCGAAGGCCGCCGTTATCTTGATATGGAAGACCCGTGGGTCAAGGAGCATTTGGCTTCCAAGGTTACGGGACTTCTTAAAAACCAAGGCTTCGGCTACGTAAAAGTCGACTATAACGACTCCATGGGCATAGGCTGCGACGGTCCCGACTCGCTCGGCGAGAACCTGCGCCGCAAAGTGTTGGCAACCCAGGACTTCCACCGCTCAATGCGCCTTGCCATCCCGGATCTCGTAATCGAAAACTGTTCCGCAGGCGGCCACCGTCTGGATCCGTCTTTCATGGAACTTTGCTCTATGGCAAGTTTTTCCGATGCCCACGAAATTACCGCACTTCCTATCGTTGCTGCGAATCTTCAGCTTCTTATTAAGCCTTCCCAAAGCCAAATTTGGGCGGTTATAAGACCAACGGACGATGAAGCGCGCATGCATTTCTCATTATGCGCTACACTTCTCGGACGCATGGGCCTTTCGGGCGACGTCTGTGAACTTTCCGATTCGCAGTGGTCTGTCTTGCGCTCCGGAATAGCCTTCTATAAGGATGCTTCCGACATTATTTGTTCCGGCAAGACCATCGGAATTCACCAAACCTCAGTAAGCTACAATAATCCGATCGGCGAGCAGCTCGTTGTGCGCGTTTTGCCTGCTGTGCCTGCCGGGCCTGCTGTGCTTGAGACTGAGCCTGCTGTGCCTGCTTCGTCTGCTTCGTCTGCTTCCGACGGCGGCGACAGCACGTCTTTGCGCGCACTGGTTGTTTTCCATCGCTTCGAAGATTCCATATCGCTTACTGAATATACTTCCGTGCTTTCCGAATCCGGCGAGCTTTCCGATCTTGAGAAATCGGTTTTGAGCGCAATCTCGAAAGTCACAACCGCTTCTGTAAGTTCTTTCGGTGAAGCCGACGGCGATTTTACGGCGCAGGCCTTCATTGTTAATTTGCTTTGAAATCGAAATAGGCTAAAATTCTGATTTTTCGAGAATTTAGCCTATTTTTTTCTTTCAAATTCATGCAAAAACACCTCCGCGACAATCAAAATAGGCTAAAATTGCATTTTTTCAAAGATTTAGCCTACGAATCCTTTAAATAAATCAAACGAACTTTAGTTATATAAATGAATCTTTATAAAATATAGGCTAAAAATCGATTTTTTAACGATTTTAGCCTATTCCTTTTCAATCAAGTCCAAATCACACGATGCTTCTGACAAATCCTTCTCAAAAAATAGGCCGGGAAATGATTTTGTCGAGAATTTGGCCTATTCTGTGTTTAGCCGGCCGACTTGGCCCGAGCTTTTGCATAATCGGGAGCGGCAAATTGAAATTTCGGTGAGAAAACCCTGCTGTTTTGTTGTAAAATAAGGGGAATTTTGATTTGTAATAAGCAAAGGAGCTTTTTATGATAGCAGTACTCAAGAATAATGTGTCGAAGGACCAGTTCGACAATTTGATAAATTGGTTTGAAAGCCAGGGACTGAAGGTCCATATTTCGCAGGGTGAATATTCAACGGTATTGGGCCTTATAGGCGATACCACAAAGATTGATATAGATTTGCTTAACGCTCTCGATATTATCGAGTCGGTAACGAGAATTTCCGAGCCGTTTAAGAAGGCGAACCGTAAATTCCATCCGGACGATACGATTGTCGATGTGGGCGGCGTTAAGATAGGCGGAGGCAATTTTGCTTTTATGGCGGGTCCGTGCTCGGTTGAGAGCAAGGAGCAGATTATTGAGGTTGCAAAGGCAGTTAAGGCGTCGGGAGCTTCGATTTTGAGAGGCGGCGCGTTTAAGCCGAGAACATCACCTTATGATTTCCAGGGGCTCAAGGCTGACGGAATCGAGCTTTTGCTGGAGGCAAAGAAAGCAACCGGTATGCCGATTGTAACGGAGATTATGAGTGCCGATCACCTGCCGCTTTTCGAGAATGTGGATTTGATTCAGGTCGGTGCACGAAATATGCAGAATTTCGAGCTTTTGAAGGCTTTGGGTAAGATTGATAAGCCGATTTTGCTCAAGCGCGGTTTGGCGAACACCATGAAGGAGTTCCTGATGAGTGCCGAGTACATTATGGCAGGCGGAAACGAGAATATTATTCTTTGTGAGCGCGGCATCAGAACTTACGAGACATATACGAGAAATACTTTGGATTTGTCCGCGGTTCCTATGCTTAAGGAGCTTACGCATCTGCCGATTATCGTTGACCCTTCGCATGCAACGGGTAAGGCAAGACTTGTTAAGCCGATGGCGATGGCGGCTGCGGCATGCGGCGCGGACGGACTTATGATTGAGGTTCATAACGATCCGGCTCATGCTTTGTGCGACGGTGCGCAGTCTTTGACACCGGCGGAGTTTGACGACGTGGCAGCACGAGTACTTAAGATTCGCGAGGTGATTTAAGTGGCAAAAAGTGCTGAGGCAATCTCGAAAACAATCTCGAAAACAATCGGCATCGTGGGTTTGGGCCTTATCGGTGCATCTTTCGCGAAGGCTTTCAAGGAGAAAAATCTGACATCCGCCGAGGGTGAGAATGTAAGTTATCGCGTGCTCGCATACGACATTGACGAGTCGGCCGTTTTGATGGGAAAACTTGCAGGATTCGTGGACGATTTTTTGCCTTCGTCGAAGCTTTCGGAGTGCGATTTGGTTTTGATTTGCCTTTATCCGGAGGCTTGCTGCAAATACTTAAACGAGAATGCCGCTTTGTTTAAGAAGGACGGCCTCGTAATGGATACCTGCGGTACGAAGAGAATGGTCTGCGAGGTCGGTTTCAAGGTTGCTTCCGAGAACGGATTTTTGTTCGTGGGCGGACATCCGATGGCAGGTAATAAATATTCGGGGTTGACTCATTCCAGAGCGACGCTTTTTAACGGGGCACCGATGGTTATTGTGCCGCCCGTTTTCGATGATATGAAGATGATTGACCGAGTGCGGGAGGCATTGTCGCCTGCTGAATTCGGGTCGTTTTGTTTGTCGCACGCTGAAAAACACGACGAACTTATCGCGTTTACTTCGCAGATGGCACATTTGGTGTCGAACGCATATATTAAGAGCCCGAGTGCCAAGTCACACAAGGGTTTCTCGGCCGGAAGCTATAAGGACATGACGCGTGTTGCGTGGCTTAATCCGGAGATGTGGAGCGAGCTTTTTATCGAGAACAAGGATAACTTGATATCCGAAATCGACTGTCTTACGGATGAACTTTTGAAGTACAGAAAGGCGATTCAAGAAGACGATAAAGAAACTCTCGTTAAGCTTTTGGACGAGGGAAGAAAACGTAAAGAAGAATTGGACGGCGGTAAGTAAGAACGTACGAGAATACGAGAACGCTGAAGTCGCCACGAGTGGAGAAATTTTATGGATAAAATCACCGTAAATGCGGGAAAAGCATACGATGTTCTTATAGGACGAGACCTCATTAAGGATTGCGGCAGGCTTATGGTTGAGCATGGAATAAAGCCATGCAAGATTATGCTCGTAACCGATAACAACGTGGAGCCTTTGTATGCGTCCAAAGTTTTGTCTTCACTTGAAAGCGCAGGCTTTGAGGCCTATGTTACGGTTATTCCCGCAGGTGAGAAATTTAAGACGATTACTTTCGTCACGGCAATTACGGACAGCCTTTCGGAAGAGGGCTTTACGAGAAGCGATAAAGTGGTCGCTTTGGGCGGCGGCGTTATAGGCGATATGGCAGGCTTTGCCGCAGCAATTTATCAGAGAGGAATCGACGTTATCCAGATGCCGACGACTTTGTTGTCGCAGGTTGATGCTTCGGTCGGAGGAAAGACCGGTGTCGATAACGGATACGGCAAAAACCAGATAGGTGCTTTCCATCAGCCGTCGCTGGTTATTTTGGATTCTGATGTTTTGGGAAGTCTTGAGGAGGACGTTTTCGCGCAGGGAATGGCGGAAGTTATTAAGTACGCTTTCATCAAGTCGCGTCCGCTTTACGATATGTTAAAAGAGAATTTGATTACGGCCGAATCCGAACTTCTCCCGAAGGTAATTAAAACCTGTGTTCGCATCAAAGCGGATTTGGTGGAGGAAGACGAGTTCGATAACGGTGCGCGCCAGTATCTTAATTTCGGACATACTTTCGGTCACGTAATCGAGAAAAAGAGCAATTTTACGGTTCCGCACGGATTCGCGGTAGCAAAGGGAATGGCCTATGTTACGGCCTGCAACAATACTCCGGAAGTGCACGGGGCCGTAGTTGATATGCTGCAAAAATACAGGCTTCCGTTCGATGATGAGATTACCGCGGACGAGCTTTGCGAAGGAGTTTTAAACGATAAGAAAAAGCGCGGCTCGAAGGTTACGATGGTCCTCGTAAGAAAAATCGGCGAGGTTTACTTGGAGCCGATGACCGTAGAAGAAATAAGGGAATTTATTGGTCGCAAATGAGTCTTAGAATTACCGCCAAAAGCCTTAACGGCACGGTCAAAGCACCGCCTTCGAAATCAGTTCTGCATAGGGAGCTGATAGTTGCCTTTTTGACTGAGTTTCTAAATGATTCACCGCGCGAAAACATAATCGCCAAAATAACAACTCCAACCGATTCGGATAACGACGACGTGCTTGCCACAAGGCGTTGCCTTAAGGCTTTATACGATGCCTACAGCGGTTCCGACTGTGGTTTTGATGACGGAGTTAACGCGGGATCGGATATCGTAACGGATAACGTAACGGATATCGTAATGGAATGCGGAGAGTCCGGATCCACATTACGTTTTCTTATGACGGTTGCGTCTGTTTTTTCTTCCAAAAAAATAAAGGGTGAACACAGATTGATTTTTAAAGTATGCGGAAGGCTAATCGAAAGACCTGTCGATCAGCTTGCCGCATGCCTTAAAGAGCACGGCGTTTTATGTGAAATCTTAAAAGAAGAAAACTCCATAGTGCTTACGGGAAAACTTTCCGAAGGTGATTTCAGAATAAGAGGAGACATCTCTTCCCAGTACCTTTCGGGAATTCTTATGGCACTTTCGCTGTGCGATGATTCGAGGGTTTTATTGGAGGGCGAACTTAAGTCTTCGGGCTATGTGGACCTTACGATTGAAGTTCTTAATAAGAACGGATTTAATGTAAAAATATCTGATGACGAAGGTTCTTCGAGAAGATATGTTTTGGAGAAAAATGTCGACGTTTTTAACTCCGAAGCTGACTTCGGAAAAGAAGGCGACTGGTCCGGCGGAGCGTTCCTTCTTTCGATGGCAGCACTTAACCCGAAGGGCGAAATTACGGTTAACGGATTGAACGAGAAATCGCTTCAAAAAGATAAGGCTGTTATCGATGTTTTGCACAAACTGAATGTTAAATTCGATGCAGAATATATAGACGGAGATGCATCTTTTGTATTCGTATCTGATGAAGCGGATGAAGCAATTTCGTTTTTTGAATACGATTGTGAAGACATTCCCGACATCGTTCCTTACATCGCGGTTTTGTGTGCATTTAAATCAGAGATTTCTCATATTGTAAACATTGCCCGTCTGCGCCATAAGGAAAGCGACAGAATTGCGGCAGTAAAAGCAATCCTGGATGCGTGCGGTGCAGAGAATTCATATGATGAAGAAAAGGATATTCTTACAATAAAGAAGGCTGAAGGTGTGCCTTCCGAACTTTATATAAATACCGAACACGATCATAGAATTTTGCAGGCAGGCGTACTGGCTTGCATTGCTTCGGGCAAATCAGCACACATAGATGACGAACTATGTATAAGCAAGTCTTTTCCGGGCATGTTTGAGATGCTTAAAAAACTCGGTGCGGAGGTTACGAAATGATTTTTTATAACGGTTCCAAACTTCGAATAGGAATATACGGTGAGTCCCACAGTAAAGATATCGGTGTTGAGATAAAAGGTGTACCCGAGTCTATGGTATGTGACATTGATACAATGCAAAAATTCCTGGACAGAAGAGCACCGGGAAAGAACGCTTGGTCGACTCCGCGCAAGGAACCTGACAGCGTGATTATTGATAAATTTGCAGACGGTGAGTTTAAGGCTCACATCGAGAATACAAACATTCGTCCTCATGACTATAGCGAGCTTTTAAACAGTCCTCGTCCGTCTCATGCGGATTATACCGCGAGACTTAAGTACGGCGATTCGTATTTAAGTTCAGGCGGAGGTTCTTTCTCCGGACGCATGACGGCTCCGCTTTGTATCGCAGGTTCGCTTGCAATTCAGAACCTTGAGAAGCTTGGCATCAAAGTTTATGCCCATGTAAAAAGAATAGCAGGGGTTCGCGACGAGGGTCCTCTTACGGATATTTCTTCGGTATCATCCAAGGAATTTCCGGTTATCGATGATTCATGCGGCGAACTTATGATTTCCAAAATCGCTGAAGCAAGAGCTGACGGTGACTCCGTAGGCGGCGTTATCGAGTGCGTAATCGAAGGTTGCCCGGGCGGTTTGGGCGGCCCGCTTTTTGAGGGCGTTGAAGGCAAAATCGCATCCCTTTGTTTTGCGGTTCCTGCGGTTAAGGGTGTCGAGTTCGGTAACGGATTTGAGGCCTGTGAATTAAGAGCATCCGAGAATAACGATTCGCTGAGTTTTGACGATGAAGGAAATCTGAAGTTAAAAACAAATCGCTGCGGCGGTATTTTGGGAGGCATCACGGCAGGTGATGTGGCGCCGATTGTTTTCGATGTCGGAATAAAGCCTACACCGACAATCTCGAAAGAGCAGGACACGGTCGATTTGACCTTGCACAAGAATGTAAAGCTTAAGGCTGAGGGACGCCACGATCCGTGCATCGTTCCGCGTGCGGTACCCGTAATCGAGGCCTGCGCGGCAATCGCATTGTGGGATTTGATTTTGGATTCTTCTGCTGCGGCTGATGACGGAAGTCTTACGGCTTTGCGTGCGAGAATTGATGCGGCCGACAGGAAGCTCATGGAAGCTTTCGTTGAGCGCATGGAGACGGCGGAAAAAATAGGTGAGAGCAAAAAGGGAACCGGCAAGGCGGTTCTTGATAAGTCCCGCGAGGAAGCTAAACTTAAGGCTGTATCAAGCCTTGCCGACGAGAGAAGTCTTCCTTACGTAAGAGGACTTTACGAGTTTCTTTTTGAGGCTTCCAGAGACTTGCAGAGCAAGAATACGAAGCCTTGTTTCGGCGTTTTGGGCGAGAAACTTCCGCATACATATTCTCCGCTTTTGCACAGCCTTTATACGGACGCTTATGATTATGGAAAAATCGAAATGAGCGCCGACGAAGTAAAAGAATTGTTTGCGTCAGGCGGCGGAAAATTTTGCGGATTTAATGTGACCGTTCCGCACAAGAAGTTGGCTTATGAACTTTGCGACGAAGTGTCCGAGCGCGCCCGCAATGTCGGTGCCGTTAACACGGTGGTCTTTAAGGACGGCAAGGCCATAGGCGACAATACCGATGTTTACGGATTTATATATCTGCTTTCATCGAACGACATTGATGTCAAAGACAAGAAGTGCCTGATTTTGGGAACGGGCGGAGCGTCGGCTGCGGTTTATGCGGCTTTGAAGGAGCTCGGCGCTTCCGAAATTTTATTCTGCTCAAGAACCGGCGAAATCAATTATGATCACGTTTTCGATATGGATTCACAGGCAAGAGACGCTGCGATTTTGATTAACACGACCCCTGTCGGCATGTACCCGAAGGCGTCCGAGTCCCCGATCGATCTTCGCGGATTCATCGCGCTTGAGGCGTGCGTCGACGTAATCTATAACCCGTCCAGAACCAAGCTTTTGCAGCAGGCTTCGACCCTTGGAATTAAGGCGGCGGGCGGACTTTCGATGCTTTCGGCTCAGGCATACGAGGCCTCGAAAATCTTCTGTAACGCAATCGGCTCCGACTTTACCAAGACGGAAGACGACATCGGGGGCGTCAACTTTAAACTTTCGTCCTTAATGTTGAACACGGTTCTCATCGGAATGCCGGGCTCGGGCAAAACCACGTACGGCAAGCGTTTGGCGGAAATGACGTCGCGCGAGTTTGTCGATTTGGACGAAGCTTTTGCCGCAAAATTCGGACGCACTCCGGCTGAGGTCATCACGTCGGACGGCGAAGATGTTTTCCGTAAAATGGAGTCCGAGGTTGCTTCTGACTACCTGTTCCGATCGGGACTTGTGATTGCAACGGGCGGAGGAATCGTAACACGCGAAGAAAACATCCGGGCGCTTCGTGCAAATTCTGAAGTTTTATTTTTGGACGCGCCTTTGTCGTATCTTAATAAACAGGACATCTCGAACAGACCGCTTTCGGCTGCGGGAGATGATGCGATTACAAAGCTTTACGAGGCAAGAAGACCTTTATATCTGGCTTCCTGTGACAAGATTCTTACCATGGAGGAATATTTCGTATGAAAATTCTCGTTTTAAACGGACCTAATCTTAACATGCTCGGCATCCGCGAACCTGCGATTTACGGCGCCCGCACCTACGATAATTTGATTGAACTTATTGCCGGCCATTGTAAGGATATCGGAGTTGAGGTTAAGTGTCTCCAAAGTAACTCCGAGGGAACCTTGATTGATTACATTCAGCAGGCTTATTTCGATTCATATGACGGCATCGTTTTTAATCCGGGCGGATATACTCACACGTCGGTTGCAATTCTTGACGCCCTTAAGTCCGTTCAGATTCCTACCGTGGAGGTTCACATCTCTGATATTGATGCCCGGGAGGAATTTCGCAAGTTCTCGTACATTTCGCTTTACGCTTGCAAGACAATTGCCGGCAAAGGCTTCGACGGTTATATCGAGGGTATTGATTATCTTTTGTCCGAAGCTCGAAAATGATCAGCGTTTTTGGTTGAATTGTCTTTTGAAAGGCCTTTAAAGGCGTAAACTTCAGTACAAATGCAACTAAAGTCGTTGTTGTATTGACTTTTATTTGTATTAGAATAATAACTGTTTTTTTGGTATTTAATTCGGGCAGCGCTGTAATTGTGTTTGCGGAAAGAATTTCAAGCTGCTCCGTGGGAGGCTTTTTGATGGTTGCACAGATATTTGCGGTTATTATTTTTATTGCAATGTTTTTGCTGATTGTAACGGAAAAAATTCCGAGACATTTTGTAACTTTGGGATGCGGCATACTTATGCTGCTGGTTGTTTTCGGGCTTTGCATGAGAAGCGAGACGGCCATTTGGAATACGCTCAACATCAAGTGTTTTGCGACCCCTGATTTTTGGTATGCGGCGGGCGAAGCTGAAGAGGCATCCAAGGGTATTAACTGGGCCACCATTATTTTTATTTTCGGTATGATGGTTATGGTTGAGGGCATGGCTAAGGCAGGCTTTTTCAGATGGCTTTGCCTCGGAATCGCTAAGCTCGTTAAGTATAAGACCGTGCCGATTTTTATCACCTTCATGCTAATGTCATTCGTGCTCTCGATGTTTATCGACAGTATCACGGTTATTTTGTTCCTTGCCGCAGTTACGGTTGAGCTTGCACAGCTTTTGAAATTTTCTCCTATACCGATGATAATTGCCGAGATTTTCTGTGCTAACCTCGGAGGCTCTGCCACAATGTGCGGTGACCCGCCGAATATCATCATCGGAACTTCTCTTTCTTATACTTTCGGTGATTTCGTTGCGAATACGGGCGTTATTGCACTTGTTTCTCTCGTGTTTGTAATTCCGTATTTCTACCTTGTTTTCCGCAAGGAGCTCTCAAAGAAGAAATCTACCGGCGAGATTAAATACCCGAATCCTTCCGAGGCAATTACCAGCAAGACTTCTTTCATCATAAGCTCTCTTATTTTCTTTGTTGCGGTTGTTCTTCTCATCTCGCATGCGCAGACAGGACTAACGGTTGCAACAATCGGTCTTATAGTTGCAGTTCTTACACTCATTGCATCAGGCAAAAACGCTCTTAAGCTTCTTGCCAAAGTTGATTACGAGACGCTTTTGTTCTTCATCGGTCTTTTCATGGTTGTAGGCGGTCTTGAAGAAACAGGCATCCTCGAGTTGATTGCCGATTTCATCGCAAATATTGCAGGCGATAACATTATTCTCGTAATTGCAATCGTTCTCTGGATTTCCGCAATCGCGAGCGCCTTCGTTGATAACATTCCGTTTGCCGCAACAATGATTCCGGTTATCAAGTCCTTGTCCACTTCGATGGGTGTCGATCTTTCGCTTCTTGCATGGACTTTGGCAATCGGTACCGATATCGGCGGAAGTGCTACTCCTATCGGTGCATCCGCGAACGTTGTAGGTATTTCCGCAGCAGCCAAGAGCGGTCACATGATCGGTTGGGGCAAGTATTGTAAATATGCCGTTCCCGCAACGATTATTGTCATTGCACTTTCTATGGGTATAATTTACTTAAGGTACGTATAACGGGGAGGATATAAATGATGGAGAAACAATTCATAATTACCGTCGGTCGTGAATACGGCAGCGGCGGTCACGTTATCGCAGAAAAAATCGCAAACCACTACGATATTCCTCTTTATGACAACAACATCCTCGAATTCGTGGCAGTTGAGAAAGATGTTGATTCCGCAAGCCTGCGCGCTTATGACGAAGTGCCTCGCGTAAGACTTTTCTCCCGTAAGGTTAAGGGCCAGTCAAACTCGATGGAAGAAAACGTTGCAAATCTTCAGTTTGAATACATGCGCAGAATGGCAGACGAAGGCAAGTCTTTCGTAGTTGTAGGTCGTTGTGCCGAGAATGTTTTGAAGGACTATAAGTGCCACATCTCGTTTTTTATAAACGGCGAATTCGAAGCAAAGCGCGAGCGTATCATGAAGATTTTTAATATGTCTCCCGAAAGCGCCGAGGCAAAAATCGAGTCCGAGAACTATCGTCGAAAAATGTATCACAACTACTACTGCAAGGGCAAATGGGGCGACTCACGTAACTACGATTTGTCCATAAGCTCCACGCCTTTGGGCATCGACGGTACGGCAGATGTTCTGATTAATTACATCGACGAGAGAATTAAGAATTTCTGATAAAACGAAGCTGTCTTGCGATTTAAAACGCAGGGCAGCTTTTTTGATTTCCGCATTTTTCTTGGAGTATCAACAGGTCGCAATCCGCCGCTGAAATTAGTGAAAAACCATACCAGCGTGGAATACTAAAAATCCTGCCCTGTGAGGGCAAACGGGTGCAGTTACTGTGGTTGCAAGCGGTGAAATTTAGTATAAATTTTTCGAATTGCGGATTTTTATACTAAATCGTGGCAGCGGATGGCTTCGTGCTTAAGAAAATTTAGTATAAAAACGAAGAAAAGCGAGATTTTATACTAAAAACTCGCTTGGACAAGTTCAGCCGAGTATTTCGATGATTTTTACATAAACCCCGTCAGCGAAAACCTTATGTCCGGCGGCGTCCATATGGCAAGCGTCGGATTTGCTCGGGTCGGCAAGGCTTGCGCCCTCCAGGAAATGACAGCCGAATTCTTCGGCGACCTTCTTAAAGACGCGGCCGAATTCATGGCTTCTTTCCGTGGCGCTTTCGAACCCGAAGTCCTCGCCGAGCCAGGATTCTCTTATGTTATCGCCAATGTGAATAGGCGAAATGAGCAAAATCTCAGGCGGGGTTTCCATATGATAAAGGTAGGCTTTTTTTACTTTGCCGAGGAAAACGCGCATCTCGTCCGCGATGTCTGCGGCGCTTAAACCGAAACGCTCCTTAAGATCGTTGGTGCCGAGCATGATAATCAGGAGATCAAGCGGCGACTGGCTTTCGATACAGGGTGCTATATAAGTAAGGCCGTTTTTCTCGCCCTCGACATCGTCGTCGGTTGCGATGGTGCGGCCGTTCTGGCCTTCTTCGATTATCTCGTAACCGGCCCCGAGCTTTGCGGCAAGAAGGCGGGTCCATCTGATGTTCTCGGGAAAACGGTTCATATTGTCAGGGTCAAATCCCCAGGTGTTTGAGTCACCGAAACATAAGATTCGCTTGGTCATGGCTGATATTCCTTTCGTCAGTGAAAATCGCAGCGGATTATTACGGACCATTATAGCAGTTTTGAAGTTTGGCATGTTAGATGGTATTATTCTTTAGGTTAACGAGAACATCTGACGGGGGGTTATCGGTGAGCATAAAACTTGTGGCAGTGGATTTGGACGGAACGCTTTTGGACAGCTCGAAAAGGGTGCCGTCAGATTTTATTCCCTGGGTAAAGGAGCACAGCGAGATTAAGACCGTAATCGCGAGCGGCAGGCAGTATCATACCCTGATTAAAGATTTCCCGGAAAGCCGGGACGGACTTTACATCATTTGCGAGAACGGCGCCCAGATAGTTATCGACGGCAAAATTATTTTTACCAATCCCATGAGAACCGAAGACGTAATTAAGGTGCTCGACGTTCTTAAAGATGTTCCCGGCGCGGTCGGAATCGTATGCGGCGTTAAAAGTGCTTACCTTCCGATTGTGGACGAATATACCTACAGTCAGACTGCGATTTACTATGCCAAGGTTAAGTCCGTGGAAAATCCTGCGGCTTGTGCCTGCGAGGACGACATTTTGAAGGTTGCAGTGTATTTTAAGAACGCTGATGCGGAATCGGGAATTGAACGTTTTCGAGACTTGGGAGAGGGCGTGACCGCGGTTTTGTCGGGCGACAGCTGGATTGATGTGGCAAGAAGCGACGTTGACAAGGGCAGTGCAATTAAGTTCCTGATGGATGAGAACGGCATCGGGCGCGACGAGGCGTGCGCTTTCGGCGATTATCTGAACGATAAGTCCATGCTTGAAGTCTGCGGTGAAAGCTATTGTATGGAGAACGGCCACCCGGATTTGAAGGCCGTTGCAAAGCACATTGCGCCGTCAAACGATGACGACGGTGTGATGAGGATTTTAAGGCAAATAAACGAAAACTGACGCCTTCGTCAAACGTCAGTCTTCTTCCGAATAGATTTCTTCAATTTCAGTTGGTGAGATTCCGTCCCCGTCGAGATCGGAATCCGATGTTTTCATCATGACGCTGCTTATAACAACGATTCCGCCTGCGATGATGGCAACCAGAATTACAGCGCCGATGGTGAGAAAAATATTCTTCATATTTTAATCCCCTCTTTTTATGTTACCGGCTAATTATACTCTTAGACGAGCCAAAAGTTGTTTGTGCTGTTTTGATGAAAAGTCTCGTGTTTTGAGCTCGAAAATCGTCAGCCCGATATAAGATCCGGAAAAGCTTACTTGGCCTGAATCGGTAAATATTCTATTGCAAAGTAGTTAAAATACTCATTTCCGCACCAAGGAGTTTGGTCGATGGTAAAGCCTTCGGAGCCGAAAGGATAATCGTAGTAAGAATCTATATCCACAGGGAATCCGTACTGAATTACCGCACCGTCATATTCTATCGGACAGTAAATCTCAACCTTCTCGCTGATTAAGCCGTCTTCAAGTGTCGTTGTGTGGACCGTATGGATATCGTAACTGTACTCACCGAGTTCCAGCGTCAAATCATTCTCATTCACGAGATTACAACCGTCGAAAAGCGAATTCGAACTTTGCTGTGTCTCGAAAGAAATGCCGGTATAGCTGTCGAAGTAACTCGTCCAATATTCCAAATTCAATGTACCGGGAATATTGCAAAGCATAACGACTCTTTTTCGGCCGTCTTCACAACCTTCCGTAGTCTCGTAGATGGTAAAAGTGCAAGGAATTTCCGTCATCTCTCCCGTGTAGTGGTCCAAAACCTTCATATTGAAGCTGTTGCCCGTCGTGATGATAAGCCCCTGTTCTTCCATAAATGTCGGCTGACCTTCCGGAAGATAGCTTGGCGCAGTGTAGTCGAGCGGTGTGCGCATTCTGTCAGCGGCACGTTCCTCGGCGGAAGAACGATCTTCGCTCTCCTCGGACGTTTCGCTATGGTCCTTTAAATCCTGAAGTATTTCTTCCGGCTTTTTACATCCGACAAGAAGTCCCGCCGAAAGCGTTGCAATTAAAAATACTGATAATAGTTTTCTTTTCATAGTTTGTCTTTCCCTCATTCTCGGAACATTACGTTCCCAATCTATCCCAAGCTATCCCAATCTATCTAAATCTATCCCAATCAATCCCAATCCCTTTAAATTATACATTATTTACAAAAAGTTCTTCAATATGCGCCCCTGTCCTCTGCAAAGTTTGGTAAAGTTAGAATAGATTAAGAATACGGGAGGCTTTCTATGAAGTATGTTATTTTCGCTTTGTCCGATGCATCCAAACTTGATTTCTCGGGTGCCGACAAATTAACCAAGACCGATCACCTTATTTGCGTATATGCGAAGGGCAAGAAAACAATCTCTGACGATCTCAAGGAGACCTTCGACTCCCTGAAACCCGAGATCGAATTCTGGGAGGCAGCCGAAACAGCTGACATCTGGATGAATATCGCATATCTCATAGGCTACTATGTCGGCGCAGGCAAGGACACCTACGCTGTTTTGAAGGACAAGTCCAAACTTCCTTCCAAGGTGACCAAGGAGGCATCCGTCTATACTTCCTTTAAGTCAGTCGGCGGCTCATCTTCTTCCTCCTCATCCTCGAAAAAGTCCTCTTCCACCAAGAAGTCGTCCACTACCAAGAAAACTACTACGAAGAAATCTACTTCTTCCACCAAGAAGAGCAGCACCAAGAAGTCTTCCAAGGAATCTGATGAGCTTGACCTGGGCGAACTTATCGGCGGCCTTGCTTCCGTAGCAGGAAGTCTTTTCGGCGGCGACAGCAAGAAGTAAGTGATTTGTTTCGCTAAGCCCGGCTCTTTGTGTGGGTTCGGCGCTTCTATAATTTGAATTCACGGCGGGAAACGCATTTGATTACGTCTCCCGCTTTTTTATGCCGCTTGATATTCGCTGATTCCTGCTTGAGCAGGCTCCAAGCGGGTGCAGGTGGTCAGCCCGAGGGGTCTGCCATCAAAATTGCCATCTTTCGGGTGCCGTTTGATGGCAAAACTGATGCCCAAGGGGGTCTGCCATCAAAATTGCCATCATTTGACCCCCATTTGATGGCAAATCTGATGCCCGAGGGCCATTCCCAACAATATTGCCATCATTCGACCCCCATTTGATGGCAAAACTGATGCCCAAGTAGGTTGCGCATCAAAATCGGTCAAAAAACAACGCTGTTTGTTGGCAAAATTGATGCCGCCCGGGTGGGCTACGGAGCGATAAGGTGCGCA
>JAZLML010000082.1:0-5107 GCA_045598625.1 Saccharofermentans sp.
CATTACTGATGATGAAGCAATAAACAATGACAGCAATTGTAAATCAGTTGATGTTGTAAAACTTCCTTGCGTCGGTAAAATTACAGCCGGTATTCCGATTCTTGCTCATGAAGATTATTCCGAGTCATTCTATGTTGATAAATCTCTTATAGGAAATGACAAATGTTTTCTTCTCAAGGTCAGCGGTAACAGTATGATCGGCGCACATATTCTTGATGGTGACTATTTGATTGTCAGAAAGCAAAATACATGCGACGAAGGTGATATTATTGCCGCCTTAATCGGTGATGAAGCAACCGTTAAAAGATTCGGCTACTTAAACGGTGAAACGTACCTTTTCCCTGAGAATGAATTCTACTCACCTATTCCTTTTAACAGTGAGGAATGTTCAATTCTGGGTAAAGTAATAGGTTTACACAGATATAACGTTAATTAATCAATTCATAAATCCTCCCAATCGCATAATAGCACGGGAGGATTTATTTTAAAGTAATTTTGAGCATTTTTTACGATTAATTCAAAAAATTCCCAATATTGGGAATTTTGTTAACAAATCTCATCAAGAATTTTGTTTATTGCAACTGATTTGTTCGTAGGGTCAAGATATATTGCTCCTTCAAGGTAACGATACCAAGTCAGTTGTCTTTTGGCATAGTGCCTGGAACGAAGTTTAATATCGTAAATTGCTTTATCGAGTGAAATTAACCCTTCAAAGTAGTCAAACAGTTCTTTATAACCTATTGCCTGCTTTGCAGTAGAATTCAAAATCAGACCTTCTTCATATAGTTCTTTAACTTCGTCAAGAAGCCCTTCATTAATCATTACATCTACGCGTTCATTAATTCTTTCATAAAGAATTGCTCTGTCCATATCGGTAACAAATACTTTGAACGGATATCTTGCACCTTCTGTCTTAGAGTTTTCGTTCCACCACGTAAAAGTCTTTCCGGTAGATTTATATACTGCATAAGCTCGGATAACTCGTCTTGTATTGTTCTTATGCATATTTGATGCAGCAATCGGATCTATGGATGAAAGTTCGGAATAAATACCATCAATTCCTTCATTTTCATAACGTTTATAAAGTTCTTCTGTTATACTTTCATCTATAGGTTCATCTACATACTTTATCCCTTTATAAAGTGATGATACGTATTGGCCGGTTCCTCCACAAAATACAGGAAGAACTTTCTCATTTAAAGACTTCTCAATTTCATTATAAGCGAAACTTAAGTAATCATTTACTGAGAAAGAAACAGAAGGTTCAGCTATATCAATCAGATGATGACAAACCATATTCTGCTCTTCTTTAGTTGCTTTAGCAGTACCTATATCAAGACGCTTATATATCTGCATTGAGTCACACGAAAACAAATCAGAACCGATTTTCTCACATAAATTTAAAGCAAGAGAACTTTTGCCGCTCGCAGTAGGACCTGCAATAATCGGTATATAACTATATTTGATGCCGTAGTCTTTAAGACTTTTCATTAGACTATCCTCTTAAACATTTTCTCAATATCGGTCTGACTGAATTTCAAATAAGTAGGTCTTCCGTGCGGACAATGATACGGATCGTTTAATCCGCTTAAACCTTCAAGAAGTGATTTAACTTCCTGAGCATTAATCAGGTCATGACCTTTAATTGCAGCACGGCAAGCCATTGTAGCAATAGCGGCATACCAAGCATTCTCTTCTTTAGGAAGTTCTTTACGAAGTGAAGATATAAGTTCGGAAAAAGTATCAGCTATCTTCTTCTCTGAAACGCAGTCAGGTAAAGACCTTAAAGCTATTTCGCAATCATCCAAAAGCTCGATATCAAAACCTTTATTTCTGAAATCTTCAGCACTGTCAGACACAAATGAATAATCTGAAGCAGAAAGCTTAATAATCTGAGGTATTAATAACTGTGTAACACTTATCATACCTTTGCTTTCAGACTTTTCTTTAAGAAATTTCTCATAAAGAATTCGCTCATGAGCAGCATGCTGATCAACAAAGAAAACGTTTCTGTCAGACTGAAGAATTATGTAGGTTGCAAATACAAATCCGATAAGTTTTGAATTCTGAAGTTCCTCGATATCATTTCGAGGCATGATTGAATCTTCTTTATCATCAGATACAAGCTCCAAAGAAATTTCAGATTCAGTCGCATTCTCGGAAGGATTCTCGTTTTCGAAAATCTCCACTCCGGAAAGAATGTTAAGTAAATTGTTGGCTGCACGAACCTCAACCTGTGTAGGTTTATCGTTAACCTTAAATCCGCTGTTTGAAGAGGAAGTTTTCGAGATTGGTTCATATGACTTGGATTTCGAAACATCCGAAAAAGAAGAAATACCTGAGCCCGCTTCCTTCAGATTTTCAAAAAGAAATTTGTCGGAAGTTGAAAGTTCATTGGTTTCCGCAGACTTACCTATCGCTGATGAAGTTAAATCTGTTATCGCATTTCGAATGCCGTGATATACCAGCCTAAAGACATTTGAATCATCGGAGAACTTAACCTCGATTTTCTGAGGATGAACATTACAATCTATTTCCGAAGGGTCAGCATATATGCAAAGAAAACAAATAGGAAACTTTCCTTTCATGCAATAATTTCTGTAGGCTTCATCAACTGCAGAACTAACGGACACACTTTTTACAGGACGTTCATTGACAAAAAAATACTGAAGTCCCCTGTTTCCTCTCACAAAATCAGGTTTGCTGACAAATCCCTTAACGCGTAGGCCTTCATATGAGTTATCTACGGCAATCAAATTTGAAGCCAAAGACTTACCGAATATGCTGTAAATGGCATCGTACATCTCACCGTTTCCCTGCGTATTAAGAATTACCTGACCATCTTTAATAAGACGAACGGAAATATGAGGATTAACTATCGCCAATTTCTCAACCAAAGTACAGATATATGAACCTTCGGTTGAATCTTTCTTCAAAAACTTATACCTTGCGGGCATGTTATAAAACAAATCGCGAACGGTAACAACTGTACCGACGTCTGAAGCACACTCGGATTTACTTACCAAAACACCGTCTTCATACTCGATTTTGGTACCGGTTTTGCTGTCATTTTGCTTCGTAACCAAAGTAACTTTTGAACAAGCAGCAACCGACGGCAAAGCCTCACCTCTGAAGCCCATTGTAGTAAGCGAAGACAAATCATCTATGGACTTTATTTTCGATGTTGCATGTATCAAAAAAGCATTCTCGGCATCGGTACTATCCATTCCAATGCCGTTATCACTGACTCTTATAAGCGCAATTCCGCCGGATTCAAACTCAACAGTAATTTTATCGGCACCGGCATCAACAGCATTATCAAAAAGTTCCTTAACAACGGATACAGGACGATCAATTACTTCACCCGCTTTAATAGCATTAGAAGTTTTCTTATCCAAGATATTAATTCTGCTCATCCTGATCCTCCTTAGAGACAAGCTCGGTTAGACCGTAAAGTATATTCATGGCTTCAAGCGGAGTAATCTTCGTCACATCTATATCACGGATAGTTTTACGAATAACATCTTCCTTACGATAATAAACGTTATCGGGATTAAAAATAGAATCCTGACCTGCCATAGTCTCAGAAGAATAAACGAGTTTTCCGTCCTCATAATCCATATTGGAGTTAACTTTAAAGTTTCCGATTCGTTCAAGCTCGGAAAGTATTGCTTTACTTCTCAAAAGAACATCAGAAGGAATTCCCGCAAGTCGCGCAACTTCTATACCATAACTGTCAGAAGTACCGCCCTCAACTATCTTATGCAGAAACAAAACACCGTCTTTAGTTTCTTTCACATCAACATGATTGTTAAAAATACCCTTGGAAAGCTTGCAAAGCTGATTAAGCTCATGATAATGAGTTGCAAATATCGTTCTTGAATATAAAATATTCGGATCGATAATGTATTCTATAACAGCCCAAGCTATTGAAAGACCGTCATAGGTACTTGTACCTCTTCCGACTTCGTCAAGCAAAAGAAGACTTCTTCTTGTGGAGTTTCTTAAGATATTAGATACTTCACTCATTTCAACCATAAAAGTTGACTGACCGAGAGAAATATCATCGGAAGCACCGATTCTTGTAAAGATACGATCTACCAAACCAATATGAGCTGCCTTGGCAGGAACAAAAGATCCTATCTGAGCAAGAAGCACAATTAAAGCAACCTGTCTCATATAAGTAGACTTACCTGCCATATTAGGACCGGTAAGTACCATTAGGCGCTCATCTTCATTTAAGTTAGTATTATTCGGTACGAATCTGTTATCGTTTCCAAGCATTTTCTCTACAACAGGATGTCGGCCGTCCGTAATTTCTATTACTTCCGAATCATCAACAACAGGTCTTACATAACCTTCAAGAGAAGCAAGTTCTGCAAGCGACGTAATTACATCTAATAAAGCTACGGCACCCGCGGTTTTGAAAAGTCTTTCCTTTTCTTTTGAAACGGTTTCCCTTACCTTACAGAAAAGCTCATACTCAAGAGCATACTTTTTGGAAGACGCACCGAGAATTTTGTTTTCCAATTCTTTAATTTCTTCAGTTACATATCTTTCGGCATTAGCCAAAGTCTGTTTTCTGATATAGTTATCAGGCACATCATTAATGAATGACTTACTGACCTCAATATAATAACCGAACACCTTGTTATAGCCTATTTTAAGGGTTCTGATACCTGTTTTCTCTTTCTCGGAGGCCTCGATAGCCATAATCAATGATTTTGCATCGGTAGTAATCGAATTTAACTCATCACATTCTTTCGAAAACCCGCGCTTTATAAGCCCGCCTTCGGTAATAATTACCGGCGGATCTTCAGCAATTGAAGCTTCAAGAAGATCATATATATCTGTTAAACAATCCAAATCAGCATTTATGTCCTTAAATACGCCGGAAGTAAATTTTGAAGACGCATCTTTCAGGAAAGGCAGTTTGCCGAGAGCATTTTTAAGAGAAATCAGCTCGCGGGCATTAATACTTCCCAAAGAAACTCTTGTAGCAAGTCGCTCAATATCATTAAGACCTGTGAGACACTCTATAATCTCCTGTCTTCCGATGAATTTATCATAACTTTCGGAAACAGCGTCCAAACGTTTATTTATCAAC
>JAZLML010000083.1:0-11533 GCA_045598625.1 Saccharofermentans sp.
GCAAGTAATCTTTATCTGTGTATTATTGAAGTCTAGGAGCATATTCTATATCCTTTCGAGTTTTTATTTTTGCAACTAAACCTTAGGATATATATGCTCCTTTTTCAACTACTTATTCCCACAAATTCTTAGAAGAACCAATTTTTATACTAAATATATGCGGCCCGACAGACTCAAGACGAGACGATTTAGTATAAAAATGACTTTTTGGCAGTGTTTATACTAAAAATATTGCCCGATGAGAGCCACATCGCTATGTTACTGCGGTCGCAAACAATGAATTTTAGTATAAAATCAGCAAATTTCTGACTTTTATACTAAATTGTGACAGAGCGAGACCTGCTACTTAAGAAAATTTAGTATAAAAACGAGAAAAAACGGGAATTTATACTAAAACCAAAAAACCAATTCAAGACGCAGGTTTGGATTTGCCTTTCTCCAAATGTACGACAAGCGAGATTGGCTTAAAGAGACCGAAAGACAAAAGCCCGATTACTGCGGACTTGAAAAGATTGAACGGGACAAACGTATAAAGCACTGTGGTTGCTTTGTCCGTGCAAAGCGGATTTACGGCGGAGCACATGCCGACGATTGTTTCTGTCGAGAAGCCCAAAACTTTGCCGTAAAGCGGAAGTGTGATGAAGTAGTTTACCGGATACGCCAAAGCGGTAAGTATCAAAGCCGATGCGATGAGGGAAACGGCGGCGCCTTTAAAAGATTTGAACCGCTTGAAAATAAGGCCTGCGGTAAAAACGTAGATGCTGCCTGTAATGAAATTGCTCAATTCTCCGATGCCTGCGGTGGCCGATACGGGAAGGTGAATGAGGTTTTTCAAAAGCTCGATTATTACGCCGTAAACAGGACCCAAAACGAAGGCTCCGATAACCACCGGAAGCTCCGAAAAGTCGAATTTAAGAAATCCCGGGAAAAAGAAAAGCGGTACCTCCAAATACATCAAAACGACTGCGAGGGCCGTTAATATTGCGGATACTGCTATTTTACGAATGGATGATATGCGTTCTGCCTGTCTCATATAATGCTCCTTTCATCCGGACTTTACCGTCGGCTGCGGAATTTCACCGCATCAGCCGCTCCTTAATTTTGAGCGGGTCGCGGGCTTGGCCGAATGAGAAGGCCTCACCGCCGGTTGAGGGAATTAACCTCACCTTGGACGAATGCATTATACGCCCCAAATCTCGAAAATGAAATACAAAATTACTCGTCTCCAGGCATAATCTGCGGAAGATTATAGTAAACCTCCAAGGACATATCGTTCTCATAAAGGTATGTGGCAAGTTCAACACCTACATAGCGGTAGTGCCAGGCTTCACGTGCGTAACCTGTCTCGAGTTGATGCTCGCCGCCGCCGAATCTCATAATGAAGCCGTACTCGAAGCAGTGCTCCGAAATCCATTGGCCGGCCGTACTTTGGTCGAAATCATCGGTGAGCTCTGTATGATCCGGAGTTACCAAGTCTATGGCAAGACCGAGTTGGTGCTCGGAACGACCTTCCCAGGCATTTTTGCGAACGGCGAAATCGGTTCCGCGTCTTGCTGCGGAGTTGAGGAACAGTCCTGTCTGTGTTTCAAAACTTCTGTAGCCGGAGCGCAAAATGACGTCCACTCCGGTTGCTTCCAAGCATGCATCGTGCATCAAAACCCAGGCGTCGCTTGCGACCTGACGCAATTGTTGGTCGTAGGAATAAGGCGCCGTTACAAGGTCTGAAGGCACGTAGTCTGCGGTAAGCGTGTAGTACTTGTTTACGAGGACGGTGATGTCGTCCGGGTTTGCGACGATTTGGGCGCGGACAGAGCGCGGGTCAACATAATCGTCGTACCACGTTTCCTCGAAAAGCGGCTCCACATATTGCGGTACCGGTGTCGGAACGGGCGACGGTGTAGGAGCAGCCGTTTCTGAAGTAACCTCCGTCTCTGAAGGAAGTGTGCTCTCGGAAGATATCGGCGCAGGGGTTTCGGAGGCAAAAGAGGATGTGAGCGAGCCCTCGGCGGAAGATATCGTCGAGTATGATTCCGAAGATTTGCATGACGACAGCATAAAAGCCAAAATAAGCGCAATACAAAGCAAAAGAGAGATTCTTCTTACGGAAACTCTCTTCGCGGTAAAATCATTTGTTGAACAAGAATTTGAGTTCATTACAAAGCCTCGTACTCTTTTTGGATTGACTCGTAATTCTCCAAAGTTCCTATGTCGATGCAGGTGCCGTCAGCCTTGAAAGCGTAAACCGGCTTTCGGGTGTAAAGCCAAGCAGGGAAATTACCCGGAGCATCTTTGGAATTGCCTTCGGAAAGATACGTGTCGATAAGTCTTACCGTTTCCTTCTTGTAGAAGTATACAGCATAAATTCCCCAGTTGCTCTTAGGTTCTGAAGGTTTTTCGGCCAAATCCAAAACTTTGTTGTCCTCATCAAGGAGAGCAACGGCAAGTTTTTGAAGCTGGTGCTTCTCAGGAACGTTGATTGCGATTAATGTATCGGCATCTTTCTGCGCGAAAAATTCATACATATCAGAAAGCTCGAACGTGAAAATGTTGTCGCTTGCCATAATGCAGATATCGTCATCGATGTTTTTCGCTTTAAGGGCGAATGAAATGTCTCCGATTGCGCCGCGCATATTCGAAGGTGAGTCTGTGCCGTCATTTAAAATACTGATTTCGGCTTTCCCTGTTCTGTCACAGGATGAAGCCCAAGCGCAGAATTGATCGTAGAATTTGGCGTTACTGATGAGAATAATCTCACTGACATCAGGCAAAGTATCTATCTTATCTACGATGCGGTCAATTATCAGTTTGTTTCCGAGAGGCAGTAAAGCCTTCGGCTTATCTACTGTAAGCGGATAAAGTCTGGTTGCATAGCCTGCGGCCAAAAGAAGAACTTTCATGTTACCTACCCCGTAATTCACAATAAAATTTAATTTTGTTAGATTATACACGATATATTTATCCAATAAAAGAAAAAACATGTTAACAATTGGTGAAAGATATGTGGTGGTTTGCTATAATATGAAAGTTAATAAAGCGATTGCGACAAGGGTTCTTTTGTAAAAAAGGCCCCTTAAACGCTGTGTATAAACAAAAATATCAATTATCTAAAGAATAACGGGAAGAAGGATAACATGGAAATTTGTGCAGTTGTAATGGCGGCCGGTGACGGCAAGCGAATGAAGTCAAATCATTCCAAGGTTGTACAGCAGGTTTGCGGTAAGCCGATAGTTCAGTGGGTTGCGGATGCCCTTTGCGAGGCAGGCTGCAGCGAACAGGTTTATATCGTCGGCGAGAAGCAGGAAGAAATAAGAGATGTTTTGGGTGAGTCGGTTGCTTACGTTTTCCAGGAACAAAGACTTGGTACCGGTCACGCCGTAATGCAGGCTGCTCCGTTCTTGGAGGGCAGAGACGGTTTGACAATCGTCCTTCCGGGTGATTCGCCTATGGTAAGTGCGGCAACGATTAATAATGCGTTGGCACTTTTCGATGAGAATGATTTCGGTGCGGTTTTGATTACTGCGGAAGCTGACGATCCGACGGGATACGGAAGAATCGTAAGAAACGATGACGGCAGCGTTAAAAAGATTGTTGAGCACAGAGACGCCACGGAAGAAGAGAGAAAGATTAAGGAAATCAACTCTTCGATGTACGTCTTCAAGACGCCGCTTCTGCTTTCGGCTTTGGGAAGACTTTCGGCAAGCAATTCTCAGAACGAATACTATCTGACGGATACTATTGAGATTTTGATAAGCGACGGATATACGGTAGGTGCTTATACCTGCGATTTCGATGATACTCGCGGAGTAAACGACAGAAGACAGCTTATGGAAGCATCGAGAATTATGAACAGAAGAATTCTTGATAAGCACCTGAGAAACGGCGTTCAGATTCTTGACGAATATTCCACATGGATTCACGCAGCCGTTGAAATCGGTCGTGACACAGTTATTCTTCCGGGCTGTACGCTTATGGGAAATACCGTAGTCGGTGAAGAATGCGTAATCGGTGAGAACACGAGACTTGACTGCGTTCAGGTCGGTGACGGAACCGAAATCGATAACTCGGTTGCAACGCAGTGCATTATCGGTGAAGACTGCCGTATCGGACCTTATGCTCATATAAGACCTGACACGGTTCTTAAGAACCATGTAACGATAGGTGCTTACGTTGAGGTTAAAAACTCTGAGATTGATGACTATACGAGAGCACGACACCTTACTTATATCGGTGACTCCACAGTCGGAAAGAATGTTAACTTTGGTTGCGGAACAGTAACCTGTAACTACGACGGTCAGGATAAGGCCGGATGTACCATCGAGGACAATGTATTTATCGGCGGTAACTCCAATATCGTATCCACGGTAGTTTTGGGTAAGGACAGCTACGTAGCCGCAGGTTCGACAATCACACAAGACGTTCCGCCGTTGGGTCTTGCCATCGGAAGATCTCAGCAGGTTGTTAAGGAAGACTGGGTTGCAAGGAAAAACCGCTTGCGCGGTGCGAACTTCATCGAGCTTGACAACAAGCGTTCGGAGGTTTGATTTCTTATGTGGTTGGTTGCGGGACTCGGAAATCCGGGCGATAAATATACATATACCTGGCATAACTGCGGTTTCTTGACCTCGGAGGTGTTGGCTCAGCGTAACAATATCGAGGTTAAGAAGGTTAAGTTTAAGGGTTACTACGGTAAGGGAAAAATCGCGGGACAGGATGCGATTATCTTAAGACCGACGACTTTTATGAACAATTCGGGCGAGAGCGTTGCCGAGGCAGCGAGATTTTTTAAGATTAAGCCTGAGAACATAATTATTGTTTACGACGATATCGATATTAATATCGGAAAAATAAGAGTAAGACCGAGCGGCAGCGCAGGCACTCATAACGGAATGAAATCGGTTATTTACCACTTGGGCACGGACGCGTTCCCGAGAGTTCGTATCGGATGCGGTCCGGTACCTGAGAACTGGGATTTAATCAATTTTGTTCTGGCCGAGATTTTCGATGATAAAAAGGAGACAATGTACAATTCCTTTAAGGAAGGTGCAGAAGCTGTAGAGAAGTGGATTGCCGAGCACAGTTGAGTACAGAGAAAAGAATCGAAGAACTTCTTGCTCTCATAAATAAAGATGCCAAGTTAATCGACGCGTTTGAAGGATGCGGCGCCGATTTAACGCACCTTAATATTACGGGACTTTGCGAACAACAGAAGGGTTTTCTTGTGTCGGCTTTAAGCTTGAAGCACGATAAAAAGCCTGTAATTATTGTGCCGGACCCGGCCAGAGCAAGAATGCTTACGGGTTTTTTGAGACCTTTCATCAAGGGCGATATTGTAGTGGTTCAGCCTCGTGAGATGTCGCTTGTGAACGCCATGGCAAGTTCTCACGATACCGAATCGGAAAGACTCGGCAACATCGAAAAACTGATGACCAACGATTTCGGTGCGGCGCTTATTTGCGCGGGCGCCATGATGAACCGTATGATGCCGGTCAAAGAATTTAAGAAATACTGTGTAGATATTAAGCTCGGCGAGACAATAGACCCGTCGGAACTTAAAGAGAGCCTTATTGAGGCGGGTTACGAGCGAGTTAATATGGTTGCAAGTCCGGGTGAGTTCTCATGGAGAGGCGACGTTATGGATATTTTTACGCCGAACGTAGGACAGCCTGTGAGAATCGGATTTTTCGATGACGAAGTTGACCAGATTAAGACATTTGACGCTGACAACCAGCGTTCAGTGGAGCAGCTTAAGAAAGTAAAAATTATGCCGGCAAGGGAAATCCTCATAAGGCACGAGCGTGCGAACGAAGTATCGAGACTTATTAACGGTGCGGCAAACGAGGATGCCAAGATAATGAAGCAGAACGGCAAAATCGCCGCAGCGGAAGTGCTTCTTAAGACGGCGGAAGCTGATTCGGAATTCATAAGAGAGGGCGTAAGAGTCTCGGGCATTGAGAAATGGGTGCCGATGATTCTCGAAGAATTTGACACGCTCGATAAGTATATAGATTTTAAGAGAACGGAGATTTTCGCTGATGAGTTGGCGGAGATTAAAGCCCGCGCAGATTCTTATTTAGGTGAATTTTATACCCGCTGCAAGGCCGCTTTCGAGACGGGCTCGGTAAGCAAAAAGTCTTTTGAAGCCGCCATTGCCGTTTACGACATGATGAAAAACTTAGACGGCATAAAGGCTATGATTTCGCTGTCGTGCTTAAATTCTTCCGGCAACGGACTTCCGGGCGGAAGAACGATAACGGTTACCGGACTTGCGGGAGACAGCTTCAGAGGAAGAGAGAAAGATCTTGCTTTTCAGGTTAAGGACTGCGCTTTTAAAAGTGATGAAGTAATCGCGCTTCTTGCGACCGGCGATCAGAGAATTGAGAAATTAAACGACATCCTTGTTTCCGAAGGCGCCGTATTGGAAGTAATCCGCAAGGATTTGCCGTCCGGATTTATTTACCCCGCTATAGGACTTACCCTTATCGGCGAACAGGACGTTTTCGGAAGTGAGAAAACAATTCGCAAGAAGAAAAAGGGCGGAGCTTCTCTTGATATATTTAACGACCTTAAGGTTGGCGACTATGTGGTTCACGACGTGCACGGCATAGGTCTTTACGAGGGCCTCGTTAACATGAAGGTCGGTGACGTTTCTCAGGATTACCTTAAAATTTCCTACGCCAAGGGCGCGGTGCTTTATATTACGCTCGATAATCTTCAGTCGATTCAAAGATATGTCGGACCTAATTCTTCGAGTCCGAAACTTTCGGATTTAAACAGCCAGGAGTGGACGAAATCGGTTGCCCGCGCAAAATCCTCCATCAAGAGACTTGCATTTGACCTGGTTAAGCTTTATGCCGCACGACGAGCAAACAGAGGTTTTGCCTGCGGTCCGGATGATGTTTGGCAGGCCGAATTTGAGGAGAACTTCCCTTATGTGGAGACCGACGATCAGCTTTCCGCCGTTAAAGATATCAAGCACGACATGGAAAGCGAAGTTCCTATGGACCGTCTTTTGTGCGGCGATGTCGGTTTCGGCAAAACAGAGGTTGCTTTCAGAGCCATATTTAAGGCCGTAGCGAACGGCAAGCAGGTATTTATGCTGTCGCCTACGACGCTTCTTGCTCAGCAGCACTATGAGAATTTTAAAGAGCGTTTGGGAACATTCCCGGTAAGAACCGCACTTCTTTCAAGATTTGTACCGCATAAGCAGATGGAGCAGACCATCAAAGATATTAAAGACGGCAGCGTCGATGTTGTAATCGGTACGCACCGCTTGCTTTCGAAGGATGTGGTTGCCAAGGATTTGGGACTTCTCGTTATCGACGAGGAGCAGCGCTTCGGTGTAAATCACAAAGAGCAGATAAAGAATATGCGTAACACGGTGGACGTTCTTTCGCTTTCCGCTACGCCGATTCCGCGTACGCTTCATATGTCTATGTCGGGCATAAGAGATATTTCCGTTCTTGACGATCCGCCGATGAACCGCCGTCCGGTACAAACCTACGTAATGCCTTATAACGAGGAAACCGTGGTTCAGGCCTGCATGCGTGAAGTATCACGTAAAGGTCAGGTTTTCTATCTTTATAACAAGACCGCGGATATCGATAAGAAAGCCCGCGACCTTGAGAAGCTGATGCCGGGTGTTCGCGTTGTTTATGCTCACGGTCAGATGAGTGAGGACTATCTCGAAAACGTAATAACCCGCTTCGTCGCCGGCGAGGCCGATATTCTTGTATGTACAACTATTATCGAGTCCGGCGTGGATATGCCGAACGTAAACACCATGATAGTCGAAAACGGCGACCGCTTCGGTTTATCGCAGCTCTATCAGATAAAAGGCCGTGTAGGCCGTTCCGACAAGCAGGCCTACGCTTATATTACCTATGACGAAGAGAAGTCCATGAACGACGATGCCAGAAAACGTCTCATGGCAATCCGTGAATTTACCGAGCTCGGTTCCGGTATCAAAATCGCTCTTCGCGACCTGGAGGTTCGAGGCGCCGGAAACCTTTTGGGTGCAGAACAGCACGGTCAGATGAACGTTATCGGTTACGAGCTTTACTGTCGTCTCCTTGACGAGGAAATTAAGCTTCTCCGCGATGAGGGTGACGAGTCCGTTTTGGAGCTTGTTCAGGCTTCCGTGGAACTCGAATTCGATTCGTATATTCCAACTACGTATATTGACGACGAAACTTCCAGAATGGTTGTTTATCGCCGCATCTCGAATATCACCAACACCAAGGAATATGAGGACTTCATAGACGAAGTTCTTGACCGCTACGGCGACCCTCCGACGCAGGTTATCGTTCTCGCGGATGTAGCACTCATTCGTGCTTATGCTTCAAAGCTCGGCTTTGACCGCGTGGTAATTAAGGATGACAAAGTTCTTCTTTATTATGCCGAGTCGCGCAAAATCGATATGTTTACCGTGGGTGAACTCGTAAATTCCAAGGAGTTTGAGGGCAAAGTCCTTCTTAACGCGGCAGGACGTCCATATCTTCACTATATGCCTATGAAACTCTCGAAAAAGGACGTCATCACCAATACCCGCAGGCTTCTTACCATTATGGCTGAGGCTCTGGAGAAAGAAAAAGAGGAAGCTTCCTCTGAGCTTTAAGTCACAAACAACGAACTGATGTTGTATAATTAACCGCATCAGATATATAAAGCCCCAATCGTTTAATGGATAGGACGGCAGTTTCCGGTACTGCAGGTACGGGTTCGATTCCTGTTTGGGGTGCCAGAACTCATTAAGCATCTTGCTTGGCGTCAAACAGATCCTCGAGCGTATAACGCTTTGCGGAACCGGCAGCAAGATGCTTTAATCGTTTTTGGGTCTTTATACTCTGCGGAAGAATGTCCTGCGATATTGCTATTATCGAGGTTAAAAAGAGCTTGTAAATTCTGATTTGGCGAGGTGAGTGTAGCATGAAAACAAAAACAGTCTATAAAAAAAGCTTGTTTCCGGCGGATATTGATACGGTGTTTGACCTTTTGACTGATCTAAAAACTTTACAGTATGTAGCGTCTCCATACGCAAGTTTTATCCCCGCCGGGGAGGACACTAATAATATAATCTGGAAGGAAGGACGAACATATTTATTCAAATTCAAAATGTTCTGCATTCTGCCGTTTGGAACACATACGATTCATGTGATTGATTTTAAGAAAGATGGTATCTACACAAATGAAAGAAATACCTTCGTTCCTGTCTGGAATCACAGGATAGAATTGAAAGACAACGGCAACGGAACGACCGAATACAGCGATGAGGTCGAAATATGCGCAGGATGGAAAACAATTTTTGTATGGGTGTGGGCAAAATCTTTCTATTCACATAGACAGAAGAAATGGATTCGATTATTGAAAAAGTAAAATTCGGTGTGATGGAACAATAATTCAGATTTTATTAACTGTAGATTAGAACGATATTATTTTGATAATTCGGTGTAGTGTAATTTTAAATGCAGAATTAATGTATAAAGGGGACAAATATATGTATAAAATGATTTTGACGGATTTGGATCATACTTTATTAAAAAGTGATGGTTCTATTTCCGAAAAAACAATACGGATCCTTCGAAAGTGTAGAGAACAGGGGATTCTTTTTGCTATTGCTACGGCAAGATATTGGATTGGCGCCGAAAAATATATAGAGTTGTTAAAACCGGATTATGAAATAACTACAGATGGAACACTTATTCATTCAAATGATAATTGTGTATATAGCTGTTCGCTTAGCATGGAAAAAACGAATGCTATTGTCAAAGAGATTTTGAAGCAAGCTCCTAATAGTGAAATTACCGTTGCAAGCGGAAAGACTGTATTATGGAATAGTAAACACATATCAGAGTCAGAAAAACTATATAAAGCGCAGTATTTTGAATATGATACTCCAATAACATGTGAAGCTAATAAGATTGTTGCTGAACTTCCGAATGAAGCGATAGCATCTGGTATAGCAACAAAAACTGACTGTAAATTACAATGCTATAGAGGTGAGAATTGGTACGCATTTCTGCCAAATGGCGCAGGAAAGACAGAAGCCATAAAAGAAATGGCGAGCATATGTGATATTGATTTAAGAGAAATCGTTGCGTTCGGTGATGATAAAAATGATATCGAAATGCTGAAGTTATGTGGAAGAGGAATTGCGGTAGCTAATGCAATCAGTGAGGTGCTCGAAATTGCAGATGAAGTGACTCTGACAAATGATGAAGCAGGAGTGGCTGTTTGGATAGAAAGAAATATCTTGTAGACATGTAAATTTTGATACTACCTAAGGGAAAGCGACACATAAGAATTTGTGAGGGAAAAATGAAAACACCTGAATTAGAAACGGATAGGTTGTTATTAAGAACATTTAGAGAAACAGATGCTGAAGCTGTATTTTATGGATGGGAAAATGACGAGGAAGTAGCAAAATATATGTTTTGGACAAGTCATAATGATATTGAAAAAACAAAGCACTGGATAGATTTTGAAATGGGGCAAATAGATAAAGATGACTGGTATCGTTGGGCACTTGTGAAAAAAGATACAATGGAATTAATAGGAACCGGACTGATTTATTATGAAGATGAGGTTTCTTGTTGGGAAATTGGCTATAATCTTGGTAGAAAGTATTGGGGTTATGGTTATACTACAGAGGCTATGGAAAGGATACTTGGTTATGCCAAGGAGCAGTTAAATATATCAGAAATAGTTGGTAGATATGCAAAAGAAAATCCATCTTCAGGAAATGTGATGAAAAAGCTTGGATTTATATATGAAAAAGACATTTCTTATGAGTGTAACGAAGGAAAAATAACGCGAGAAGGAATACAATGTAAATTGGTATTATAATTTTGATTTTTCGGGCTAGTATAATAGGCATATAAAAATCAATGGAGAAGTGATAAATGACGGGTTATATGAAAGAAATGCGAAAACTTGTTGGTCATAGGACGATTATTCAATGTGCTGCCAGTATAATTTGTGTTGACGCGGATAATCATATGCTTGGATATGCTGGTGGCTCTGTTGAAATTGATGAGCATGTTGAAGATTGTGCTAGAAGGGAATTGTTTGAGGAAATGGAAATGAAAAATATATGTTGAAATACGTATTGTTTATAGCATTTATTGGTCATATATTATGTGGCATTTGCGACTGTCTGATAAGTTACTCACCTAGTGGGCGATTAGATTTAAAAGGCGCAGTAAAAGATGCAGATAAAATGAGAATGGTATTTAGTGATTTGCCATTAAATTGGCCACTCATATCTATTGTTTTAGGTGTATATGCAATTACGACTTTCGGATTTGGATATTTAGGGTTGAGTCAATGGATGAGTGATTTTTCAAAAATAGCATCTATTATTATGTATATATCTGCTGTTATATTCTTAATATCGATAGTTGTACATCACATCATATGTGGATTAGTAGAATGGTTATACATTAGACTTGGGAGAACTGATGAAGCCAGGGAGGCTGCGTTGGAATTTCAAGCTAAAACTATAATTACTATGATTATAGGATATTTGGGATTAGCA
>JAZLML010000084.1:0-15833 GCA_045598625.1 Saccharofermentans sp.
CGCCCAAACGACCGTTACCTATCGGAAGAGCTTCTTCCCATACATCCGCAGGCTTGTCGTACCAAAGGCTGCTCATTTATTTTCCTTAGCCTTATCGATCAATCTGTCCATATTGCGCAGACGAGAATAATAGTCTTTCTGCTTTGCCTCGAGTTCTTCAAGTTCTCCGGCCTCGCTTCTGAAACGGGTTGTAACCTCGTCAAATTCTTCGGAAGCCTTTGGAAGTTTCTTTTTGGCTCCGCTTATTTCCATAAATATCGGAATGTTCACCAAAACCAAACCGCAAGCCAAAATACCGGATACCAAAGCCAAAATCAGCAGATTAAACACCGAAGCGATAAAAAGAAGCACAAAAAACAATCCGGCCAAAATAATCAGTGAGAATGCATTGAACTTAAGTTTTCCGATTTTGTAGCGCTTTTCCCAAAAAGCATTTCTGTAGGAAGCGTTCACTCTACGGTAAATCTCACCCTTCTCGTCTCGTTCTTTCTCGGTTTCAGCGGAAACTTTCTTTTTCTCCTCGATTACATCATAAATATCACAAAGTCCCTTAAGCCAAACAAAATAGTCCTTATACTCGGGAGTTTGATTGGAATAATAATCTTTACGTTCAGCAGAGAAAACGTGCTTCGATGTCTTCAAATCATCGAAGCTTTCGTAACCTATTTCTTTCTTAACCGCTTCGCGCAGTTCGTAAATATCTACATTAACTTCAGTACTCATATGGTGCCGTCGGTTTATTCCCTCTCGTGAGCTTTCTTCTTCATCTCATACATAGCATTATCAGCCATTCTGAAGAATTCGTCCATACTTATATCATATTTCGGATCGATTATTACGGTTCCTACGCTGACAGTAAGACTGAACGGAAGACTCATAGCCTCAGCTTCCATAATAACGGCATTGCAAAGCTGATCTTGAATCATCTTTCCGTCATCAAGGAAAACCTTCTCGCCCAATACTACAAATTCGTCACCGCCGTATCTGATTCCGAACCAACCTTTAGGTATTACGGATTTAATGGCTTTGGCAACAATTCTTATGGCCAAGTCGCCCTGAAGGTGACCGTACTTGTCGTTAATCTGCTTCATACGGTTGATATCAACCATCATCATTACGCCCGTTTTATTATCGGCCTTTAACTGCTCAAGGAGAGGAATACCGCGCTTCTCATAACCTTTTCGATTATAGAGTCCCGAAAGCTCGTCCATAAACGAAATCTCGCTCAAACGGCGGTTCATATTCTCCATCATAATATTCTGTTTAGCCCTGATAAGTCCGCTTCTTAAATGTCGCAACCATGAATAAAGGAAATAGGTCTCAAGCATTCCGTGCTTATTCTTAAATACAACATATCCGAGGCAAACGCTGCGGTTATGAACCGGCGCTATCAAATACATATTGGCCTTTTCTCCTGCTGCCTCGAAAACAGGGAATATATAAGACGTTCTGATTTTTTGGAACGGCAATACATGCCCCGATCTCGATGCATACAAAACATACATCTGCGAACCGTATCCGAGTCTTCGCGGTTCAACGGACTTATTAAACGAATCGGTAAATCTGTCGTCAAGACAAATGCAGAACGTATCACCCTCGTACATATACCTACTGTTCTCGAAAAAATTCGCCAAACCGTCGTGCGTCTCTTCCAAGTTTTTACCTGATACACAAGCTTCATCAATACCTGTCAAATGCCAGTCGAAAAGCGTTCTCTCAACCGGTACACTGAATTCCATATTATAAGAACGGATACGATTCTTCTTCATATCGTCAGGCAAAGTACAACCGCAGCTCTCACCTATTTTCAAATGTGATTCGAGCTTTGTTATTCCCGTTCTCTCTGCACCGTCCATCAAATCGATAAGATGTTTCATACCGATATAACTTCTTTCGTCCCATCCTCTGTCAACGGTCGTGATCATCGGTATAAAAGCTCTGCCGGATTCGATGTTATCAAAGCCAGTTACCAAAATATCATCAGGAACCAAATAACCGGAACTTCCCAAAGCGGCTATGGCACCCATAGCCATAACATCGTTGGCGCAGATAACGGCATCCGGAAGTTTATGTGTACGAAGCCAATCAGGAAGTTTCTCCTGAACCGTGTAATAACTCCATGCACCGTCAAGAATATTATCTTCCTTCAGGGAAAGATTTCGCTCTGCCAAAGCATCTTTAAGAGCACGAAGTCTCTCAAGATTTTCTTTATTTTCCGGAATACCCGAAACGTACAAAACGTCCTTAGCCTTATGTTCATCAAGTACATGACAGCAAAGCTCGTACATACCGGTGTAGTTATCGGTACAAATGCAATCCACGCCTTCCGCTTCATACTCAAGACAAACCGTCGGAATATTTACCTGCGAAACTTTCTCAAGAAGAATATCAAGCTCGCCCGCATTGTTAAGTGTATTTCCCAACAGGAGAACACCGTCATAATCTTCCAGCTTGGCAAGGTTAAGGATGTTGATTTCACCCTGCTTATCTTCATCATCCTGTCCGAATGACGCATAGTCCAAAAACAAATAAACATCGGTGTTATTATCCAGAGCACATTTCTTAATACCCTGAAGAGCAAACTTCAAATAATCGTCACTCCAACCGTTTGCAAATGCAGCTATTCTTCTTTTCATCTGAGTCACCCCATCAAACTTCTCTGCGTGTAAAATCCTATAATATCATCTTTTTCCTATACTTAAAGCATAGAATACAAACAAATCCTTACTAAAACCAAACTGAAAACTAAAAGTAAACAAATTATTTTAAGGCATCACTTTTCGTTTTTATTTTTGACAATATCAAATGCTTTCTTCGTGCCTTTTCAGGTTTTTCGCGCACAAATAATGAACGCACGGAAAACTGTAAAAAAGTTTCCCGCGCGCTCCGTTTATTTTTCGGTAATCCGAATCAAATTCAAATGCTGTCGTCCCGAGGTTATGCCTCGCGCTTTTTCGTGCAAACAGCCGCTACAATTATCAGAAGCAAAACTACGACTCCGAGAGGAACCGAGCAACTGAAAAGCCAGTCAAAAACACAGCAGCCGATTGCGAAAACGATAAAGTAAAAGAGAGCGCTGAAAATGAATCCGAGAACTTTGCCGCACACTTTAAACAACAATCTGAAGATGTTAAAAAGCAGTACGCAAGCAAGTGCCAAAATGCAAATAAACAAAATCATAAGCACACCGCCTTTCCGTTAACTTTTCGATACCTTAATCACTTATCGGTTAGGTTAAGTATAATTATCCGACCCGATTGCAAAAATGCATAAAAAAGCCAAATAAGCGGTCCTATTTCGTTACGAATTCAAAAATCCCGTCAAAAACTCAGCGAATGAAGTTCGTCCAAACTCTCGCCTCATCCTTCGGAAGTCCGTATTTCTCGCGTCCCAAAGCGATACTTCTCATAAGGAATGCCATGTTACGCGCCATCACCCTCATAGTGCGCTTTCCTTCTTCATCAAAATCAGCCTCGCCCGGCGCACCGCCGTGAATACTGTTCCAATAACTGCTTGATGCTATCGGCATTCCGCTTATCGTAAAGAACTTGTTGAGTTCATCGAAAGCAGCTGAGCACCCGCCTCTTCTGGCACATACGATTGAAGCTCCGACCTTCATGGTCTTATCAAAATGAGAGCTGTAAAAGAGACGATCCAAAAGTGCCACCAATGTCGGATTCGCGGACGCATAATAGACCGGGCTTGCAACAATAAGTCCGTCTGCGACCTCAAGTTTTTCCGCCACCTCGTTTACGATATCATCGAAAACGCACTTCCCGAGTTTTGCGCATGATCCGCAGGCAACACAGCTTCTTATATCCATCGCACCGATGTTTATTACTTCGGTCTCAACACCTTCCTCATTGAAAACCTTCACCGTTTCACGTACCGCAACGGCAGTGTTTCCGTTTACTCTCGGGCTTCCGTTCAAAATCAGGACTTTCATAAATTTTCCTCCGATTCTTCGCTTTCTTCGACAGCTTCACCGTCTTCAGTCTCATTCTCGTAATAGTATTCTCCGTCGAAAAACTCCTCGTCATCGACCTCGTCTTCTTCCTGAGGCTTAATCTTCGCTTCATAGTTCTCGCAAACGTACAAATTCATGCATTTTCCGGAAAGCAAAAGTCCCCCCGACAAAAGCAAGGTATCGATATAAAGAACAAACTGAGAAATTCCGAAATCTCTTACGCCGTTAAGGAACAAAACAATTCCGAGAATAACAGTCAAAAATCCCGGAAGAAACCAGAGATTAACAATAAGTTCACGCGGACTGAAGTTTTTGGCAAGTGCTATACAAAGTGCAAGAATTCCCAGACCCAAAACCAAAAGACATGAAAGAATATTGGTAACTTTTCCTGCAGAAACCGTAAAAACCGAAGCGCCGAGCGAAACCGCCATACAAAGTGAAGGAATCGTCCAAAAACCGAATAACTTCTTTTTTAAGTCCTTGTTCTGAATGAAAGCAGTAATCAAAAGTATAAGTCCGAGAAGAATACTTCCCGCAATTTTCAAAATTACCACCCACTGCGGACATACAAGTCTATAGTTGTCACTGATTGTAAAAAAGATAAATATAGCCGCAAAAGCAAAATAAAATAAAGCACCGATAATGCCGACTGTTCTGTTCGTTCTCATACAGAAATGTCCTTTCCTTATAATCACTCACAGTATAACACTCGGCATCAAAAGGTGTACTTAATGTTTCACTGTTGTCCGTTGGTATTCTGTAAAGAAGCCTGCTGGTAATCGTCCTGATTGTAATCGATTTTATTAGCGTATGCCGATTGTGAATATACCGGAGTACCGACAGAATTCTTCACTGAATCAGCCATACTACGTGCCATCTGCATCTCGCTTAATTTGCCGTAAACGGATCTTCGTCCTTCTTCCGAAGAAGCCCGATTCGAAGCTGTACCTCGCGTAACGCTTCTTACAATCCAGTCACTGTAATCGAGTTGTGCGCTTCGGCCGCAGTAAGGACATGTTCTGTGTCTTAAGGAATCGTAACTTGATGCACAACCCTCGCAATGAAGAGCACGGATGGAGAAGTTATTGTCTATCGGAATTGACAAATCCTTTTCCAATTCCAATATGAATATCTCGTTCAATTGATTGAGCTGATTATTTCTCGCCACTATATCTTTCATGTTGCACTGAACATCGACAAAGCAGTGATTTCGCTGATCGATTCTCATATTTCTTGCTACGACTACACCGGTCGATGCGCTGTCAATGATATCGTAGAAACGATTTCCTACCGGCATTCCGATATAAAACGGCAAATCTGTTACGTCTTCTGCAAATATCAGGTTCTGAAGTAATGATACGGCCTTCTGGGAAATATACTCATAGGAATACTCTCCGTTTAAACGTGACATATTCTTCTCGTAGTCAGCCTTTGCCTGTAAAGCCGGAATATTCTCAAATGCCTGACCCAAAGCTTGAAATCCGCGGTTCATCTGTTTTGCGCCCAAATTAATTCGTCTGATCAAAATTCCTATCGGAACACCTATGGATGCTACGAATGAACCTATAAGAAGGCCTTCTATCACACTTAAGAAAGAAAACTCTCCTCCGAGCATTACTCCCAATCCAAACATAGTGCCTATACCGCCTGTAATAAGCAAAGGGATTTTGCTCATGCCGGATGCTTGTTTTCGAGTTTCTTTCTGATTAGCGATATTACCTATGGTCCAGCTGTACAAAGAAACCTTCGGGAACAATTCATCGACGCTGAACCTGGCTCCGCATTTCGGACAACCGTTCTGAATCTTTCCGATCGTGGTTCCTTCGCCGCAGTTAGGACAAATATAATCGTCATCGGAAATATCCATGGAATTCTTGTAGTCTATGGTATTAAGCTTAAGTTCGTAGAAATTCTCATGCTGATAAACTACCTGATTATTAAACTTAAAAAGCTTCTTCATGGTGCACTCGGACAGCACATTATCGTAGACATAGTGTGCATCTTCGGCTCTTCGGACTGTTCTCGTTGGATAATCCTTATAGTCAATAATGTGGTCCATTATCAAACCGTAGGCTCTTAGTCGTTTCTGCTGCTGAAGTTGCGCATAGTGGGCATCCTGCATAACGGTGGTAAGTTCAACATCTTGATCCAATTCCTGCTTGAATTTTGTGCTTAAATTAACTAATCTCTCTTGCAATGTCATATATCTTCCCCCCTCCATTATTTACATGCTGATATTATCATTTTATCCTTATGATGTTCAATCCCGAATAACTAATCCTACAAAAAATATGAAACCGTGTTGCATAACACAGTTTCACATTCATAAAAAGCTCGTCTTAATTTGTCAAAAATAACTCTTTATCCCTCAGCATAGACATAGTAATCAGCATTAAATACAACTACATTGTTTCCCGTTCTTACGACATAGAACCGGTCTCCTGCCTTATCGTCATAATAAATTCTTTCGGTATCAGCAAAATTCAATGAATAACTTATACCCTCGTCATCCACATAGTGTACCTTATAATCTTCGACAGAATCTATTGTCGCGAGGTAAATCTCCCAGTCGCTGCTTTCAACTTCAGAGTCAATATATTCATCATCCAAAATGAATTTTCCGTCAGAATTGTAAAGACCGCTGGCTTCCGGTAAACAGTCACCCGTATAAACGTACTCATCGCAGTCCACAAGCATCGTTTCACCGTCATCCTTCACTACCCAATAGTAGTGATCGCCTACCGAAGCGTCTTTATAATCCGAATCATCTGCTATCAAAATGCCGTTATTAAGTCCGCCCGTCTCTGTGAAAACAAGTCGTCTTCCGTCATTTGCAACAACCTCACGTTCGTAAACGATGAAATTCAAATCAGCCGAAGTATCACCGGTGAATGAATAATTTACAATGCTGTCGGTAAGAAGGATTCTTCCCTGCTCATCTGTCTCTGCCGTACTTCTTGCACCGGAAAAGTCAGCAAAGGTGTTCGTCATGACACTCAACACCAATGAAATTCCGCCGAATATAAACAGAATCATTCCGAAAACCGTCTTCTTGGATTTTTTCTTTGTCGTTATATAAAGGAACCGGCATTCCTCAGGGTCTTCCGGATTTATGAAGCCTTCGACTAAGCTTCCGATTCGCGGAAGATTGCTTCTGTCCGTGTCATTATCAGCGTGTTGCTTACCGTAAACATAATAATTTACGCCGTTGTAATACACCTCGAAAACAGGATACGTCTCCACAAAATAATCGTTTACAGGACTTCCGAGTTCCGGATTATAGTCAACTGCACCGTATACCAATTTATCTCTGTATCCGATTACCGTCGCCGTAGTCGGAACCATGTCAGATATACGATCTTCGCTTATGGAAACCCTGCCGCTTATAATGAAAACAATACCGCCGACAATAAAAATAATGCCAAGCATCATAAAAAATGATCCGACTTTCATTGTAAGCACGCCAAAGCACATTAGTGCAATGAGTATTACGACCGCAAATGCAACTACGGACAAAGTCACTGACTCAACCTTGGATAATTTATACTTTTCCTTGTCGTCTGTCGCCTCAGCAACAGGAAGCTTTTCTCTAAGTTCATTGATGTACGCTTTTTCAGGTATCGTTAATTCATTGGTTCTGAAAACGGTACCGGCTTCGCCTTCAACAAATCGCATATTCTGTTCCCCCTTATCAATCACTCCCCTTGAAGCATATTCCCATCACTTCAGAAAGCACAACAATGATTATTATATCAAATCTTCCCATATACGTTACATAACTTATACGTACGCTGTGCTATAATTTATCTCATTAAATCAGGCGGAGATTCTATGACAAAAATATCATCTAAATTCAATCGAAAAAGCACTGTTGCGTGGGCCTGGCTCATATTGGTTTTCGCTGTTTTCGTTTTGTTCCAGTGGTTTAACACCGATCACCTCATCACATCTGATGATTCCGCTGAAATGCTTTTGTCCAAAGTGCTTTCCGAAGAAAACACCATCATTTCCGAGAACTGGTACTACTCTACAGAAATCCGCATTTTGAGTTTGCAACTGATTCAGATTCCGCTTTTTAAAGTTTTTAATTCCTGGCATTTAGTGCGTTTTATTTCTTCAATCATCTCTGTTTTGATTATCGAGGTCTCGTTCTGCTATTTAATGAAGCGACTGAACTTATCCGGATATTTTCCGTATGCAGGTTCGATATTTATGATGCCGTTCTGCGAGGATTACTACTTTTACGTTCTTAATACGCCATGCTATGCGCTGGTTATCGCCACATCTTTTCTGCTTATTGCGATGACATATCACTTTGCCGAGACTTCTTTAAAACCTTTAAAAGTCGTTCTGCTTGTCCTGATTTTCAGTCTCTCCGCAGTATCGGGAATGTCCGGTCCGAGACAGCTTCTTATGACGCAGGCACCTATCTGTCTGGCAGTTTTTATCAAGTTCTTGACTGAATTGAGAAAAGGCTTTGTTAAATCTCTTAAAGCCAATGTTCCGCTTATCATCCCTGCGGCAACCGAACTTATTGCTTTTGCGGCAGGATACTTGATGAACAGTTTATTTCTTTCGTCCAGATTCAACTACTTTGTTTGGAACAATCAACTCATTTGGGAAGCACCTTCAATCGACAAGTTTGCTAACATAACAAGCAGTTTTATTTCTTCATTCGGGTTTTCGATTTCCGAGAATATGGCATATAGTGTTTTCTATATATTCTCCGGCTTCGGAATATTCATTCTTTCACTTCTCGTCATCTATCTGAGCATACGCAATTTTAAGAAGCTTGATTATCAGGCACGTAAACCGGTTTTTCTTTATGCATCTATGCTTATTACGTACTACGGTCTCTATATGATAACCGATATGCTTTTTATGTACGCTACAAGATACGCTCTGCCGATTGCCATATTCATACTTCCGCTTATCATTTCGGTTTTGACGGCAGCAGTAAAGAAGAAGAATCTGAATATAATATTAACCGTTTGCTTGCTTATCGTCAGCGTAGGAAGCGCTGTGAGATACTTAGATCTTTCCGGCAGAGATACGGTCAAAGACAGACGTGATGCAGCCGAGTTTATTGTGGCAGATAATATCTCAAACGTTTTTACTACTTTCTGGGACGGAAGTGTCATTACCGAAATCACAAACGGCGAAATTGATGCCTGGATTTGGCTTGACGAGTTTGAAATCGAAAATCTCGAGTCACCTGATATGCGCTATGAATGGATGCAATCCGCTGAACACATCAATTCAAATCCGGAAGGCAGATTGGCTGTTTTACTTAAGAAAACCGAAGTTTCGGGGTGTCCTCTCGGAGTTACTTTATCTTCCTCTTGTATGCCTTCTTATGAGACCGAGAACTATATTATTTATGTGTTTGAAAGTTATGCCGATCTGGAGGAATTATTCTCATGATTAAGCTGGTTACGGAAAGAGCACATCTGATGTGCCCTAATATGTTTTTCGGAATCGAATTTGTGATTGAGAAAGTTTTCGATGAAGCTTCATTTACAAGCGCCCTATACGATCTTGCGCAAAAGCATCCGACAATCGGAATGAACGTCGTTTTTGATGACGACAACAACGTCTTCCTTAACGATTCCTTCGACGACGGTCTTTCTTTTACGGTATCGCCTTCATATGACCGTGCCGAAGTATTCGAAGATATAAGCAAAACGGGCTGGGACACCCGAAGCGAGAAGCTTTTAAAAGTCTTCGTATCGCCTCTTAACAATTCCTTCCGTGTGCTTTTCGTTGCACATCATATTCTCGGAGACGGTCGCGCAATTTTTATGCTCGCTGAAGATTTCGCGTCATTATATTTAAACCCTCAAAGCAATGTCAGCGCGATAATCCCGACGTTAATCACAACCGCCGACGACCTTCCGGCCGAAAGCACACTGCCGTTTATGAGCCGAGTTATTACGAACGACGCCAACAAGAAGTTTTCCAAAGAAGCGAAAACAATCTCTTACGATGAATATCTTGTTTTCGAGAAGAAATTTGCCGAACAAAACAGCCTATCCTATAAATTCTCCTCGGAAGACGTTTCCGAAACTGTCAGCAAATGCAAAGAGGCTCAAGTCTCGGTCAACGATTATCTTTTGGCGCGCATGATGAAAACCGAGAAGAAGAATACCGTCCTGATAGCTTCGGATATTCGCTCAAAAATATCCTGCTATGTTCCCGGCACCCTCGGAAATTTCGCAACAGCCTTCAGCGTGACAGTCAAAAATACAGATTGCGACGATATGGAACTTGCACGCCGCATTCACAAGGAAGTTTTGAAGATTACATCGACTCCGGCAAAAGAAATGCTGGTTCTTTCCTTCTATCTGACATTAAACCCGTCGCTTTTGGATGTTATTGCCGCCTCATCTCTCAGTGACTACCCTTCGAAGGCCGGAAAATTCGTCGGTGACAACATGTTCGGATACAAAGCAAGAAGCAATATAAGCATCACAAATCTCGGTAAATTTGAGAATCCTTTCATTTCCGAAGCTTTCTTCATTCCGCCGGCATCCCCTGCCAACAAAAAGACACGCGGTGTTCTGACATTAAACGGCAGAATGTACACTGCCGATGTCGACTACAGGGATTAATGCTTATTAACTTAACATCGAATTCGGCACCTCTCTTTTTGGGGGCATATGACATCCGATATTTTCGACTTGCGGTTCATGTGAAACTTTATACATTCTTAATCTAAAAGTAAAAAATATAAACGTTTGAGCGTTTATCATATAGATGTACAAATTTCTTCTTTAATAAAGGGACGTGCATTATATGAAAACTTTCAGAAAATATATTTCGGTAGTTCTTACCTCCTCAATAATTTTGTCTTCATGTGCTTTTCTGAGCAGTTGCAAAACCAAAAAGGCAGCTGAAAAAATCACAGCCGACTCAACCTGGTACAACAGCAAAACCGTTTCCGCAGACACGGGATACGACAGTGACAGTATGGACTATTGGTATTTCGATAACAAATGTGCTTGTAACGGCAGTATATATACGGTTTTTCGAGGTTCGAGATTCTTCAGCGACGAAGAATTGCTGTCGGATGATTTCGACACTTTCGATTATGAAATACATGAGCTTCTCGAATATGATACAGATGGAAATCTGCTCTCACGAACGGATATTTCGGAGTTTATAAAAGACAGCGGAAGTGTAAGAGGGCTTTATCCCGAGAACAATATACTGAATATTTTCGTAGAGGAATACGATTACACAACTTTTGAAGAATCATATTCGAATATTAAGTACGATACCGATACCGACAGCATTATCTCAAGCGACGTCCTGTCATTCGATTACGATAAGGACAACGCCTACCTGGAAGCCGCTGTTCCGCTCTCCAACGGTGCGGTTATGGGAATTGTTTATTCGTTTAACGATAATGCTCCGTCTTATACATTTGTCATCAATGAAGACAATCAGACCGTAAAAACCATTAACCCTGCCGAAGGAACAGAACAGGAAATCTACGATATGTTGCATTTCATAACCAAAGCCAACGGCAATCTTCTCTGTGTCGGATCAGGTCCAAACGGCACACTGCTCTACGACCTCGATGTCAGTACTTACGAAGTCAAAGAGTTATCGATTGACGGTGCAGTCAGCACAACTTTCGATTTCTATTCATATCAGAAATCGGATGACGGCAACTTATATCTCATCGACGAAGAAGGAATAAAAAAACTCAATACCGAAAACATGGAAATAACGACAGAACTCTCGTTCGGCGACTGCAATGTCAATTTGTACGACATCACAAACTATAGTGTTGTTTCCGCAACCGATACAGGTTTTATTTTGACCGGAACATCGTATGATACTTCCAGCAATAATTACTATCAGAAGTTTAACATCTGCACTCTTACCAAATCCGACACTAACCCGAATGCCGGAAAATTGAGACTTACCGTAGGCATTATCGACGGATACGTAAGCGAATCCATTGCCGAAGCAATCTATACCTTTAACGAGACCGATGAAGGTTTCTTCGCCTCCGTCAAGAAGTACGATTCATATGCGAACTTTGAATACTCCGAGAACATGAGCGACGAAGAATACAGAAAAGCCATTTTATCGGCACAATCTTCCATGACAAATAACCTTGCCATAGAGCTTATGTCCGGAGAAGGTCCTGACATAATCATGAATGCTGCTTCGTTTTCGCAGTTAAACAGTGAAAACTACCTGAAAGACCTTACGGAATTTGTTAACGGTCTTGACCCGAATGCATACTTCATGAATGTAATAAATGCCGCAAAAACAGGTGATTTCATATACCAATTGCCATTAAACTTCGTGACAACCGGCATCGCCTGCGAGACCGAATACGCGCCGTCAAACGGAAGAGGTTTTACTCTCGATGAGTATAAAGATTTCGTACAAAACGTTTGTAACGGCAAGGACCCGTTTACGGCTTCCAGATCGGATTACTTTATAAACGGCATTTCAGAAATGAGCGACCTTTTCATAGATCAGGCCAACAAAAAAGTTTCTTTCAGTCAACAGACCTTCTACGACTACGCCGCTTACTGTCTCGACAACGTTCCTGAAGAAGTTATCAATAATGACAACATCATAGTATATGAAACTTACGGCGGATACGGAACCGACGAATATACATATTCGGAAGCTTCCCGAGAATATTTGTACAACATTTCAAGTTATGCCGACCTTTCAGACAATGGTCAAAAGGATATAGGTCTCTACGGAGTCTCCGCTGACGGCCGCGGCCCTTCCATCGAGATTACATCTTCCGTTGCGATTTCGGCAACAACTGCCGCAGAAGAAGGTACCTTAAGGTTCCTCAATATCCTCATAAGCGAAAACATTCAGCGACTGAGTTCCTCTAACCACTCAAACTGCATCAACAGAAATGCATTGACAGAAGCCAGTAACGATATCATTGCCACACGCAATGCCGCTTACGATTCGGAAATCGCAAACGGCATTTCTGAAGCCGAACTTCACTCATGGGGCATGGTAAGACTTGATGAAAGTTTGATAGACAGATATTTTGAGGCACTGGGTGCCGCTGATACCGTCTCCGCCATCGATCCTTCGGTCGCTTCGATTATTCTCGAAGAGATACCTGCATATTTTACGGGTCAAAAGAGTATCGAAGACGTAGCTTTTATCATCGATAATCGAGCACAAACCATTCTTGACGAGAGATAAAAAGCTCCCGTAATATCAAGCATAAGTATCTTTTTCGCTAAAAACGGTAAATCCCGATTGCTTTGCCGCTTTGGCCATCGATTTTGCAAGCGATTTATTTGCTCCGTAATCAATTTCAAACAAGCCTGTTTCGCCTATCTTCCTTCCTCCGCTCAGAAAATCACAGTCGATTATACTCAGAAAATATCGAACAGAAACCCTGCCAACGGAGACAGGACAATCATCACGCAAGAGAACAAAAACGATGACACCGAAATAAGTGTCGACCTTTGTTCAGACGGTATGGAACCGTTAAGAACAACGTCAGTTTTAATTTGTATCATATCGTCAAACATGGAAGACATAAATCCGCCGATAACCATAAGCATCGGAAGTTCTGTAAGGCCGGTCATAAATCCCGCCGAGACTCCGAGAGCACAAATGACAACCAACTTCCCGAAAGATGTCTTCGTCAGTTTTCGCGACACTAAAGAGCCAAGCACGCCTCCCATAGATACCATGAACAACAGCGGCCCGAGAAGCGTGAGACTTACCCCTGCTTCCGAGAATTCCTGCTGAAGAAAAAACAAAAGAAGCGTGTCTGCTGCTCCGACCAAAGAATTCAAAACAAGCATGGTAAATATGCGCCTGTGTCTTCCTAAAAATCGAAAACTATCTATGTAACACTTTTTGATTGCCGTCCACATTCGAGTTTCTCTAATACTGTCACTGCGAATTTCCTTAAGAGTCGCGGCAATAAATACATAGATGCACATAAATATAACATCCAAGAGTTCGGCGTATATCAACCCGAGTGTCACAGTAACCCCGGCAAGAAGCGTAGCAATTCCGGTAACCGTTCTATAAATAATACTCGAGTTGGACGAGAACTTACTATAGTTCTCTTCCAAACCGTCAGATTTCAAACTCTCATATGCCAAAGCAGCATCCGAGCCCGAAGCCAGGTTATAGCTCAATGCACTGAAAATCATGGACAGAGCAACCCATATGAAGTTTCCCCCGGAGAGAGCTTTCATAAGTGCCGCAATAAGAGAACTGATTCCGCTTAAAATCAACATTTTCTTTCGACCGAAAACGTCCGCCGCAACACCTGACGGTATTTCACAGGTAAGGCTTACGGCATGAAATATAGTCTCGCAGATTCCGATTTCGGCAGAGGTATATCCGGCCGCTGCAAGCACGGCAACCCACGCGGCACCCGCAAGACAACCGTTCGCGATAACGTTTAAAGAATATAGTTTGCCCAGTTGTTTTTTTGAATTTTGCATAAAAAAATCTCCTTTAAGTTAAAATCAAAACCTTGGGAGATACAGCGAATATTCAGATTAAAAAATCAAAAATTATCTGAAAAAAGGCGCAGTAACCCCATCGCCTGCTGCGATGAAACCTTTAAGCCAGCAAATGTTAATGTTGCACCAGCCCATATTACGCCCCTTTCTGATTAATACCCCCGTATGATAGTGCTTAATTACGGACCTGTCAATCATCTTCAAATCAAGCACAAAATATAAAGGACGTCTTCTTATAAAAAACGTCCTTTGTATGATGGTGTGTATTTTCGATAAATCAGAATTTCTGTTTACTTAACACTAATGAATCTCTCATCAATCTTCTCAAACTCTTTGCCTGCGCTTGTCATGATGTCATAGACCCACTTGTTATCAATCTGCTTATATCCGGTGATAACTCCGGAAAATTTCTCGGAAGTGTCATAAGCTACCAGTACGTAAAGAACTGAATTCCAAAATCCGGAAATCGGAATATAAACGTCAACAATCTCACCTACCATAAATTTCGGCGTATCTCCGTATGTGTAATCTTTACCGCCTACAATTGCATCCAACTGTTCGTCTGTCAAAGAATCAAGTTCCTTATCTGCCTGTGTCAACTTCTCACGGATCATATTCAAGTTTTCTTCACGTGTAGCCATGTCTATTACCTCCCTATATCAGTTCTCACCGTTCATATTAACTGCGTGCTCGAGAGTCATCTGGTACATTTCTTCTGCAGCACCCTCGAAAATCTCTGTTGTAAATTCATTGGACGGAGCCTCAAAAACATACTGTCCGTCGATTGTGAACCAGCGAGCGAAAAGTGTACCGCTTTCGTGTGCGTACTCGATTATATCTCCGTTAGGTTCACCATAAACCGTATTACCTGCATTGGTGTAAACACCTGTGATGTCTCCGGTCTGATTAGGAGAAAATCTCATCGTGTAACCGATACCGTTTAATTCGTAGCAGTACTGACCGAGCATTCCCTGTTCACCTGCATCGATAGTCCAGAACATCTCATCCGTTACGCCCATGGCAGCAGGCTTACACATATAACCGCCGAGAATCTCGTTTACTTCTTCAAGGCTTTCGTACTCTACCATCGGATTAGGAAGACATACAACCTGTTCGGATATCTCAGCTGTCTCTTCAGCAGCAGTTTCTGCAGCCTCCGTAACCTCTGCAGCCTCAGTAGCCGCTGTAGCCTCGGAAGCTTCTGTTTCCTTAGCAGTTGTTTCAATCTCAGAAGCAGCTGCCGCTGTGGTTTCTTTCGCTGTCTCAGCTTTAGTTGCCTGTGCTTCAGTTGCGGCACTGCAACCCGAAAATAACATGATCAATCCCAATGTTGTTAATAAAATAAATGACTTCTTCATAAATAACCTCCAAAATAT